>JBGUPV010000081.1:0-5371 GCA_045130455.1 Lachnospiraceae bacterium | reverse complement strand
ATCAGCCCTTCTCGGAGGCCGGCATGTTGCTTGTGCTGACCTCATTTTCCACGTGGCGGCGGCGGGAACTGCGCCCGCGGCTCTCGTGGAAGCCCTTGAACTCCGAAGGAGTACAGGATTTGAGAGTGCGGAATGTGCGGTTGAACGTCGAGAGGGACGAGAAACCGCTCTGCAGCGCCACGTCCGTGACGGAGAGGCGGGGGTTCAGCAGCAGCGACTCGGCGGCGTTGATGCGGCAGTGGTTCAGATAGCCGCAAAATGTCTGGTCGGTAAACTGCTTGAACAGGCGGGAGAAGTGGAATTTGCTGAAGCCGGCGATCTTGGCCGCGTCCTCCACGGAAATGTCGTTCATGTAGTTGCTGTTGATGAAGTTCAGCGAGGCGTTCAGACGCTCATAGCAGTCGGACTGGCGGCGAGTACGGACCTCAGGTGCCAGAAGATCGCGGCGTCCGCGGCGCTGGCCGATCAGCACGAACAGGCGCAGAAGATGCGAGTAGAGCATGGCGGTGCGCAGCGGTTCCGTGCGGTCCGGGTAGATCTCGATCATCCGGTGCACAAGCGCGAGAGCCTCGTCGTGGCATTCGTCCTCCTCGGTGATCAGCTGTGGCTGGTTGAGCACGGGCAGAAGCGCGGAGAAGTCCTGCTGCGAGGAAAATGTCGTCGCGTTGAAGAGAAAGACCATGCGCTCGCCGCTCTCGGGCGCTTCCAGCGAATGCAGCACGCCGGACGGGATAAAGAGGATATCGTTCGGCATCAGCTCATACCGCTGGTTCCCGATGATCGCGCAGTACGATTCCTGGATCGGCATGATCAGTTCCGCGGCGGTGTGCCAGTGCGTGGAATAGTCCACGGTCTCACGGTTTAAGTACATGAGGAGGGATTCGTTGCCCTGGAAGGGGACCAGCTCGAAAGTTCCCTGTAATTTGCGCTCCATATATGACCTCCGGAATGGGAAAAATGCCTTTGCGGCATCAGAATTTGCAATTCTTGCTATTTACCAACCATGAAAATGCACAAAAAAACCCTTAAATGCGGCATCTTGCCGAAAGCAAATGCCCGAATTTGGGCAAAAATGCTAAAAAGAAACGCTGTATTTTTCGTAAAATCCCGAAAAATGTAAACATTCTACAAAAGAAGAAAAACAGCAAATAGCACAATTTCGCAATATTTGCTCTAAATATAGCAAAAATTGATATGAAAATGCAAGGGGGTTTTAGTACAATTATCATAAATATTTTGCGTATTAGCCCCTTTTTTGCCCAAACGGACGAAAAGAGGGCTAATGCTAAGTAATAAGGCAGGAATGGAGGAAGCAATGCGCAGACTATTTAAGAGCAAAACCGCAATCTTTGTGGCAATCTGCATTTTAGTCATCGTTGCGATTGTGGTTTACGGCAAACTCACCGGTACTAAGGACTACAGTGCCAAGTACAAGGACGCGCTTGAGAACGGCGATTTCGACCGGCTGACGCAGGAAAGCCGCGGCGATACGTACAATGCATATCTGCTTGATCATGCAGGTGCGGCGAAGCCGGCACAGAGCGTTCAGGTTGTCCTTGACGAGTCGTCTGTTATCGCGGGCGTACCGGAGAAAAAGGACAGTGAAAAAGACATAGGAAGTGAAAAGTATTCCTTCCCGTCGCTCGGCGGAGAGGACAAGGTGCTTCTGGTCGAGGAATCGGGCAACGTCCGCCTGAAGGTTAATGTTGCACAGGCCGGTTTCTATCACCTCAACCTGGAATACTATCCGGATCAGGACCCGACCAGATCCCGTGGTATCGAGATGGAGTTCCGTCTTCAGATCAACGGTAAGAGACCTTTCAGCGGCGCGGACGCGATCACGCTGCCCCGCGTATGGCAGGACAAGCCGTGGATCGACGAGAACGGCAATGAAGTAAAGGACAAGTTTGATAACCAGGGCAACCAGATCCGCCCGGGTCAGATCGAACTTCCCCGTTGGGAGTCTACGAGTGTCTCCGATGAGCTCGGATACATTACGACCCCGTATTGCTTCTATTTTGAAGAGGGCGAGAACGAGATCCGTCTCTTCGCTACGCAGGAGCCGCTTGTTCTTCGCAAGCTTGAGCTCGGCGCGGTTACCGAACTGCCTACTTATGCAGAGTACATCGCAGGTAAGGAAAACCTCGCTGTGACATCCGACTGGAGCAGCAAGATCCAGGGTGAGAACTCCACCGCAAGATCTTCGCAGTCCCTTTACTCGACGTATGACAGAAGTACGGCGGGTACCGAGCCCTATGATGTTAAGAAGCAGATCATCAACATGGGCGGCGGCACCAACTGGAAAGTTGCCGGACAGTGGATCGAGTGGGAGGTAGAGGCACCTGCCGACGGTTACTATGAGCTCACGCTCAAGACCCGCCAGAACTACACCCGTGGTTTTGTATCCTGCAGAACCCTTATGATCAACGGCGAGATTCCTTTCCAGGAAGTTTCCACCATCAAGTTTGATTTCGATAACGACTGGATCGTTAAGACCCTTTCGGATGAGAAGGGCAATCCTTATCTCTTCCATCTGAAAGAAGGCACCAACTCGATCCGTCTTCAGGTTACGCTCGGCCGTGTCGGCGACATCCTCACCGAGATGAACGACTCCGTATACCGTCTGAACCAGATTTACCGTCGCATCCTTGTTTATATAGGAACAGAACCGGATGCCGACCGTGACTACAACCTCGACGAAAAATATGCCGACAGTATCGAGGGTATGGAGATGGAGTACAAGTTCCTCTACCATATTATTGATGAGTTGGCAGACTACGCAGGTGAGAGCGGAACGCAGATTTCCGCAGCCCTCACTCTTGCTACGCAGCTCGAGAGATTCGTGGAAGATACCGATAAGATCCCGTCCGGCTGGGTTGCATTCAAGAGCAACGTCAGCTCCATGGGTAGCTCGATCCTTACCCTCAGCGAATCCAATCTTGATATCGATTACATGATCGTCTCCGGTACCGGTTACAAGGTTCCGGACGACAGCGTCGGTTTCTTCGCAAAGGCTGCACACGAGGTTCGTACCTTCCTTGCTTCCTTCGTTGTAGATTATAATGCCATCGGTAACATTTACGATGACAAAGACATGGAGACCATTACGGTATGGATCTTCGCAGGTCGTGACCAGTGTACGATCCTGAAGTCCATGATCGATGATATGTTCGTTCCCGAGTACAAGATCGGCGTCAACGTGAACCTGATGACCGCCGCGGTGCTCCTGCCGGCAACGGTTGCCAAGACCGGTCCCGACGTTGCACTCAATGTTAACTCCAACGAGCCTGTCAACTATGCGCTCCGTGGAGCGTCCGTCGACCTGACGCAGTTCAAGGGCGACGGCAACAAAGTCAAGAGCTTTGAAGAATGCTTCGCCGACTTTCAGCGTTCGTCCTGGGTACCGTATGAGTACAACGGCGGCGTATACGGTATGCCGGAGACGCAGTATTACAACCTGATGTTCTACCGCAAGGATATTCTCGACGAACTCGGACTTACGATCCCGAATACCTGGGATGAGCTGATCGCGATGCTCGCGGTTATCCAGAAGTCCAACATGAACGTCGGTATTCCTTCGACAGAGCGTAAGATCAACAACGTTTCGAACCCCGATATGAACGGTTTCTTCGCACAGCTGTATCAGCGAAACGGTTCTCTCTATAATGAGAAGGGTTCCGAGGTTCTCCTCGACCGTGACGTTGCGGTTGAAGCATTTGACTACTACACCAAGTTCTTCACGCATTACAAGACACCTACCGATTACAACTTCGTCGACCGTTTCCGTACCGGCGAGATGCCGATCGGTTTCGTAGACTTCAACACCTTCAACACTCTGGTCGTTTCCGCACCTGAGATCCGCGGTCTCTGGGATATGGCGCTTCTTCCCGGAACACCGGTTGTCGATGAGAACGGCGATCCGGTGGATGCGGATGGCGACGGCAAACAGGATATCAACCGTTCCTGCGGTTGCTGGGGCACCTGCGCGATGATCCTCGGAACCACCAAGAAGCTGGAAGAGTCCTGGACGTTCATGCAGTGGTGGGGCAGTGAGGAAGTACAGGCCCGCTACGGTAAGGAACTTGAGGCCGTCATGGGCGAGTCCGCTCGTTACGCTTCCGCAAACGTTAAGGCGTTTGAGAAGCTGGCATGGAGCGCTGAGCAGCGCGCAATGCTGAGAGAGCAGTGGGATTGGGTTGTCGGTACTCCGGAAGTTCCCGGCGGTTACTACACATCCCGTCACATCATCAACGCTTGTCGTAAAGTTATGAATGCAAATCAGGATCCTCGTGAGACACTCCTCGATTACACGCGTGACATCAACGACGAGTTGGCTAAGAAGAGAAAAGAATTCGGTTTGGATCAATAAAGAAAGGAGAGCCTAAAACATGAGTTATGCCAATTGGAAAGCTAACAAAAAGCGTTCGGCTCACTTCCTTTGGAAAGATATCAAGGATCACAGGACTTGCTATTTCTTCCTCCTGCCGTACGCACTGATCTTCACGGTTTTCTACATTTGTCCGGTTATCGTATCCATTTATTATGGATTCACCTACTTTAACGTGCTGCAGCCCGCACGTTTCATCGGCTTCCAGAACTACATCAACCTGATCCTGGCAGACGACATTTTCCTTACGGCTGTTAAGAACACCTTCCTGATCGCAGCGATCACGGGTCCTATCGGATACATCATGGCATTTATCTTCGCATGGTTGATCCACGAGCTCCCGAGAGGCATTCGCGCGATCGCGGTGCTTGTCTTCTACGCACCTACCATTTCCGGTCAGGTATTCCTGGTTTGGGGCTTCATCTTCTCCGGTGACGCTCACGGCTGGGCAAATGCCTACCTGGTAGAGTGGGGCCTGATCGACAACCCGAACCTGTGGTTGACGAACCCCGAGTACATGATGACGATCGTTATCATCGTACAGTTGTGGTTGTCCCTGGGTGCCGGCTTCCTTTCCTTCATCGCAGGTCTCAACACGATCCCTGCGGATCAGTACGAAGCCGGTTATGTGGACGGTGTCAAAAACCGTTGGCAGGAGTTGTGGTATATCACTCTTCCCAACATGAAGTCCATGCTCATGTTCGGTGCCGTCATGGCGATCACGCAGTCCTTCAACACTGCGGACGTTACCATGAACCTTTGCGGTTTCCCGAGTACCGACTATGCAGCTCGTACCATCGTAACTCACCTGATCGACTACGGCCAGTACCGATTTGAAATGGGTTACGCGTCAGCAATCG
Organism: Lachnospiraceae bacterium; assembly: GCA_045130455.1. Classification (GTDB taxonomy): domain Bacteria; phylum Bacillota; class Clostridia; order Lachnospirales; family Lachnospiraceae; genus ISDg. The sequence continues at coordinate 124 of JBGUPV010000081.1, read as the reverse complement.
CGACTGTGCTCTTCCTTGCAATGTACCTGTGCAACAAGTTCATTCAGAAGGCACTGAGCAGATTAGGAACCTGATAGGAGGCACGGGCGATGAAAAAGATTAAAGCAGGCAGACAGCCGAACCG
>JBGUPV010000080.1:0-4255 GCA_045130455.1 Lachnospiraceae bacterium | reverse complement strand
ATCCGCTGACGTGAGGGGCGGCTGCAAAAAGCAGGGAGAACCGACGCTCGGCGGCAGTCAAAGATAAGTGACAGGACACATCCTGTGTGATATAATCATATAAAACCGATCGGTAATAGGAGGTTTATCATATGAGTACTTTGGTTTTGTATTTCAGCGCGGAGGGAAACACCGCGAAAGTTGCGAAGGAACTGGCTGAGATTAAGGGGGCGGATGTGTTTGAGATCGTGCCCGAAGTCCCTTACACCAAGGCGGACATCCGTTGGATCAACCCGGTCGCACGGTGCAACCGTGAGAAATTCGGGAAGAAGGAAGTTCCCAGCGTCGGAACGATCGAGAATTTTGCGGAGTACGACACGGTCTACATCGGCTTTCCGATCTGGTACGGCGGCGCGCCGAACGTGGTCAACACATTTTGCAAGGGCTATGACTGGACCGGAAAGAAGATCAGCATCTTCGCGACGTCCGGCGGCAGCGGGATCGGCAAGACGGCGGAGAAGCTGCAGCCGTATGTGACCGGCGCGGAGATCCTGGATGCGAAGATCGTGAAGAAGGCGGCCGACGTGCAGTGACGCGGCCGGTCTGCGCAAGCAGTTCGCACAGCCGGTTCGCAAAATCGAATCTTCGAAAAATGAGGGAGGACGGCCATGACCCTGAAAGAGGCGGAAGAGCAATACAAATTCTGCAACGGCGAGGAAGGCTACATCATGTGGCATGAGTGCGGTGATAAGGCAGTGCGGGAGTATCACGACCTGAAGATCCCGAAGGAGATCAAGGCGCAGTGGGACCGTGACCTGATCGAGGAAAATCTGGACGCGCTCGAACGGTCGCCGCAGGAATACCACGGCTTCCTGGGACGCGTGCTCGACTCCATGGCTCGCGGCAACTGTGATCCCGCGGAGTACGCGGATCGGACGCTGGACGTTCTAGAGTCGATGGTCGATATCGACTATGAGGGCAGGATACGGATCCTCGAGTTCATGGGCCGGAACAGCCAGTTTCACGCGGACGGCTGCAAACTTTTCTGCGATCTCGGAGAAGATTACGCGGAACGTATGGACCGCATCGTGCGGAAGATCATGGATTTTCCGTGCCCGGACGAGCCGATCCGTTATCTCCGCGGGCGGAATATGCTGGAGTTGTACAGCAAGGCGGTGAGCGGCTACGAGGAATCCTACGCGCGGTGGAGACGTGAGCACGGCAAGCGGTGAATTGAGGAAACGGAAAATGAAGATCATACGGAGACTGTTCGTGTCCCCCCATGGGACGTGAACAGTCTCTTTTTAGTTTATCGGAATTCAAAAAGAATTTATCGAATTACGATAAATTTTTATTGACAATGATGATGGATGGGAGTATACTGCGTTCGAGAACAGATCGGCGACAAGGAGAACTTAACCTATGAGCAACAGGACGGACGCACAGAGAAAGCAGTACCGGCTTTCCGTCGGACTTCGCGTCATGACGTTAGTAATCGCAGCTTTTGCGGGGGGGATGATGATCGTGGCGGGCGCGATCCGCCGCGCGGTTCCGTATCTCACGTCGAACGAGGTGTGGAACCATTTCGGGTTTCGGAGCGTGCAGGAAACGCTCAGCGATGACCGATGGAAGGAGATCATGACCGGACACAGAGTATTTACGGTGATCGTCCTGCTGCTCTGTGCCGCGATCCTGTACCGGTTCAATATGGTGTGCGCGCAGATCGGCGCGGACAACTCATTTTCCAAGGAGAACGCGGCCGGCTTTCGGACGATGTCGTGGCTTTCGCTCGGTGTTGTCGCATTGTATGCGGTGAAGACCGCGCTCTACGTCACAAGGTGCGTGTCGGCCGGAAGCGGGAGAGCGGCAGCGATCCTTGCGGTGATCTACGGCACGATGATCGTTGTTTTTCTGATCTTTGCCTTTTTATGCGGGTCGCTGTCGAAGCTCGTGTACAACGCCTATGAGGTCAAACTCGAGAACGAACTGACCATATAGGAGGTGCGATATGATCATAGTGAACATCGATGTCATGTTAGCCAAGCGGAAGATGAGCGTCACCGAGCTCGCCGATCGGGTCGGTATCACGATCGCGAACATGTCCGTGCTGAAGACCGGAAAGGCCAAGGCAATCAAGTTTTCCACGTTGGAAAAGATCTGCGAAGCGCTCCGGTGCCAGCCGGGCGACATTTTGGAGTACTCGGAAGGGGGAGAAGAATGATGGTGGAGAAGACACGGTTTTCCGTATTGTTCCGACCGACTTTTTTGTATGCGGTCCTGTTCACGTTCTGTATGTATGACAACGCGAAGGGAATCCTGGTGGCGGTGCTCGGCATCGCGACGGTGGTGTATTGCCGCCTGATCGACGCAAGACAGGGACACAAACGCAAGGCCGACAGCCTGTTGTACGAGGTTTTGTTCGTTCTGCTGGCGCTTTCCTGCGGACTGACGGACAACAACTGGATCGTATTCTGCAATCTCGTCGGCATGCTCTTCGTGCTCGTTGTGATGATGATCCACGATCACCAGAACGATGACGACTGGAGTCTGCAGAAGTACGCGGCCGAGCTGATCCGGACCGCGGAGTCCGTGCTCGGCAATATCGCGGGGCTCGTGACCGATATCCGCGAGGAAAATGAGCAGGGAAAGGAAGGTGGCCGCAAAGCCGGGTCGTATATCCTGCTGGGCGTTCTGATCGCGGTTCCGCTGCTTGTTGTCGTCATCGTGTTGCTGTGCTCGGCGGACATTGTATTTGCGTCGGTTTTTGAAAACGCGGTCCGCGACGCCGACGTAACGACGTTTGTGCTCATAGCGTTCATGGCGGTGGTGGCATTTGTCATGATGTACGCGTGCATGCGGTACTTCATTCATGCGGAGCCGGCCCGACCCATGACCGAGGGCGAGCGGTACGAGCCGCTGATCGCGATCACGGCGCTGTCGGTGATCTCGATTGTGTACCTTCTGTTTTCGGGGATTCAGATCGTGTATCTCTTTGTAGGCAATATGAAACTTCCGAAGGATTACACGTACGCACAGTATGCGCGGCAGGGCTTCTTCCAGCTGCTTGTCGTGTGCGGGCTGAATCTTCTCATCGTCCTTTTTGCGACGCAGAAATTCCGCGAGCATAAGGTCCTTAAGCTGTTGCTCTCCGTGATCTCAGGGTGCACGTACATCATGATCGCATCGTCGGCGCTACGCATGGTCATGTACATCCGCGAGTACCATTTGACGCGCAAGAGGATCCTCGTGCTGTGGGCGCTCGTCGTGATCGCGGTACTGCTCGTCGGTGTGATCATCCAGATCTTCAGCCGGAACTTTCGGCTCTTCCGCTACGGGATCGTCGTGTGCGTTGTTTTGTACCTGGTCCTTTCGTTCGGCAGAATGGATTACTGGATCGCAAGATACAACGTGGAACACTGTTCGACAGAGGAACATACGTCCTTTGTTTATGATATCTGGACGGACGAGCCGAAGACGGTGACGCTTGACTACCTCACGGAGCTGTCGTGTGATGCCGCGCCGGTGATCGCAGAATATGAGGGATCGTGGGTGACCGCGTACAAGGGCGAGATCGCGGACGTTGAGGAGGACTCCCTGCGTCAGTGGAACCTCTCGAGGTATGTGGCAAAACGGTTGTTTCGGTGATTGACGGCAAATGCTCTCTTACGCTATAATGGTACTGTCAGAGATGCCTCGGTGGGGACGGCATCTGCCGGAGGGGGCCGGCGTTTCGGTCAGGAGCATGTACTATGGGGAAGAAGAGAGTGTATGAGAAGATGTATGACGGGGATGTCCTCCGGCTTGCGAAGAAGCGGCCGAAGGGCGTCCTTCGTATTGTTTTCAGCCGTTTTCCCGTCGTCTTTCTGATGCTCCTTCTGCAGCTTTTCATAATGACGTATCTTATGGTCTGGCTGGAAGATTTCCAGCCGGTCGTCTATATGTTCAACACCGCGTTTTCCTTTCTGATGCTGTTCTATCTCTTTGCCAGCGACATGGACTCCGCCGCCAAACTGGTGTGGCTGTTCTTCATGGCGCTCTTCCCGTACCCGACGGCTGCGTTTCTTTTATACACGCGGATGGACTTCGGCCACCGCAGGACCAAGCGGCGCATCGCCGAGCTGATCGAGGAATCGAGGGAGGACATCCGGCAGCCCGAGGGTGTGCTCGAGCTGCTCAATAACGGCTCCGGCCTTGACGATCTTACGAGATGGCTGAACCGAACGGGCTGTTTCCCGGTGTACGACGATTCGGAGGTCACGTATTTTCCGAGCGGAGA
>JBGUPV010000079.1:0-2919 GCA_045130455.1 Lachnospiraceae bacterium | reverse complement strand
GGCGGAACGGGTACGCCGCAAGCCGTACTCCGTGCTTTTGTTTGACGAGATCGAGAAGGCGCATCCCGACGTGTTCAACATTTTGCTTCAGATGCTGGACGATGGCCGGATCACGGATTCGAGCGGACGCCTTGTCGATATGAAAAATACGGTGATCATCATGACGTCCAATGCGGGCGCGCAGAGGATCATGAACCCGAAACTTCTCGGCTTTGCCTCGGTTGCCGACGCGTCTGTCGATTATGCGAGGATGCGCGAGGGCGTGATGGAGGAAGTGAAGAGGATCTTCAAACCGGAGTTCTTGAACCGCATTGATGATATCCTTGTGTTCCATTCGCTGACCAAAGAGGAAATCCACGGTATCGCCGCGCTTTTGCTCGGTCGGTTCGCGAAGCAGTGTGAGGAACAGGGATACATGGTGGAATTCAGCGACGCGCTGGTTGACTGGGTCGCCGAGCGCGGCTACGATCCGCAGTACGGAGCGAGACCGGTCAAGCGTGTCATTGCGGAGTACATTGAGGATTTTGTGGCGGAGCATGTGCTTCGCGGGGACATTGTTCCCGGCAGCAAAGTCATGTTGGATATCAAGGACGGAAGCGTCTGCATGTCGAAGGCAGGAAGACATCGGAGTTAAGGTATGGCAAAGGAGAAGGCTTTATTTTTCTGCAGCGAATGCGGAAATGAATTTTCTAAATGGTTGGGGCAGTGTCCGGCCTGCAAAGCCTGGGGTACGATCGCGGAGGCACCGAAAGAATCCGCGGGAAGAAAGCGCGCGGCATCCGGTTCGGAACGGCGTGAGCATCGTCCGCTGATGCTTCGTGAGATCGAGGCGAAAGAGGAGGACCGGCTGAGCACGGGGATGGAGGAACTTGACCGGGTGCTCGGCGGCGGTATCGTACCGGGTTCCCTGGTACTTGCTTCCGGCGATCCCGGCATCGGCAAATCGACGCTGCTGCTTCAGATGTGCCGCAAGCTCGCGGAGCACGGCGATGAGGTTTTGTATGTGTCCGGCGAGGAGTCGCTGTCGCAGATCAAACTGCGCGCGCTTCGCATCGGCGATTGCGCGGACAACCTTCGTTTTCTGGCGGAGACGGACATGTTTGAGATCCGCGACCGCGTGCTTGAACTGCGTCCGTCTGTGGTCGTGATCGATTCCGTCCAGACGATGGTCCTTCCGGACGCGAACGGTATCCCCGGCAGCATCACGCAGATCCGCGAGATCACGGCCTATCTGCTGAGGCTCGCGAAAGAAGAGGGGATCACGGTTTTTTTGGTCGGTCATGTGACAAAGGAAGGCACGGTCGCCGGACCGAAGCTTCTCGAGCACATGGTTGACACTGTGCTGTATTTCGAGGGGGAAGCGACAACGGCGTACCGCATCCTGCGGGCCGTTAAGAACCGTTTCGGCTCTTCGAACGAGATCGGCGTTTTCGAGATGTGCCAGGACGGACTGCGCGAGGTTTCGAATCCTTCGGAGCACATGCTCCGCGGAATGCCCGAGGACGAGCCCGGTTCCGTCGTTGCGGTCACCCTCGAGGGAACTAGGCCGATACTTGTGGAAGTGCAGGCACTTGTCTGCAAGACGAATTTCAACCTTCCGCGCCGGACTGCGGTAGGCACCGATACAAACCGTATGAACCTTTTGCTGGCGGTTCTGGAGCGACGGATCGGGGCTTCCTTTGCCGGGTGCGACGCGTATTTAAATGTCGCGGGCGGCATGCGTGTGACGGAGCCTGCGCTCGATCTTCCCATCGTGCTCGCGGTGCTTTCGGGTTTTCGCAACAAGCCGCTTCCGACGCAGACCGTGGCTTTCGGAGAGATCGGTCTGACCGGAGAACTCCGGTCGGTATCTCAGCCGCTGCAGCGTGTGCGGGAAGCCGCGAAGCTCGGCTACAGAACATGTATTTTGCCGGAGACGGACCGTGAGGCCGTCGGCAAAGCGGCACCGGCGGAGATCAAGCTGATCGGCATCCGCAACCTCCGCGAGTTGACGAACGGTGTGTTGTCGGGACGTTGATGACCGTGGGTATTATTTTACGATTTCCGACTGGGAATTACGGCGGCATTGCCGCCGGGCAGGGGAATGTATAACCGGGGACCGGAGAGTCCCGGATCGGGGGATTATGAAAAGACGATTGACGGCGGTTTGCTGTGTGATTGTTTTGCTTTTGACCTCGTGCGGCGGTAAAGGATCGGATTCCAATGTTACGCTGCAGGAGATGACGAAATACGAGCATGTGGTCGTGCCTGTGAAAAACAGTACGGAGCCGAAGGATGAGCAGAAAGCCGTGAAGGATGCGGACGGTTACACCCTGGTACAGGATACCATCTACGTCACTTCGAACACGCTGAACATCCGCTCGCTGCCGAATTCGGAGTCCGAGGTCATCAAGACGGTTTCCTACGGCACTCCGCTGCGGCGCACAGGCATCGGAGAGAACGGCTGGGACCGCGTATTTTACGACGATCAGACCGCGTATGTGTACCGTCAGTATACGACGAGCCTCACGATCCAGGAGAACCGGACGTTCGAGTATGTAAGCGCAATGCTTTCGATCGTGGACACGACAAAACAGATCTACCGGTACGATTCCGTGTGCGAGGATCTGAGTGAGATGAAAGCCCGTTACGGCGATCATATGCGGCTCAACTGTATCGGATCAACGAGGGACAACCGGAACATTTTCGAGATCGTGATCGGCAATCCCGAGACAGCGAAGAAGAACATCTTTATCTGCGGCGGCATCTGCGGCGCGGAGTATATGAGCACGCTGCTGTGCATGCGCCAGGCGGAGTACTGCCTGTGCTATTACGACACAGGCAATTACAACGGATTTGCGTACAGCGAGCTCTTTGAAAATGTGGCGATCCACGTGATCCCGATGCTCAACCCCGACGGCATCAGTATCAGCCAGGACC
>JBGUPV010000078.1:0-12966 GCA_045130455.1 Lachnospiraceae bacterium | reverse complement strand
ATCCGCGACCGCGTGATCGCCGGACTTCGGGAGATCCCGCACTGCGCGCTCAACGGCGACGCGACCAAGCGGCTTCCCGGCAATGTGAACTTTTGTTTTGAAGGCATCGAAGGAGAATCGTTGTTGCTCCTTCTGGATGATAAAGGAATCTGTGCTTCCTCGGGAAGCGCCTGTACCTCAGGATCGCTGGATCCGAGCCACGTGCTGCTGGCGATCGGCCGGGTACATGACGTGGCCCACGGCTCGCTGCGGCTGACCTTCGGCGAGGACATCACGGAGGAAGAGGCGGATTACACGGTGTCCGCGGTGAAGGAAACGGTGAAATATCTGCGCGGGATGTCGCCGGTATGGCGTGATCTTGTGGCGGGCAAGGCCCCGTTTATCCTGTAGGCTGCCGGGTCGGAAAGGAGAAAAGAATGGCTCTGTACAGTGAAAAAGTGATGGATCATTTTCGGAATCCGCGCAATGTCGGCGTGATCGAGAATGCAGACGGCGTCGGCGAAGTGGGAAACGCAAAATGCGGCGATATCATGAAAATGTATCTCAAGATTGACAACGACATCATCGAGGATGTAAAGTTTGAGACGTTTGGATGCGGCAGCGCGATCGCGTCGAGTTCAATGGCAACCGAACTGATCAAGGGAAAGCCGGTCACGGAGGCAATGGCACTGACGAACAAGGCTGTCGCGGAAGCGCTTGACGGACTTCCGGACTACAAGATGCACTGTTCCGTCCTCGCGGAGGAAGCAATCCGTTCCGCTCTTGAGGATTATTTCCAGAAGCATCCCGAGGCTCGATGTTGAAGCCGTGGAATCGGATATTGAAGAAAAAGACACAAACACGTATAATACTGACAAATGACAACGTCATTTTGCGAAACAAAGGAGAAAATCATCATGGCTAACATTTACAAAGGAACACTCGGACTGATCGGAAACACCCCCCTCGTGGAGGTTACGAATATTGAGAAGGAACTCGGACTGCAGGCAACCGTGCTTGTCAAACTGGAGTATTTCAATCCCGCGGGAAGCGTGAAGGATCGTATCGCAAAGGCGATGATCGAGGACGCGGAGCAGAAGGGACTTCTGAAGGAAGGCAGCGTCATCATCGAACCCACCTCCGGCAACACCGGTATCGGTCTCGCTTCGATCGCTGCGGCCAAGGGATATCGCATCATTCTCACGATGCCTGAGACCATGAGCGTTGAGCGCAGAAACATCCTCAAGGCGTACGGCGCGGAGCTTGTCCTCACCGAGGGCGCAAAGGGCATGAAGGGCGCGATCGCCAAGGCTGAGGAACTCGCAGCAGAGATTCCGAACAGCTTCATTCCCGGCCAGTTCGTCAACCCGGCCAACCCGGCGATCCATCGTGCCACGACCGGTCCCGAGATCTGGAACGATACGGACGGAAAGGTTGACATCTTTATCGCAGGTGTAGGTACCGGCGGAACGCTGACGGGTACCGGCGAGTATCTGAAGTCGAAGAATCCCGCGGTCCGCGTTGTCGCGCTTGAGCCGAAGGATTCGCCGGTTCTCTCGGAAGGCAGACCCGGCCCGCACAAGATCCAGGGTATCGGCGCGGGCTTTGTTCCGGACGTTCTGAACACGGGCGTGTATGACGAGATCTTCACGGCAGCGGGAGAGGACGCATTTGCCGCTGCGAAACTTCTCGCACGTAAGGAAGGCATCTCCGTCGGTATTTCCTCCGGCGCGGCTCTTCACGGCGCGATCGAGCTTGCAAAGCGTCCGGAAAATATGGGCAAGGTCATCGTGGCACTCCTTCCGGACAGCGGCGACCGCTACTATTCGACACCTCTGTTCACGGAGTGATCCGGCATGGTGTTTCGGAACATTTTCCGGGACGGAATGCCGGAGCAAACGGCATTCGGCAGATAACGAAAACCACGGCGGGTCCGCAGTTGTTGCGGATCCGCTTTTTTGCGCGAAAAAAGATTGATTCTTGCCTTTTTGTATGATAAAACTGTTCTAAACTGACGGTGAGCCCGTGCGAAAGTCACGAAACGGCGCCGTCGGGAGAACAGCCGCCCCGGCGGCCGAAAGGAATGAACGAAATGGAAGCTTTGATATCCACCGGCGCGATCATCGGACGCCCCAACGGAAGAGATCACCGGCTGCTCCTGCCGCTCTCGAAGGAGATCGGTGCGGACGGCTATGAGTTTATGATGTACAGCAACTGGTACGAGACCATCGATACCATCTGTGAGGACGTGAAGAGCTACGGTGTTCACATCCCCGTGATCCATTGTCAGAAAGCGATCGGCGAGGACATCACCAAGGGCGAGGAGAAGGAGGCGTTCCGGCGCTTTGCCATCGACGCGCACACGGCCTCCGTGCTCGGCGCGGACCGCATGGTTCTGCATCTTTGGAACGGCGAGGTATCGGACTTCAATTTTCCGGCGAACCTTCGCGCGTACCCCGAACTTCGCAGGATCGCGGAGGGCGAGGGGGTCGAACTGCTGATCGAAAACGTGGTCTGCAACAAGGAGGATCCGTTACGGCACTGGTGCGAGCTTGTGGATGCCTACGGCGACGTGAAGTTCGTCTTTGACACGAAGATGGCGGCGTTTCACGGACAGTTGGAGCTTCTGTACAGCGAGGAATACGCGTGGCTCTGGCGCGAGGGACATATCCGCCATTATCATGTCAACGACTACGGCGGAGGCTACAAGGACTGGGCGGCGCTGCGGACGCTGCCGATCGGAAGAGGCAACCTCGACATCGCGGGCTTTATGAAGTTTGTCCGCGGGACCGGCTACGACGGGACTTTCACTCTGGAGGGAACGGTCTTCGACAAGACCGGCGTCGTCGACGTCGCGCTTCTCAATGAGGAGCTGGCCGCAGTCCGGAAGATGTATTCCGAGTGACCCGGTACGGAAACCCAAGGGGAAAATGCGTGTAATGAAAAGGAGTTTACCATGAATTTTGACAGTTTGACGAAGTATCTGGATTCGCTGGCGGAGCGGGGCATCCCCTCGTTCGACTGCGCGATCCGGAAGGACCATAAGGAGATCTACCGCCATATGGGCGGCTATGCGGACGCGGCGAAGACAGAGCCGATCCGCGCCGATCAGCGGTATCTGATGTTCTCCATGACGAAGATCCAGACGATGACGGCGATCCTCCAGCTCGTCGAGCAGGGGAAAATGTCTCTCGACGATCCGGTGAGCCGGTATCTTCCTTCGTTCGCGGAACTCACGGTGCTTGAGAAGGACGGCGATGAGACGAAGATCGTGCCTGCGGACCGGCCGCTTCTGGTGCGCCATCTTGTGTCGATGCAGTCCGGTCTCGATTATGACCTTCACCGTGCCGGCGTGGAGCAGGTGCTGGCGGAGAAAGGTGCCGCGGCTACGACGCGCGAACTTGTGGACGCAATGCCGAAGACACCGCTGTTGTTTCAGCCGGGAACTCATTTTCTGTACAGTTTAAGCCACGACGTGGCAGCGGCGATCGTAGAGGTTGTGTCCGGGATGAGCTTCGGGGAATACCTGCGAAAGTACATCTGGGAACCGCTGGGGATCAGGGACACCGCATTTGCCAAACCGATGAACTGCGGCGTGGAGCGTCTGGCACAGCAGTATTGGTGCCCGGACGGCGATATCACGAGAATTCAGACGATGGAGCCTTCGTGCGATTATCAGCTCAGCGGCGCGTATGAGAGCGGCGGCGCCGGACTCATGAGTTGCACGGAGGATTACGCGCTGCTTGCGGACGCCCTTGCCTGCGGCGGCATCGGTGCGAACGGCGCGCGCATTTTGAGACCCGAGACGGTCGAGACGATCAAACAGAACCTTCTGGGACCGGATTCCCGTGCGGACATGTTCCGCACGATGGGACGCCCCGGCTACGGTTACGGCTGCGGCATGCAGGTGCTCCTGGAGCCGGAGAAGGCCGGTACCGATGCACCCGCCGGAGTGTTCGGCTGGGACGGTGCCGCGGGAAGCTGCGCGATCATGGACACCGCGAACAGCATTTCCCTCGTATTCATGATCCATGTGCGCAACTGCGGCATGGCGTACGGTGAGATACACCCGAGACTCCGTGATGAAATGTTCCGCGGACTCGGAAAATGATGAGGACTGAACTATGACATATCGTATGGCAGCGATCGATCTGGACGGAACTCTCCTGACGGATGCCAAGACGATCAGCGAAGGCAACCTCCGGGCGCTTAAGGAGGCGGCGGAAGCGGGCGTCATCGTCTGCATTTCGACCGGACGCGCGTGGCCCGGCGCGAGAGAGTTCGCACGGCAGGCGGGCGTGATCCATCCCGTGATCACAAGCAACGGCGCGATGATCATGGACCCCGTGAAGGAGGAGATCTTCTTTGAGAGGGACCTCGGCTCGGAGGAGGCGCTGACGATCATCCGCGAGGGTGAGGCGCGCGACACGAGCCAGATCATCTGGAGCAAAAACCGATTGTACGGACTCCCTCTCAACGAGCGCCTGGCGGACTACGAGCAGCGTTTCGGCCGCATCAAAGCTTCGGCTGTGCCGGACCTTGAGAAACTGGCGGCGGAGGGGATCCAGAAAGTCCTGTGGTACGATGACCGGGATACGATCGCCGAATGGGCCGGTGATAACCCCATGCTCGGACGGGAGAGTGTGACGGTATGCACTTCGGATCCGCATTTTCTGGAGTTTTTCAGCAGCACCGTCTCGAAGGCGGAAGCCATCGGCAAAGTCGCGGGGATGTACGGCATTTCCCTTGAGGAGATCATGGCCTTCGGCGACGCGGGCAACGATCTTCCGATGCTTGCTGCGGCGGGACTCGGAGTGGCGATGGGCAATGCGACGGAGCAGGTGAAAGCTGCCGCCGGATTCGTCACGAAGAGCAACGAGGAGGACGGTGTCGCGTACGCTCTTCGTCATTTCGGTGTGATATGATCACCGGGATCGTTTGAAATGCCTTGAATTGACGGACTTTTTCCAAAAAGCGTTTGCATTTGTCTTTCTTTTCATGCTATAATGACTCTGTAGTTTGACGGTCTTGTTCTGATACGACAGGAGTGATAGCATGTTTGAGAAAGGAGCATTCGTGGTCCACGGCAGCAGCGGAGTATGCCGCGTTGACGCAGTAGGACCTCTCAGCGGGATGGGTTCCGGTGACAAGATCTATTATACCTTGGTGCCGGTGTATACAAACGGCGGGAAGATCTTCAGCCCGGTCGACAATACGCGCATCGTGCTGCGTCCGGTCCTCACGAAGGATCAGGCGGAGGCTCTTTTAAGTCGTGTTCGAATGCTCGAGGAACTGCAGGTTCCGGACGAGAAGAAACGCGAGGAAACGTACAAACAGGCATTTTACTCGGGACAGTGTGAGAACCTTGTGAAGATGCTCAAGGCGATCCATACGCGCGGTCAGCAGCGTCTCGCGCAGGGCAAGAGAGCGACGGCGAGCGACGAGCGTTACATGCGGATGGCGGAGGATTGTCTCTTCGGCGAGCTGGCGGTTTCCTTCGGGATCAGCCGCGAGGACGCCAAGGAAGTGTTCATCCGGCGGTTCGAGCCTGCCGACGCCGGAAGATAACCGCATACGGAGTTCATGAGAATATCGGGATCGGACCCGCGAGATGCGCGGTCCGGTCCTTTTTTGTCGCTTTTTACGGAAAATGCGGCAAAATACGTGTATACATGCATTAAACTGACGAAATGGAAAAAACCACGCGAAACGGTGACAAAAATGCTGGATTATTTTCCTCAGAAGTGTTAATATATATACTTGGGGATTGGGGAGCATACGCCCAATCGGTTATTACCCTAGAAGGAGGATTTTTAATGGCCACAAAAAAGAGTACCGTACCGTTTAACGGGACGGAAGAGCAAAAGCAGCAGCTTCTGCAGGTGATTCGTGAGCTGAAGGATGAGCGGGGCGCGCTGATGCCGATCCTGCAGAAAGCTCAGGACATTTACGGCTATCTGCCGATCGAAGTCCAGACGATGATCTCGGACGAAACCGGCATTCCGCTGGAGAAGATCTACGGCGTTGTTACATTTTACGCGCAGTTCTCCCTTTATCCGAAGGGAAAGTACGCGATCTCCGTATGCCTGGGTACCGCTTGCTATGTCAAGGGATCCGGCGATATCTACAACAAACTGTGTGAGAAACTCGGTATCGAGGGCGGCGAGTGCACGCCTGACGGAAAGTTCTCGCTCGACGCGTGCCGCTGCATCGGCGCTTGCGGTCTTGCACCGGTCATGACGATCAACGGCGAGGTTTACGGCAAGTTGACCGTCGACAAGCTGGATGAGATCCTTGCAAAATACGAGTAACAGGAGGAAGCAAATGATATCCATTACGGAACTGAACAAGATTAAGGCGGAGCAGGAAGGCATCATCGCGATGCGCCGCGAGGGCGAAGCCAAGATCGCCGATTTGAACGCACAGGGCAAGAACTACAAGCATCATGTCCTTGTGTGCGGCGGTACCGGTTGTACTTCCTCCCACAGTGAAGACATCATCGTTGCATTTAACGACGAGATCAAGAAGAACGGACTTGAGAACGACGTTTGCGTCGTACGCACCGGCTGCCACGGCCTCTGCGCTCTCGGCCCGATCGTTATCATTTATCCGGAGGCTGCTTTCTACGCTAACATGGCGATCGAGCATGTTCCGGAGATCGTTACCGAGCACCTTGTAAACGGTAACATCGTGACCAAGTATCTCTATGAGAAGACGGTTACCCCGAACGGCATCATCTCGATGCACGAGACGGATTTCTACAAGAAGCAGAACCGCGTTGCTCTTCGTAACTGCGGTGTCATCGATCCCGAGAACATCGACGAGTACATCGGAACGGGCGGATACCAGGCACTTGCCAAGGTTCTTACCGAGAAGACTCCGGATGATGTTATCCAGATCCTCCTTGACTCCGGTCTTCGCGGCCGCGGCGGCGCAGGTTTCCCTACCGGTCGCAAGTGGATGTTCGCAAAGGCTAACAAGGCTGACCAGAAGTATGTATGCTGTAACGCAGACGAGGGCGACCCGGGTGCATTCATGGATCGTTCCGTTCTCGAGGGCGACCCGCACGTAGTTCTTGAGGCTATGGCGATCGCAGGTTACACTATCGGTTCCTCCCAGGGTTACATCTATGTTCGTGCTGAGTACCCGATCGCAGTTCAGCGTCTCGAGATCGCCATCAAGCAGGCGAGAGAGTACGGCTTGCTCGGCGACAACATCCTCGGCACCGGCTTCAAGTTCGATATCGGTCTTCGCCTCGGTGCAGGCGCATTTGTCTGCGGTGAGGAGACGGCTCTTATGACCTCCATCGAGGGTCACAGAGGCGAGCCCAGACCGAGACCGCCGTTCCCGGCTGTCAAGGGTCTGTTTGAGCGTCCTACCATTCTCAACAACGTTGAGACTTGGGCAAATATTCCTCAGATCATCATGAGAGGACCGGAGTGGTTCGCAGCAATGGGAACCGAGAAGTCCAAGGGTACGAAGGTATTCGCACTCGGCGGCAAGATCCAGAACACCGGTCTTGTTGAGATCCCGATGGGTACCACGCTCCGCGAAGTTGTCGAGGAGATCGGCGGCGGCGTTCCGAACGGCAAGAAGTTCAAGGCTGCTCAGACCGGTGGTCCGTCCGGCGGCTGCATCCCTGCTTCGCAGATGGATGTTCCGATGGATTACGACAACCTGATCGCTATCGGTTCCATGATGGGATCCGGCGGTCTGATCGTTATGGACGAAGACAACTGTATGGTTGATATCGCCAAGTTCTTCCTTGAGTTTACCGTAGACGAGTCCTGTGGTAAGTGCGCACCGTGCCGTATCGGTACGAGACGTATGCTCGAGATCCTCGAGAAGATTACCAAGGGTCAGGCTACGATGGATGATCTGGATCGCCTGGAGAAGCTTGCTGCACATCTGCAGAAGAGCTCCCTCTGCGCACTCGGCCAGACGGCTCCGAACCCGATCATCTCCACGTTGCGTTACTTCCGCGACGAGTACATTGCCCACATCGTTGACAAGAAGTGTCCGGCAGGCGTCTGCAAGGATCTCCTTCAGTTCAGCATCGATCAGGACAAGTGTATCGGCTGCGGTCTCTGCGCTAAGAACTGCCCGGCTGACGCTATCTCCAGAACCGACTACATCGCACCCGGCCACAAGCTTGCGTCGATGGCGATCGATTCTTCGAAGTGCGTGAAGTGCGGCGCCTGCATGGCGAACTGCAAGTTCAAGGCAATTAGTAAACAATAAGGAAGGAAACAACTATGGCAGATGAAATTAAGATGGTTAATGTGAAAATTAACGGAATCCCGGTGTCGGTTCCCGAGGGAACGACGATTCTGGACGCTGCTCATAAGGCGGGCGTAAAGATCCCGACCCTGTGCTTCCTTCGTGACACGAATGAAGTCGGTGACTGCCGTATCTGTCTCGTTGAGTCGACCAAGGCTCGCGGACTTGTGGCAGCCTGCATGTATCCTCTTGCTGCATCCGATGAGGGCGCAGAGATCAAGACGAACAGCGCGAAAGTACTGGATTCCAGAAGAAAGACGTTGCAGCTCATCCTCTCCACGCACGACCGCAAGTGTCTGTCCTGCGTGCGCAGCGGCAAGTGCGAGCTCCAGAAGCTCTGCAACGAGCTCGGCGTTGAAGATGAGAAGCTCTACGAGGGCTTCCGTCCCGAGTATGACAAGGATACGTCCGCCGTACATATGGTACGCGATAACAACAAGTGTGTTCTTTGCCGTCGTTGCGTAGGTGCCTGCGAGAAGGTTCAGGGCATCGCCGTAATCGGACCGAACAACCGTGGTTTCGCTTCCTGCATCGGCAGCGCATTTGACATGGGCCTGGCTGAGACGAGCTGTATCCACTGCGGTCAGTGTATCGTTGCTTGTCCTACCGGCGCTCTCTATGAGAAGGATGACACCTACAAGGTTGAGGAAGCTCTGGCTGATCCCGAGAAGATCGTTGTTGTACAGCCTGCTCCGTCCGTACGTGCTACGCTCGGTGAGGAGTTCGGTATGCCGATCGGAACGGATGTTGAGGGAAAGCTTGCTACCGCACTCCGTGCACTCGGCTTTGACAAGGTATTCGATACCGATTTCGCAGCAGACCTCACGATCGTTGAGGAAGCTACCGAGCTCGTTGAGCGCGTGAAGAACGGCGGCGTTCTGCCGATGATCACGTCCTGCTCGCCCGGCTGGGTTAAGTTCTGCGAGACCTACTATCCGGAGCAGATCGCACATCTCTCGAGCTGCAAGTCTCCTCAGCAGATGTTCGGTGCTACCGTTAAGACCTACTACGCACAGAAGATGGGCATCGATCCCGCAAAGATCGTTTGTGTCGGTGTTATGCCTTGTACCGCGAAGAAGTTCGAGGTTACGAGAGACCAGAGCGCAGTTCCGGGAATCCCGGATGTTGACATCTCCATCACGACCCGTGAGCTTGCCCGTATGATCAAGCGCAACGACATCGATTTCGCAGCCCTTCCGGACGGCGAGTTCGACGATCCGCTCGGCGAGTCCACCGGTGCAGCTGTAATCTTCGGCGCAACCGGCGGTGTTATGGAGGCAGCTCTCCGTACCGCTGTTGAGGTTATCACCGGTGAGGAGCTCAAGGCTGTTGACTTCACGGAAGTCCGCGGTATGCAGGGCATCAAGGAAGCTACCTACAAGGTAGGCGGCCTTGAGGTTAAGGTTGCTGTTGCATCTTCGCTTTCCAACGCACGCATCATCATGGATCAGATCAAGGCCGGCACCTCACCTTACACCTTCATCGAGATCATGGCTTGCCCGGGCGGCTGCATCAACGGCGGCGGCCAGCCTCTGGTAGATTCCGAGGTTCGCAACTTCGTAGATGTACGCGGTCTCCGCGCGAAGGCTCTCTACGACAACGATGCGGCTAAGACGCTTCGTAAGTCTCACGAGAATCCTTCCATCAAGAAGGTTTACGAGGAGTTCTTCGGTTCCTTCGGCAGCCACAAGGCTCATGAGATCCTTCATACGCATTACGTAAAGAGAAGCATCAACGGCTGATCGAATTTATAACTTCGGGGGATTCATTTTCCTTCGCAAGTATCATATGATCGTTAACAAAGAGGACTGTACTGCTACAGATCCTCTTTGTTGCGATTTTGTCGGAAAATGCCGGTTAATCAAATGCTTGGTTCAGTTATCGATAATATGGAGAAATGAGGACGGTATATGCTATACTTTATCGAGGTACTACGTGCGATCGCGGCACTTCTGATCATTAATTGCCATATGAATGAGGTCTATCCGATCAAAGCATTGGCCACGGGATCGGAGATCGGTCTTTGCCTGTTTTTTGTCCTGAGCGGATATCTCACGGGAAAGGTGACGAAAGACACCGAGTTTCTGAAGTGGTTTCCCAAAAAGGCACTTAAGATTGCCATTCCTACATTGATCTGGTCTGTCGTTCGTCTGCTTCTGGGACAGAGCAGTATTGAGAAACCGTTGGACGTGTTTACGTACTTTATTTACCCGACATCATTTTGGTTCGCGACGTATATCATTCTGGCGTTCGTGCTGATCTTTCTTTTCAAAAAATACGTATATTCCCGCTATGGGATCAAATCGATCTATGCGGCAATGGGAATCGTAACCTGCGCTTATCTTGCTGTGTTTTACTGTACTGCGGATCTGAGTGTATATAACGTCTATACGGCGTCCTATGTAACGCAGGTCTTTTGGTTGCTTCCGATCTTCGTCGGAGTTTTGCTTCGGGAATACGAACGGGAATCCAAACTTCCGAAGAATACCATTGCCTGCTTAGCAGGTATGGCGGTTTCTCTCTGCGGTTATTTCGGTATGAAACTGCTGTTTGCCAGAAAGCAATTGCTTGTGATCCAGTACATACCGTTTTTCTTTGCACTGTGCTTTACGGTGTGCTTCTTCCTGTTATTGGCGGGATTTGAAACCGATATCCGGAAAATGCGCGATAAGAAGATTCTCAATGCGATCGTTGAGTTTATCAGCAAAAGTACATTTGAGATCTATATTGTTCAATTTACCGGCTTTTTCCTGTTCAAGAAGTTTTTCTTCCCGCTTAATTTCGTGCTGATCGTAGCATTTGCCATCGTAGTGGGATTCCTGCTTCATCGGTTGACGGAACTTCTTGTCTCCATGATATTCGGGACAAAGTCCGAGTCGAAAGCCGTTAACCGGGCAGAGAACGGCCAATCAACAGAAGCGGATGGGAACAAACAGGTTGACCGGCAGAACTGATGCGGCCGGATGATCGGCGGAAGTTATCGGTCGAGATGTGGATAACGTGACACCAAACTGTCAGAAAAAACGGAAAATGCAGTATGATCGGCGGGCGGTCACGTTTGTGATCCGCCCGCTGTTTTGTCAGAATAATCCTTGCCATTTTCAACGAAATACGGTATTATTGTACTTGTGTTCGGGAAGCGATTACGCTTACTATTTTGGGAAGGTGTGTATAGGTGAATATGGACGATCTGTTTGACAAGTGTTACAGGTTTACGAAGGTCGAGGAAGTAAAAGAGTTGGGGGTTTACCCCTATTTTCATGCGCTTGAGAGCCGTCAAGACGTGGAAGTCATCATGGAAGGCAAGCGGCGCATTATGCTCGGTTCGAACAATTATCTCGGATTGACGACGCATCCTGAGGTTGTGGAAGCCGGGATCAAGGCATTCGAGCAGTACGGCTCGGGATGCTCGGGCTCGCGTTTCCTGAACGGAACGCTGCAGCTTCATCTGGAGTTGGAGCAGGAGTTGGCAAAGTTCCTGCGCAAGGAGAGTGTAGTGACATTTTCCACGGGATTCCAGTCGAATCTCGGTATCATCAGCGCGGTTGTGGGGAGACACGACTATGTGATCTGCGACCGTGAGAACCACGCGAGCATTTATGACGGCTGCAAATTGAGTTACGGTACCATGCTCCGTTACCAGCACGCCGACATGGAAGACCTCGAACGGCAGCTGCAGAAGGTTCCGGAGAAGGCAGGCTGCCTGATCGTGACCGACGGTGTGTTCAGCATGGGCGGCGACATTGCCAACCTGCCGGAAATCGTCAGACTTGCGAAAAAATACGGCGCACGCGTCATGGTGGACGACGCGCACGGACTCGGTGTCATCGGCGAAGGCGGCCGCGGTACCGCGAGCTACTTCGGACTTGAGGATGACGTCGACATCTACATGGGAACATTTTCCAAATCGCTGGCATCTCTCGGCGGTTACATGGCGACAAGCGAGAGAGTTGCGAATTATGTGCGGCACAATTCGCGTCCGTTTATCTTTTCGGCGTCCATCACGCCGGCAAGTTGTGCGGTTGCCCTGACTGCGCTTCGGATCCTCGAGCGAGATCCTTCGCTTCCGCAGAAACTGCAGGCAATCTCTGCCCGCGCGCGCAAGGGACTTCTGGATCGCGGCATCCGCATCCGCATGAGCGACACGCCGATCATTCCGATCTACACGTACGATACGGAGACGACGCTGATCCGCGCGAAGCAGCTCTATGAGGCAGGAGTGTATGTCAATCCGGTGCTTCCGCCCGCGACGGCGCCGACCGAGTGCCTGCTGCGCACCAGCTATATGGCGTCGCATACCGAAGCGCTTGTCGATGAGGCGGTGGAAATCATCGCGGATGTACTCAGCAAGCCTTCGGCACTGTAGCATCATTGTTGCACGCGGCGAGGTTGCGACATCGTAACACTGCTGATGTGTCCGGTAGGTTTTCAGCAACGTAAAATCAGAAAAGTTTATCCTTTAAAGTCGACGGTTCAATTCGGATCGTCGACTTTTTTGATCATTTTCCAAAACCATTTGAAGCAGTTTCGGGGTACTTTATTTTGTCGACGCAAAATCTGTCAATTCAGACAAAATTCCTTGCGAAACACGAAAAGAATCCATGAAAATATTGAATCGGATGCACAATTCAGGTATACTGTTTTTAATAAGCTTTTTGCTGGCAACGCCGCGTTTGAACGCGGTTGCCGGGAAGGGAGGACGCTGTG
>JBGUPV010000077.1:0-17564 GCA_045130455.1 Lachnospiraceae bacterium | reverse complement strand
TCGGTCGCACCGTTTTCGCTGAAGCAGAAGGAGATATGGATGATCTGAAGTCCTGTGGAGGTTTCCAGGAGCTCCCAGCCTGCCTCTCCGCCGCTACGTTCGAACGATCCGCTCCGAATTACATCCGGGACCAATGCGAGGTCCGCGGGATCTTCGCCGTCAATGGCGAGCATGAACTCTTTGCCGTCGGCTGTCTTGAAGCGGACATCGGAGGTTCCTCCGTTGTTGGTCAGAAACGCATGTCCGGTTTCCGTAAGGAACGGGGTCGTGCTTCCTTCCAGGGTGTAGGTCTCAACGTAGTCGCCTTCCGAGCACGTCTCATCGGTTGGATGCGTCGTACGTGCACGGGTGATCACGGCGTTTCCGCTGCGGGCAGAGATCCCGGCCAGTTCGCAGATGGCATCCAGTTCGTCCTTGTAGGATGAGGTCTGAATCTTCTCGGTCTCCGTGATATCGTTCGAAGTATTGTCCTGCGTCTTCTTAAAATACAGATAATCGGGAGCCGCATCGACCTTCTCCGGATCTTCGTTCCATCCGAACAGGTACCGGTAATCGCCGACGACTGCTACGGAGCTGTACCCCGGAAAATCCGAATCCTCGCCGACCGGAGCAGCCTTCTCGAATTTGGAGCCGAGATACTTCTTGAGCTCGGAGTACTTCATCTTGCTTGCGAGGCCGTTGCCGAGATTCTGAAGAGCGGAACGGGAGGGGTTGTTCACGAACACGATGGAGATGACATTTTCCACATCCATCATGAGATAAACATTGTCGTAGCCCTCGCCGGTGAACACAAGGTCGTTTCCGGGTCCGAAGAAACCGGGCTCGACATAGTAGCTTTCCTTAACAGTTGAAATTGCCTCATCACGGGTCATGCCGAGGAACTTCGTGAGATCATCGTATTTGCCGATCGTTGCTTCCGGCTCATACTTGGTGAGAGTGATGGTGCAGGTCTTCGTCTGTTCGCTGCCTTCGCCGTGATCCGTAACGGTCGTTGCGGTCATTTCGGAAAGGTTGTTGTCTTTGTCATAGGTGTAGTGATACGTCGTTGTGGTGATGGTCTCTACATAGGTTGAGGTGTTGACAAAGCGGTATTTCCGCACACGCTCCGCAAGCAAACCGTTCTTGTCGTAGGTAAAGGTGATGACTTTGTCCTCATCGAAATTGACATATTTTTCCTCGATGAGGTGATTGTCCGCATCGTACTTGTACTCTGCGATGATGGCATCGCCCTCCGCAAAATAGTCCTTGAGAAGCCGTCCGTTCTCCCAGATCTCATATCGGTAGCTGAAGAACTCGCTGCTTTCCGGATCGTAGGTTAAAGGATCGGAAGCAAGAGCGGTATCCGAAACGTCACCGCGGAAGAGCTGCAGGATACAGTCGTCATCGTACGAAGTGTTCGGAAGACCGAAGAAGTCAAGCGAGTCGTAGTCCGTGACGCCGTAGTAGGGTGCGTAGGTAACCCAGGTGTCCGGCTGCACGAGGGAGTAATCGATATTCCAGGAGTCGGGAGTGAGGCCGGAAGCCGTCTTAAGCTTCGCGTCGAGAGCGCTGTCCGGGCGAAGGATGTAGCCTTCGTGGCGGACTTCATTATCGCCGGCAACACGGTCCTGATAGAACAATACACTGCCGTTGTCCAGATATTTTACGAAATTCTCACCGGTCGAGGCAGGTTCGCTGCCCTTGGCCACCGTTACCGTCCAACCGGACAGGCGGCCGTTTTCGTCCTTCTTGTAAGCGTATGTTTCCTTGTGTACGGAATCGGAACCGGGGTAAGAACGGTCGAGCAGTTCAACGAGATTGCCTGCTTCGTCGTAGGTGTAGGCAGTCACACGTCTGCTTTCATTGCTGGCGCTGCTGAGCTCCTTCGAGACAAGCCGGTTATTGTTGTCATAGGTGTAAAGCGTGTAGTTAAGCAGAGAATCGTCAGCCGTTGAATAGGTCGCGATCAGGCGGGGCATGTCCGCATCATAATAATACGAGCACTCGTAAATGTCGGAGTCGGGATTCGTGCGGTATACGCTGTAGCCCTGATAATGTTCCTTGGTGTAATTGAAGGAGAGGAAGAAGTATTCCCTCTCGGTTCCGGGATAATCGAGAGCGTAAGCGAGGTTGTCGGCGTGGCAGGTCAGGGAGTTCCCGTTTTCGTCGGTCTTCTGAAGGTCCAGAAGCACACCGTATTTTGCGGTGTAGAGCGTCACCTTTCTGCCGTCCGTCAGCGTGAACACCTGCTTGACGGTGTTGAAGGTTTCGTCCATGTAGCGGACCTCTTTCGTGTAGAAGCCGTCGAGCTGACGATCTTCAGAGCCCGGAAAATGAGTGAGTTCTTCGCAGTATCCCGTCTTTCCGTTTTCAAACACGATCTTTTCCTCGTAGGCGATCCCGTTGCACAGCGACCGGATGGCGGCGTTGACGTCTTCCTTCATCATATCGACGTCCGCGGCCGGAAGCTCGGAAGCAGGGATCGTGGTGGGAGTCGGGATTGCCGTAGGTTCCGCGGTGGGCTCAGCCGTGGGCTCCGCAGTAGGTTCTGCAGTGGGCTCAGCGGTAGGAGCGACCGTGGGCGTAGCGGATATTTCCGCTGCCGCGGTGGGTGTCGTCTCGTTGTTTGCGGCCGTCGCGGTGGGCGTTACTCCGGATTCACCGGACTTGTCGTCCTTATCGCATCCTGCGACCAGCATGACCGCAAGGATCAGGATGATGACGAATAAGATGTAGTTGACGGCAGTGGGAGCCGTGTTTGCGTTCTGCGAAGTTTTCATATGGGGGACCTCCTCCGGGAAAATGCTGACACAGTGAAGTCTGTGTAACTCGTTGAATGCATCATACCAAAAAGATGTTACGAAACAAGTGTCAAAATCGTTACGTTTTAATTACAAATACTTACAAAACTGTTACATTGCTTCCGAAGGCGGAGAAAGTGTCAAAAAATGGGGAAACGTTACCTGCTCAGAAACCGAATTCACAACAAAAAAGCCCGCGCTGGGCGGGCTTTTCAGACAGCAAAACAAGTATTGTTTACTTGTGATCCCGAAAGTATTCCTGCTTGAGAGGCAGTTCATTGCGCCATAAGCCGTCGAACATTATTTCATATCGGTACGTTGCGCCCTCGGGGACCTTCAGATCCTTGAGCTGTTTTCCGGTTACGATCGCACAAAGGTAACGAAGAAACGGAAGATCATTGATCGCACCGTCTTCCGTTATGTTCCATCCTGCATCATAAAGCGGCTGCAATGAATCCCGGATCAGTTCGGCGGTTATCTGTTCGGACATGGCTTGTCCTTCTGCGCCGGAAAGCCATGTTGTTTTATCGGTAGCTCCGCTTTCTTTCCATGCCTCATCCAGACGCTCTTCCGGTTGACCGTACCTGGTTGTCGGCACTACCACTACTTTTACATATTCATCATCCCTGAGGTACCACGTAGCTGTCAGCAGATCGCCCGAATAAACAACGTCTTCCCAATACCTTTCATCGTCTGTCATAAATCGGAATCCCGGGTCGTTTGGTGAATCATATACATTTTTTCCGTCTATTGTTCCCGCAACGATAATGAGGTCCGCGAGGAGAGGGTCATTATTCGGGGTGTTGTAAAGGGTAGCTTTTCGGACCGTACGTACCGAAGTATCCTTGGTTAACTCTGTCACAGCGGAAAATGGTATCAGCAGAAACAGTTCACCCGGCTGTTCGACAGTGTCGGTATAGCCCAGAAGACGATGATGATCAAGTTCCGGGTATTTTTGCAGGAATGCCTCTTTGGCTTCTTCCGGAGGGACATCTCCGAATCCCACAGCAACTGCGACAACTATGTCGACATCCTTGACGCTTCGCAACTGATCATCCAGCTTTTCCTCACAGACATCTCCGTCAATACGGAGAGTGAGCTCCGGCACCGGCAGCGGTTCGATCGGTTCCGTCGGCTCCGCAGTCGGTGATGGTGCCGGCGATGGTGTAGTTGTAGGTGTCAATGTCGGTTCTGCAGGTTTTGTTACTTCGGGTGTTTCCGTTTTCTTTGTCGGTTCGTTTATACGGTCGCTGTCCGGTGACGTATTGGTATCAGCCGAGAGCGTGACAGTCTTCGAATACGGAAAACCGTTGTCGTATACAGTTGGAGTCCAATACTTGCCACTGGATACGATTTCGCGTGCCCACCTGGCATCTAAAACACCTGCACCGGCTTGATTACTGATTTGTGAAGAACCGGTAACTTGAACAGAAGAATTGAAAGTCGATCCAACTTTGCCATTATTGTCGGCGTCAACTTTTCGCGCAGCTGAGGCCATAAGAATCGCACCTATTGCGGTCTGCTTTACTTTGAGGGTGGAATTATAACTGCATAACTGTGCAATAACGCCTGCGACTTGTGGAGCGGCAAAACTTGTTCCGTATGATGACCAAAAATCTATACAGTCAGCAACAAGATTCGGCTTTTCCGGGTATTCAGTACCGCTCTCCCCATACCGACTGTTTCCCCAGATAATCGGTTGGGTGGTATAATTCCATTGGGTTTCGCTTCCTGGATCATATCCCCCTACGGTGATCGCGTTATATGCCAATCCCGGTGCCGTAATCATATATGATTGGTTATTACCCATATTACCGGATGAAGTGACAAAATGAACATCATGGGTTATAGCTAAATGATCAATCCACTTGCAAATTGCCCCATAGACTCCTTCCTCTCCGACATTTATACTGGCATTAATTACACAAACATCGGAACTGATCAACCATTCGATTGCATTATACAGATCATTATTTCCAGTGAAACTGCTACAAAACAATTGCGCATCGGGTGCAAATCCATCACTTGCTGTGGTAGCGCTTGTTCCAACCAGGATGCGTGCAATAATAGTCGAATGAGATAAGGTGGTTACTCCGGAAATGGGAGTCGGGCATATCGTAATCGCAGCATTTGTTAAATATGAGTCTGTAACATCTGGCTTTCCCATATATTCAACCAATCCGATTTTGACATTGCTACCTCGATTTCCACATGTGTCTCGTACATAATCCGCTCTTGTCATGGTGTTTGCTATAGCTAGACTTTCGTTGGAATACTCCGTGGGAGGACATATAGCCACTTCAGTAACCATATCATCTCTTTCAATGTCATTTATGAAATGATATGGAGCTCGTACAAGAACCATCGGGGAGTAGAAACTGGTAAAAACAATATCAATCGCACCTGAGAACTTTTCAACAAATAATTGATTCCACTCCGCGTATGCTTCTCTATATATTTGGCGCTTATGACTGATTGCAGCATCCAGCATATCTGAATCTATGTCTTCGGATGTTAGTGGTTCATCACACTCTTTTACAAACACATACAAAGCACATTCTTCAGGATAGCGATCCGCAAATGTCTCCATAACTGCATCATGAGACAGATCTTGAAGAAACACTATCGCTTCAACGATATCGTCAGACTGATAATCAGTTGAGGCGAGTGCTAAAGGCTTTGATGACTCCTTCATACCGAAGTGAACAAGACTACAAAGAATAAGAAGAATGGTGATGACACCTGCTAATCTAGAAAAAAATATTTCTTCATGAACGCACCTCCTTGCGTTGTTACCATAGATGAATGGTTACAATCATATTATATCGATTAGGAAAACAAATGTTAAGTAATATCATTTTCCTTTCAGCCGCTTTACGTAGTAACCGCGGTATAGCCACAGCGCGGTCAGACAGCATACGATGTCCGCGGTCGGTGTCGCGGCCACGATCCCGGACAGCGGATTTATAAGGCAGAAGAGGAACATCAGCGGGATGTCCAGAAATCCCTTTCGGAGTATCGCCAACAGGAAGGACCTTTTCCAGCGGCCGACGGCCTGGAAGAAGGAGATGAACGTGTAAGCGCATGCAGAGAACGGAGCCCCGATGCACAGGATCCGAAGGAACCGCATTCCGAGCGTGAGGGATTCGCCGGGCTGCACGAAGATGCCGACGAGGGGACGGGCGGCGATGAGGCAGGCGGCCATGCAGCCGAAACCGATGGCGAGCGAGGTCAGGACCGTGTCGCGGATCACCGCCTTCATGCGGCGGTAGTCCTTGGATGCGTGGTTGTAGGCGATCAGCGGAAGCACGCCCTGCGTCAGTCCCCGCACGGTGGCGTGGGCGAGCATGTTGATCTTCTTGGCGACGCCGAGTCCGGCCTGCGCGGCGGTGCCGTTGGCCATCATCAGGCGGTCGAGACAGGCGTAGGAGATATTTTCAAAGAGCGTCATGATGCATGCCGGAAGACCGGTGCTCAGAATGCGGCAGGCCATCTCGCGGTCCGGACAGAATACCGTCCGGAAAGAAAGCGCGGAGTCGTGTCTGCGCCGGTATTGCAGGATCATCATCAGGAAAAACGCGATCCAGTTTGAGCAGGCTGTCGCGATCGCGGCGCCGAGTACTTCGTGACCCTCCGGCAGGATCACAAACATGAAGATCGGATCGAGAATGATATTGAGAACGCTGCCCGCGACGATACCGATGGCGGCGTCCATGCTGCGGCCTTCGCCGCGGAAGAGATGCGCCGTCATCATGTTGAGGGCGGTTCCGAGACCGCCGATGCCGACGGTGATGATCAGATAGGAGGATGCGAAGCCGCGGACATCATCGCTGCCGCATCCGAGCAAAGACAGGAAAGGATGACGAAGAAGCACGGCGACTGCCGTGTAGACGAGGGTTAGAGAAGCACATCCCCAAAACGAAAATGCGCAGGCTTCCCCTGCACTCTTTCTGTTGCCGCTTCCGAGGCCGTGAGCCGCTTCCGCGGCGCCGCCGACACCGAACAGATTGGCGATCGCAGAAAGGAACATAAACGCGGGCAGGCAGATCGTGACGGCAGCCAGCTTGGCGTCACTTCCGGTCAGACCGATGAAAAATGTGTCCGCCATGTTGTAGATGACCAGAACGATCTGACCGATCACGGACGGCAGCGCGAGATGCGCGATGGCGACCGGCACCGGTTCCTGCTCGAAGATTCTCGTTTCGTTTCGATCGGTTCTCATATCAAGGCCCTTTTTCTTTAGTTAACAATGGGAGGTTATATTTGTCAATACGAGAACGGACGGGCGGGGACGCATTTTCCGAAGAATGACGGTATATTTCGCAAGGATCGCGAAAATAAGCGACGAAGAAAGCGTGCGGCGGCCTCTGCCGGCATTGCGGAAACGCCGGCGGTGTGGTACAATAAGACCGATGGCATGCGCCCCGCGTAAGGGGCACGAGAAAGCCGTTTCAGTGAGGCAGAGCGATGCAGTCAACATTGAGAAGAACGTGGTCGGAGATCGACCTGGATGCGTTGGTACATAATTATCGCGCGCTGCGCGCGCACGTAGGCGCGGGCGTGAAGTTCCTGGGCGTGGTGAAGGCGGACGCGTACGGACACGGTGCCGTTCGCGTGGCGCAGACGCTGCAGGACGAAGGAGCGGACTATCTGGCGGTCAGCAGCATCGACGAGGCGATGGAGCTTCGCCTCAACGGGATCACAATGCCGATCCTGATCCTCGGGCATACGCCGCGGGAGCAGGTGGAGAAGCTGATCGAAAATGATATCACGCAGGCGGTGACCTGCAAGGCGAAGGCCGTCGAGTACTCCGAGGAAGCCGTCCGTGCCGGCGGCACGCTGAAGGTCCACATCAAGGTGGACACGGGCATGTCCAGACTCGGCTATCTGTGCGACGGAGACATGTTTTCTACAGGAGTAGAAGGCATATGTGAAGCGGTTTCCATGCCCGGACTCGAGGCGGAAGGCATCTTCACTCATTTTGCGGTTTCCGATGAGCACGGGGAGGCGGACAAGGCCTACACGGAGCATCAGTTCAAGCTTTTCACGGACGTGATCGAGGGCGTGGAGAAGCGCAGCGGCAGGAAGTTCAAACTTCGTCACTGCGCCAACACGGGAGCGGTCGCGCGATACCCGCAGACGTATCTCGACATGGTGCGCCCGGGACTTCTGCTGTACGGTTACGGAGAATTTGCGGCGGAGCTCTCGCTCCGGCCGGTAATGACCTTAAAGACCAACGTCAGCACCATCAAGATCTACCCCGCGGGAACCGCGATCAGCTACGGCGGTATTTATAAGACCGCGGGCACGGAGCGCATCGGCGTTCTTCCCTACGGTTACGCGGACGGTTTCTTCCGGTGCCTTTCGAACCGCTACAGCCTGATGACCGACGAGGGAGCAGCGCCTCTGCGCGGAAAGATCTGCATGGACATGTGTATGATCGACCTCACGGACAAGCCCGGCGTCGGGATCGGCTCAGAGATCGAAGTCTTCGGACCGCGCAATCCGATCGAGCGCATGGCGGAGACGGCAGGGACCATTCCCTACGAATTGACATGCGCGGTGAGCAAGCGCGTACCGCGTCGTTACATCCGCGGCGGCGAGGTGATCGAGGAGGAGCTTCTTCTCCGCATGTAACCGCGGAAAATGCGGCGGATTAAAGAAAGATTAAGAAGATTAACTGTAAATTAAATTTACTTTTTCGGGGTCGAAAGCATTGCATTTTTCGAAAATGTGTGGTAGGATGACCTCAGTTCAGGGGGAAACCCCGAGGCATAACGGCCGGCGCGTGACGGCTGTGAGAATCTTTTACACGGAGGTATTAATATGCATCTGGTTATTACTCTTGCAATCGGAGCTCTTTGTGGTTTTCTTGCAGGTTCCTTTATGGGCGGCGGCAAGAAGGGACTTCTTGTCTACATCATTCTCGGTCTGGTCGGCGGCTGGGTCGGAAGATTCGTGTTCGGTTTGATCGGATTCAACGCAACCAACCTGATCGGCGAGATCATCAGCGGTGTTGTCGGAACCTGTATCCTGATCGGTGTCGGCAGATTGGTCATGAAGAAATAACATGGAAGTTGATCTCGGATGAGATGATCGAGGGGCTGCCGGAAGCGGCAGCCCCATCGTTTTCATAACTGCGGAGGATCTGTATGAGACGGTTTTTAAACGCCGCGCTTTTCTTATTGCTGATCATTGTTTTCGCGGCGATCTGCAAAGTGGGTCGGGACGCGATCCTGGAGCACGATTTCACGGAAGTGGGTATCGCGACGGTTTTTGCGCTCCTCTGCGGCAAAGGCGTCATCAAAACGGCGAAGAAGGCGTTCGGTCCGGATCGGCAGACGGCGGTGAACAACAACCGGATGCCCGGGTATCCGATGCAGCGGCAGATGGGTCAGATGGGGCCGATGCAGCCGATGCAGCCGATGATGCCGACGATGCCGGTTCAGCCCGTAATGCCGGTTCCGCCGGCGCAGACCGGAGAGCCGAATCCTGAGATGGACCATGTCGACGATATGGCGGTGCAATACAATCCTTATTTTGCGGATGTCTATGAGGAGCAGATCCAGGAGCAGCAGCGCCGGATCGAAGAGCAGCTGCGGCAGCAGAAACTTCTCCAGCAGCAGATGGCACAGCAGCAGGAGCTTCAGAGACAGCTTCTGGAGCAACAGCAGCAGTTGGAACAACAGCAGCGAATGCAGCCGTACCCGCCGATGCCGCGCGGCAACAATGACAAGGAGTTTTGATATGGACGCCATGGAAATGTATCCGGAAAATATCGGTGAGGACGATGCGCCCCTCGTGAGTGCGATGGGCGAGGAATATACGACGGGGCAGATCAAGAAGGACATCCTCGATCTCACTTGCCTCCTCGCGGAGGAGGGCGGCGAGAACGCGGCGGTCAACGAGAAAGTTCTGCTCCGTCTGCTTGCGTTTGTCTCCATGGAGCCCGTTCCGGAGGGTATGGAGGAGCTCGGCGACTACGATCGCTACACATGCATCCGGTCCCTCGAGGCCATCCGCAAGAGGGAGACGACGAGCCCCGAGGAGCGGCAGAAGATTTACCGGATCCAGTATCTGCTGCGCGGGTACGCGAGCAAATGTCACTGAGGTGACGGGCCGGTCGCAAGGAGGCATGTTCTATGCAGTTTGTCGTCATTTTCCTGATCCTGGGGATCCTGTTCTGCGTTCTGACGGGCAATCCCGGGCTGGTGCTCTACATCGGCGCCGGTGTGCTCCTGCTGATCTCCGCGGTGCTTGTGCTTTTGTTTTTGTACTGCGTCGTCCTGCTACTTCGCTCGGAGAGGCACGAGGCAGTCTTCACGAAGGTCGATCATCCGACGCCGGAGAGTTCGCACAAGGTCGCGTTTTACCGGATCGGCGACACGGAATATCCCTGTCTCTTCCCCGAGGAGGGCATCCTTCGCGGGAAACTGTACCGCACCGACCGTACGTATCACGTGCGGCTGCTTCGGAAGCGTGAGTGCGTCTTCGACCGGTACGCGGTCATCACGACGGTCTTCGGGCTGATCGCGGGGCTGGTGATCGGGACGATCACGCTGCTGGTTCATTTTCTGTAGTTGCAGGTTCATTTTCCGCAAAAGAATACGGAGGTCGTGGGACCTCCGTTTTTTGGTTGAAGATGAAGTTGACAGGCCCTTCGGAAAATGCCTACGACAGCCGTTTCTCGAAGTCTCCGAGCACGGCGACGGAAGGGTAGACATTGACAAATGCGGTCGGGTCCAGCTCGGCGAGCGCATGTTTTAAGCGCCGGAATTCGTACTCGGACATGACGCTGATGACAAGCTTGCGTTCCTTACCGGCGTAGAGGCCGGTGCCGGTGAAGATCGTGGCGCTGCGGTCGATGTTGTCGAGGATCCAGTCGCCGATCAGATGCTCGTTGTTCGTGAAGACGTTGACGGTCACGGCGCGGTTCTGCAGGTGGATCTTGTCGATGACGAGAGAGCAGCAGAACGCGGCGATGATGGAGTACACGGCGACCTCGGGGTTGAAGATGATCGCGCAGACCGCGTACACGGCGATGTTGACGGACAGGGAGACTTTGCCGACGCTCAGCGAACGCACTTTCTGGCTCAGCACGATACCGATGATGTCGGTGCCGCCGCCGGAACCGAAGCCGATGTACAGAAGACCGCTGCCGAAGCCCTCGAAGAAACCGCCGACGATGGTGTTGGTGAGGGTGTCCGAGATGATCGGCTCCTTCGGGATCGGAAGGAGCGACATCAGAGTACTCTCCAGAAGGATCGTGAAGCCGGCCTTGAGCATGGGCTTGCTGCCGAGCGCGCGCCAGCCGATGATCACGATCGGGATGTTCAGCAGAAAATACAAAATACCCTTGATGTTGTACGGCTCGAGCGGTGTGCCGACGGCGAGCAGCGACAGAAGCTGCGCAATGCCGGTAAAGCCGCCGGAGTACAATCCGCCGGGCAGGATGAAAAAGTTGACGCCGAGACAGTAGATGACGGACGCGAGGCAGCAGATCGAAAAATTGGTGATGCCGCTGCGCACGGTCCCCCGCTTGTTATTGAACATGGTACGCCTCCGTACTCACAAAAAAAACGAAAACATTCCGGGGCGGACCGAGACCGAGCCCCACCCTTAATTGTATCATACCGGACCGAAAATGCAAGGATTTCCGACAGATCGGCGAAACCGCGAACGAGGCGCCGGCGACCCTTGCGCGCATCCGCGCTTGACACCCGCGTCCGCGAAAGATACAATGACGCAAAAAGCTTCGCGAGCGATCGCAAAGCATCGGGAAAGGCAATGTTATGATCCAGGATATCGGTCCGAGCAGACTGTACAATCAATACACGGAGTGTGAGCTTTCCGCGGACGACGCGCTGGTCGCGGCGGACGGAGAGGGGAAGCTTCTGGTAAACCTCGACGGGGGGACGGTTCATTTTCCGAAGGGGGCGGATATTCCGGAAGGCGGGAGCGCGGTGTACCTCTTCGCGGTGGACGGGCAGCGGTATTTTCTGCTGCAGGACGGGCCCGCGCCTGTGAAGGAGGGCTTTGGGTACCGGACACTCCGGGAGATGCGTGACGCGTGTATCGGCAAGGAAGTTTACGCCGCATTTACCGCGTACCACCTCTGGCGCTGGTATGCGGACAACCGCTGCTGCGGACGGTGCGGCGAGGCGCTTGCGCTCAGCCGTACGGAGCGGGCGCTGGTGTGCCCCGCGTGCGGCAATACGGTCTATCCGCGCATCAATCCCGCGGTCATCGTCGGCGTGACGAAGGGTGACCGCCTGCTGCTCACGAAATACCGCCGGGGCTACGGGCACAACGCGCTTGTGGCGGGCTTCACGGAGATCGGCGAGACGCTGGAGGAGACCGTCGCGCGCGAGGTGATGGAGGAGACGGGCGTTCGCGTCACGAACATCCGCTACTACAAGTCGCAGCCGTGGGGCATGGCGCAGGATATCCTGGTCGGTTTCTACTGTGACGCGGACGGCGACGGCGAGATCCGCATGGATGAAAATGAATTGAAATACGCGGAGTGGGTGCAGCGTGAGGACATCGTGCTGCAGCCGAACAACATGAGCCTGACCAACGAGATGATGCGCATGTTCAAGGAGGGAAGGTTTCCCAAGGAATGAGTGACAGAAGCACGCCGGTGTAGTATAATAGGTGCATCGGAAATGTGTGTCTGCACATTGCGGCACGGGAGGTGGCCAATGCGGGAACGGGACGATGAACTCAACATGGTTGCGGCGGAAAAGGACGCGGAGCGCGATGCTGCGCTTTGCTGGAGGAAACTCTCGTCCGACGCGATCTTTCGCCATCGGATCATGAGTCTGGTGGAGAAGGAGGAGGTGGCCGCAAGCGGAATGACCGGCAGATACCTCGCCATCCATACGAACAACTGGGTGATCGCGATCCCCGTGCACGACGGAAAATTCGTGATGGTGCGCCAGTGGCGCCACGGCCTTGAGGGCATCACGGTGGAGTTCCCGGGCGGCGTGCAGGAGAAGGAGGAGACACCGGAGGAAGGCGCGGCGCGCGAACTTCTCGAGGAGACCGGATACCGTGCCGGACGCGTCAAGGTGCTCGGGCGATGCAGCCCCAACCCCGCGATCTTCGAGAACACGATCACCTTCGTACTGGCGGAGGATCTGACGCCGACGAACGAACTGCACACGGACGCGGATGAGTTTCTGGAGCCGACGGAGATCCCGGTCGCAGACGTCATCGAGGCGTTCGGCAACGGGGAGTACTGCAACGCATTTGTCGGTACCGCGATCGCGCTTTATCTGAAGCACATCGGCGTGCGCGGTTGAAAAATATACTGAGGGATGAGTGACACGATGGAAGACGAAAAGAATATCATGACGGAGACTGCGGCGGGCTACGAGCCCGACCCGCGAACGGACAAGCCGCACTATACGGAGGAGCAGGTGGAGACGCTCTGCGACGCCAAGTACGTCCGTCTCTATGACCTGCAATACCGCCCGGGCGCGCACTACTGCGACGCTTCGAGGCGTGTGAAGAGTGAGCTTGTGGCGCTCAAGTCCGACGAGGAATTCCGGGCGATGCAGCCCGACGCGGTGACGATCGCGGTGGTGGTGATCCTGCCCGACGGAAAGCCGCGCATGCTCATGAACTACGAGTACCGTTACCCGGTGGGACAGTATCTTTTAAGCCCGGTGGCGGGCCTGATCGATCCCGAGGACCGCGACTGCGAGGAGCCGCTTGTGACGGCTGCCGTGCGGGAGATCCATGAGGAGTGCGGGCTTGTCGTAAAGCCGGAGGATAAGGTCACGGTCATCAATCCGTGCGCATTTTCCTCACCGGGAATGACCGACGAGACCAACGCGTTTTTGTGCGCGGAGATCCATGTGGCGGACCTGTCCGAGGTGACGCAGGACGGCTGCGTCGGCACGGAACTGTTCGCGGGCTTTGAGATGGTGGATGTCGGGACCGCGGAGAAACTGTACGCGAGCGGGCGTGACCGTTACGGCAATTTCTTCTCGCTGGCGACCTGGGCCGTGCTCGGGTATTTCCTGCGGACCTACGCGTAAGTTACCGCTTGAGATTGCGACGGTACGCGGACGGCGTGATGCCGTGGAAACTTTTGAATGCATTCGTAAAATGTTCCGGGGAGGTGTAGCCCAACTCGGATGCGACAGAGGCGATGTTGCGCGCCGGATCCTGCAGAAGCAGGCAGGCGGCGGACATTCTGGCCTCTGTTTTTTTCTGCTGAAATGTCTTGTTGTAGTGCTTCCGGAGAAGCCGCTCGGTCTGGCGCGTGCCGAGGTTGACCTGCGAGGCCAGCTGCTCGAGCGTCAAGTCGCGGTAGTTGTAGAGGAAGGCTTCCTCGATGGTCAGGTACGTCTGATCGGCGGGCATCGAAAAATGCCCCTCGTCCCCGGATTTGCTCGTGAGCAGGTCCCTGTGGCGGTAGAGCCGCACGATGGCCAGCACCAGCTGCTGCATGAGCGCGTCGAGCATGAACTCGAAGTCCCCGGAGCGCAGTTCCGCCTCGGCGACGATCTGTTTCATCAGCGCGTGGAGACCGGAGTCCGCGTGTCCGATCCAGAAGCGCCGGTCGAGAAATTCGCGGATCGGGCTCTCGCCTCCGTGGGCGGGCACCGCCGGGGCGGCGACCTGCAGGTACACGCCGTACTCCGTCATGGGATCCTCGGGCAGCGAAACCTGCTCATGGAAGACGCCCGGACCGGTCATGAAGAAGGTCCCGGGCACAATGTCGAAGCGCTCGCCGTCGGCGATCAGCGTGCCGTAGCCGTACGAGACATAGTGCAGCTCATAGCTGTTTTTGCTGTGGCTGTGGTTTGGGATCGGCACCGTAAAGCGCTCGAGACTGATGCTGATCACGTTGAACGTCACGCCGTCGATGGAAAAGGAAAGTTTCAGATTCCGGTATTTCATAAAAGCCTCCCGCGGGATTCTGGGACCATCATACTCCCGGGGGTTCCGAAAGGCAATGCCCCGGGAGCAAAAAACTGCGAAAACACGACATGAATCATAGAAAAGCGTCATGTTGTTCTCTTGTCCGCCCTTCGGAAAATGCTTTATAATTTTCTTATCAGACCGAGAAGGTTTTTTGGACCGGTGCGAAGCGCGTGGCGCCGGCGGAAAGGACGGACGATGATCGTCAGGGGGACGTATTTTCAGAATGACGCGGACCGGCCGCTCGTGTACGGGGACGTGGAGATCACGA
The DNA here is from genome assembly GCA_045130455.1 of Lachnospiraceae bacterium. Taxonomy (GTDB): domain Bacteria; phylum Bacillota; class Clostridia; order Lachnospirales; family Lachnospiraceae; genus ISDg. Next base: position 2,579 of record JBGUPV010000077.1, on the reverse strand, counting down.
ACCGCAAACGGCAGCGGCTGCGCGGGGAGGAACCGAAGGAAGGGATCCTGTGTGAGCCGGTGATGGTCGGCTTCTGCGGGACCGATTTCGAATTGATGCGGATGGGAAAGGAAGGCCGCCTCGGCGCCAAATTTCCCGAGGGAACAAACCGGCTGATCAACGGCCATGAGGGGATCGTGTGGGTGCCCTCGCAGAACCGGTTTGCCATCGTGCTGATCCGCGGCGGGGACAGTTACGACCCGACGCGATACACCGAGGACGAGACGTATTTCGAGTACGGCTGCGACCAGGCGGACGGCCTGTTCTGCGACCGTCAGTATTTTCATCCGGACATGCTCCTGCCGATCCCGGACGGCTATGTGCACAACGGGAAGCTGGACCGGTCATTTGCCGAGAAGATGGTATTCCCGGACCCCTTCGCCTGCATGCTCTTTCAGCTCGAGCGGATGGAGGATCTTGGCAGCGCGCACCTGTTCCGCGTGGTCATGCGCAGGCACGGCTGCGACGAGCAGACGGCACGTAGGATCGCGGCGGACGAAGTGTTTGACCGCACGGTCATTTTCGGACTCGGCACCACGGGAATGTTCATCGGCGACCTGATCCTGCGAAACCACAAGAACGCCAAAGTGCTCTTTGTGGCGCGCAGCGCGGAGGATTCGCCGAAAGTCACGTTCGCGCTTAAGCAGACCGGCGCGGAATACCTGCGAAACACCTATGCGTCCGAGGCGGAGCTCGCGAAAGCGATCACGGAGCGGCTCGGCGGGCGCGCGACGGCATTTATAGGCGTGAGCGGCAGTGATGTGGAGCACCGGGTCGCGTTCGAGCACGGCGTGCTCGGCTGCAACGGCATCTACAACAGTTTTTCCCTCGGTCCGAAGGTTGCTTTCGACACGATGCCCTTCGGCTTTGAGAACCATCTGATCTTCGGGAGCATCAACTTCCGGCAGGATCACATGGAGAAGGCCATCGAGTTGCTGGCGGAGAGCTCCTACGACGAGATCGTCGAGCTGATCGACAAGGACGAGTTCATCCGCGACCCGATGGGCGCATATTACAACAGGATCTACAGCAAGAACGCACCGATGAAGACGGCGGTCATCTGGAATCCGAAGTACGTGGAGTGATCCGCGGAAGACAAAGATTTATCTCATCTGCTTTGCAAGGAAGGCAGTGTGACGATACTCCGGCGGCGGAAGGGCGGCCGGCGCGAAGCCGGCCGGTATCCGCGGTCAATTAAAGTGAAAGAGGTTCGGAAAATGAAAACGGTATATATCAGGGAGCCCTTCTCGATCGGTGTCACGGAGACGGAGATGCCGGTGCCGGGCGAGGGCGAGGCGCTTCTGCAGGTGATGTATTGCGGCGTCTGCGGCGCGGATGTGGCGAGCTTTACGGGCAATCAGCCGTTCACCACATATCCCCGCATCCCGGGGCATGAGTTCAGTGCGCGGATCGTCTCGATCCCGGCCAACGACAGAGGGCTGAAGGCGGGGGACCTCGTGACGGCCAACCCGTATTTTAACTGCGGCAGCTGCTACTCCTGCCGGAGAGGTCTGGTCAACTGCTGCACGGACAATCAGACCATGGGCGTGCAGCGCGACGGAAGCTTCCGCGAGTATATTGTCATGCCCGTGGAACGCATTTATGACGGCAAAGGGCTGACGGCAAAGCAGCTGGCGATGGTGGAGCCGTTTACGATCGGCTACCATGCGCTTCACCGAGCAAAACTCAAGAAGGGTGACCGGGTGCTCATCGTGGGGGCCGGCCCCATCGGACTTTTCGCCCTCGTGGCCGCCAAGGCGCAGGGAGTGAAGGTCTATGTGGCGGACATCCTTCAGGGACGTCTTGAGAAGGCGCTTCGGTTCGGGGCGGATGGCGTGATCAACACGAAGACGTCCGACATTCTTGCGGAGACCGCGAAGATCACGGACGGCGACGGTTTCGACGTGTGCGTCGAGGCGTGCGGACAGGACGTGACCTTCTTAAACTGCATCGACTGCGCCGCGTTCGGCGCGAACATCATACTGATTGGCAACGGCAAGAGGGAGACGACGTTCCTGCATTCGATCCTTCTGAAGAAGGAGCTGAACGTGTTCGGAAGCCGCAACTCGCTCCCCGCGGATTTTAAGGCGGTGATCGACCTGATCGCGTCGGGGCAGGTGCCGGTGGACGATATGGTCAGCGCGGTGTACCCGATCGACTGCGTGAGCGATGCCATGGAGGCTCTCACGCACAACGACGGCAGCCTCTCCAAGGTGCTGATCAAGGTGGCACAGCAGTGATCGCAGGCGGCACGGTCATGATCATCGGCAGCTGAGAGTTTGCCCGGAACAGGAAAACAGGGACCGGTTTGTTTCCGCGGTCCTTTACAAGGAGTTTGATACATGAGTTCGGTGAAAGAGACGATCATTCAGTTTGGCGAGGGCGGTTTTCTGCGGAGTTTCGCGGACGTCTTCGTGCACAAGATGAATGAGCAGGGTTTGTACGAAGGTAAAGTGGTCATGGTTCAGCCCATCGCGAAAGGGCTGATTCCCGTGGTCAATGAACAAAAGGGCGTTTATCACCAGTTCCTGCGCGGAATT
>JBGUPV010000076.1:0-3788 GCA_045130455.1 Lachnospiraceae bacterium | reverse complement strand
GCCGCGATACGCCGCCGCGACCGCTGCCGCGGACTCCAGCACGCTGACCAGACTGAGCCCGGGAAGGATCACTACCGCCGGCGCGCCCTGCGTGCCGAAGCGGTAGTATTTCATCTCGCAATCGCCTGCTGTCACACTGAAAATACCGGCCATTGTCCCGATCTCCTTCCGGAAGAAATCACAAAATGTCGATGTACTCGCCCGCGAGCGCCTTGTTCATGCTGCGGACAGCACAGAATTTGCCGCACATGGAGCAGGTGTCGTCATGCTCGGGCGCACGGCTGTCGCGGATCGACTTTGCCGTCTCGGGATCAAGGGAGCACTCCCACTGCTTCTCCCAGTCGAACGTTCTTCTGGCATCCGCCATCGCATCATCGATATCACGCGCATGCGGAATCTTCTTTGCGATATCCGCCGCGTGTGCCGCGATGCGGGACGCAATGATACCCTGTTTAACATCTTCCACGTTCGGCAGTGCCAGATGCTCCGCCGGCGTCACATAACAGAGAAACGCCGCGCCGGAAGCCGCCGCGATCGCGCCTCCGATGGCAGAGGTGATGTGGTCGTAGCCGGGTGCGATATCCGTAACGAGCGGTCCCAATACATAGAAAGGAGCGCCCATGCAGATCGTCTGCTGGATCTTCATGTTGGCCGCGATCTGGTCCATCGGCATGTGTCCGGGACCTTCGACCATAACCTGCACGTCCTTCTCCCACGCGCGCTTCGTGAGCTCGCCCAGGCGGACCAGCTCCTCGATCTGGCACACGTCGCTCGCGTCCGCCAAGCAGCCCGGACGGCACGCGTCGCCGAGGGAGATCGTCACATCGTACTCACGGCAGATGTCGAGGATCTCGTCATAATACTCGTAGAACGGGTTTTCCTGACCGGTCATGCACATCCATGCGAAGATCAGGGAACCTCCGCGGGAAACAATGTTCATTTTCCGCTTGTGCTTGCGGATCTGCTCGATCGTCTTTCTCGTGATACCGCAGTGCAGCGTTACGAAATCGACGCCGTCCTCCGCGTGAAGACGCACCACGTCGATGAAGTCCTTCGCCGAAAGCGTCGCCAGGTCTCTCTGGTAGTGAATGACGCTGTCATACACCGGCACGGTACCGATCATCGCCGGGCACTCGGACGTCAGCTTGCGGCGGAACGGCTGCGTGTTGCCGTGGGAGGACAGATCCATGATCGCTTCCGCTCCCATGTCGACCGCTGCCATAACCTTCTGCATCTCGATGTCGTAGTCCTTGCAGTCTCTGGATACGCCGAGGTTTACGTTGATCTTGGTGCGGAGCATCGAACCGACGCCGTTGGGGTCGATGCAGGTATGTAATCTGTTGGCGCAGATCGCCACCTGGCCGCGCGCCACAAGATCGCGGATCTCCTCCTCCGTACGGTATTCCTTCTTGGCTACCGCCTTCATTTCCGGGGTGATGATTCCCTTTCTTGCAGCATCCATCTGCGTTGTGTACTCTCTCATGTTTAATGTTCCTTTCGTAAAATGATCCTCACTTATCGTCACCAGCCGTCCGCACGGGCATTACGCCTCGTCCGCAAAACGGCCGCTCAGATCGAAATTGTGTTTCATGGGGCCGGATCCCTGTCCGAGATCGAGCATCGCGCTGAGCGCCTCGGAGATGTAATCCTTGGCTCTGCGTACCGATTCCTCGAGGGAAAAGCCCTTTGCGAGATTGGATGCGATCGCGCTCGAGAGCGTGCATCCCGTTCCGTGTGTGTTCGGATTGTCGATCCGTCTGCCTTCAAACCAGACAGATCTGCCGTCCGCGTACAGAAGATCGTTGGCGTCATTGACGCTGTGACCGCCCTTGAGCAGAACGGCGCAGCCTAGCTCCCTGCCGATCTTCTCGGCCGCCGCGATCATATCCTCGCGGTTGCGGATCGTAAGTCCCGAGAGGATCTCGCCCTCCGGAATGTTCGGCGTCACCACCGTCGCCAGCGGAAGCAGTTCATCGACAAGCGTCTGAACCGCGTCATTTTTCATCAGTGCGGAACCGGAGGTCGCTACCATCACCGGATCCACGACCACGTTGACTGCGCCGTAATACCGCAGGCGTTCCGCGATCACACGGATCAATTCTACGGAAGAAACCATGCCGATCTTGACCGCGTCCGGCCGTATGTCCTCAAAAACCGCATCGATCTGCTGCTTCAAAAACACCGGGTCGGACTCCTGGATCGCACGCACGCCGGTGGTGTTCTGCGCCGTCAGCGCCGTGATCGCGCTCATCGCATACACTCCGTTCATGGTCATCGTCTTCAGATCGGCCTGAATCCCGGCGCCTCCGCTGCAGTCGCTTCCTGCAATGGTCAATGCTGTCTTCATTTTCATGTCCGTTGCTCCTTTCATGCACAGCACTGTTTTCTTACGCGGCGCAAGGTGGTGCCCCCGATGCGCCGCAATGTCTTTATTCGGAAAATGTCTTCTCCGCAAGTCTGCGGAGTTCCCGACATTCCTTCTCGATATCCTTTGCGCCGAAGATCGCGCTCACCAAAGCGACCCCGTCCGCGCCGGTCCCGGCAAGTTCCTTCATGTTGCCCTTGCCGATACCGCCGATCGCAACCACCGGGATCGAAACCGCGTCGCAGATCGCGCGGAGCGTCTCCTTCGGAAGCACATCGACGTCCGTCTTCGTGGACGTCGAGAACATCGCGCCGACGCCGAGGCAGTCCGCGCCGTTTTTCACGGCCTCGAGAGCCTCCTCCACCGTGTGCGCGGATACACCGATCATCATGTCCTCACCGACACGCTCGCGCACCTTTGCCGCCGCCATGTCCTCCTGACCGACATGAATGCCGTCCGCGTGTACGGCAACCGCGATCTCAACGTTGTCGTTGACGAAGAAAGGAACCCCGTAGCGTCTGCACAGTGCGCCGATCTCCTTCGCCTCCTCGAGAAATGCCTCCTCGTCGAGGTCTTTCTCCCGAAGCTGGACACAGGTCGCGCCTCCGCGGAGCGCCGCTTCCACCTGCGCGTACAGCGTCTGCTCCCCGGTCCATGCACGGTCCGTGACCGCATATAAAAGCATCGTCTTTCTGTCACACTTCATTTTCTGATCCTCTCCTAACCGAAATCCCGGCCGCGACCTGCTCTGCGCTCTCAGCGTACCTCGTACTTTGCGCCGCTCTCCAGCTGTTCCGGTGTCATCCGGTAGATCGCGTCGATGATATAGTTCCGATACGTGGAGTTGCCGTCCGCCTCCGTGAGTCTTCCGAATGCGATCTCGCCGGCAAGTCCCATCGCAGCTACCGCCGCTGCCGCTGCCTCGAGCGGCCGGTCCGGGTTGGCCGTGATATACGCCGCCGTCATCGCCGAGAGCTGGCAGCCCGTGCCCGTGACGCTCGACATCATCGGATGACCGTTGCGGATACAGAACGCTCTCTCGCCGTCCGTCACGATATCGATCACACCGGTCGCCGCCACCACGGAACCGAGTTTTGAAGCAACGCTCTTTAAGAAAGCCACTGCCTCATCGAGATTTTCCTCCGTGACGCTGTCCGCCACATCGGCGTCCACACCCTTTGTCGTGCCGCTTCCGGTCGCGATGGTCTTGATCTCCGACATGTTGCCGCGGATCACCGAAAAATGAACCTTCTCCAGAAGCATCAGCGCTGTCTCCGTGCGAAGCTTCGACGCGCCGGCCCCGACCGGGTCGAGGATTGCGGGATGCGAAAGCTCATTGGCCCGAACGCCGGCGATGCGCATCGCCTCGATCGTCCGCTTGTTCAGCGTTCCGATGTTGATGTTCAGGCCGCCGCAGACCTCC
>JBGUPV010000075.1:0-8921 GCA_045130455.1 Lachnospiraceae bacterium | reverse complement strand
TGCATCGTGACGGACGCCAACGGCAACAAGACGCAGTCCAGAGCAGTGACCCTCAAGGTCAATCCCGCGATCACTTCGCAGCCGGCAGCGAAAACGGTGCCGGTCGGCGGAACGGCGGAGTTCACCGTCGCGGCCAAGGGTGCTGGTCCTTTGAAGTATCAGTGGCAGGTGTACAACCCGAACACGCAGCAGTGGTTCAATTCGTCCTCGGCAACCGCGAAGACGGCGACCTTCAGCCTCACCGCACAGGCGGCGCACCAGGGCTTTAAGTTCCGCTGTGTCGTGACGGACGCCAACGGCAACAAGACGACGTCATCGGCGGCGCTTCTGTCGGTAAGACCCGGCATCGTGACGCAGCCTAAGGATGTGAAGGTTGCTAACGGCGGTACCGTGCAGCTCACGATCACCGCGAAGAGTGCCGGCACGCTTTCGTACCAGTGGCAGGTGTGGGACACCGCAACGGAGACGTGGAAGAACTCGCTGTCGGCCAGCGCGAAGACGGCGACGTTCACGTTTACGGCGCAGAAGGGCCACAACGGCAAGAAGTTCCGCTGCGTATTGACGGACAGCTACGGACATCAGACGGTCTCGAGAGGCGCGCTGGTGACGGTACAATAACACAATGATAGCAATGGCCGCGGGCGTCGGAAAATGACCGGTTCCCGCGGCTTTTTGTGCGCTTTTTTTGCGTTGTGATGGGGTAACATTGCTCTTGGTAGCCTCGTCACAGTGTAAATAACAGAAACATTTGGTAAATGTGCTTGACATTCGTATAAATACATGCTATGATGCAGATGCATTAATAAATATGCGCTAAAACAGCATGTTTATTGTATGCTTTTTGCAAACGGAATAATGTTCAGTCGCTTTTGGTTACGTTGAAGAGAGGAGACGAAACTATGAAGAAACGAAGTGTTGTACGAAGGTCGGTTGCAATTCTTCTGGCGGCAGTTATGGTATTTTCACTACTGCCTGCGATGAAGTTGTTCGGAACTGCCGGAGCGGCCGTGGCTGCGGACAAGGAGATCTCGGGGCTCGGCACTGCGGGGATCGCTACACCGAAGTCCGGCGAGAGTAATTCCCCCTGGAGCGGCAGTTATGTGTGGTTCGGTCGATACGAGGGAGAGCCGGTCAAGTACCGCGTTCTTGCCCCGAAGACTACAAGTTACGGCGGAACGACGATGCTCCTGGACTGTGATGCTGTTCTTTTTTACGAGCCTTTCGGCAGCTACGGAAGCGCCTCGGATGCCTGGCTGCGCAGTAATCTGAAAAGTTACTTGAACGGAAGCGGTTTTCTGACGAAAGAAGGCGTATTTTCCGCGCAGGAGATCAATGCGATCGCGAAGAGCACCAAGCAATCAAAGGCTCTGACGGTCGGAAATAAGGCAGGGAATGTTGCATCGTGGACGAAGGAAGCGTTCAATGTAAGCTCCCCGCTGAAGGATGACAAGGTTTTTATCCTCGATGTTGAGGAGATATCCAATTATCAATACGGCTACTGTGTCGATGATCTTGCCGCCGAATGCAGGATCAAGAAGGCTTGCGCGGCGATCAGTCTCGGTGATTGGGGCGAGCCCTGGATGTTGAGAAGTGTTCGCTACAACCGGGAAGATAGCTTGGGACACATCAGCGGTAAAGGCAACATTTGGGGGACTCTGAAGGACGTTGTGTCTTACGGAGTAAGCCCTGCGATGAATGTCGACGTGACGTCGGTCATTTTCAACTCGGTGGTTACGGGAACGGAAGGGGACTTCGGTACCGAATACAAGCTTACGCTCGAGGATGACAATCTGAATGCCAAGGTGACGAGCGGAAAGACCGTGTCCGTCTCCGGAAGCAAAGTGACGGTTCCGTATACGATCAGCGGGTCCAATGCGTCCACGGTGAGCCAGGTGTCGGTACTGATCCTGGATCGCGCTTATCAGGCGGGAAATGCCAACAACGCGAACATTTTATACTACGGACAATTAGATACCGGCAACAGTTTGCCTGCTTCCGGTACCGGAACGTTCACGCTTCCGTCCGGTCTTGCGGCAAGCGGATGGGGATCGTCTTATCAGGTTTATATTCTTGCGGAAACGATCAACGGCAGACATGCGTCCGATTTTGCCAGCCGTCCCGCGAAGGTCGCAAAGCCGGGAACCACCGTGTCCCTTACACTCACGAAGCAGCCGGCGAACACCACGGTGACGACCGGGACAACCGCCAAATTTTCCGTGACCGCATCGGGCACCGGCACCTTGAGATATCAGTGGCAGGCGTACAACCCGAGCACGAAGAAGTGGGTGAATTCCTCCGCTGCGGGCGCGAAGACGGCCAATGTCAGCATCGCGACGCAGGCCTCGCATGACGGTTTCAAATTCCGCTGTATTATCTCGGACGATTATGGTAATATCATTACGTCAAATGCTGCGACCCTCACGCTGAAACTTGCCATCACGACTCAGCCGAAGGCGACGACCGTACCGGTCGGCGGCACGGCAACATTCAGCGTGGTTGCAGGCGGCGGCGGAACGCTCAAGTATCAGTGGCAGGCGTACAACCCGACCACGAAAAAATGGGTGAATTCCTCGTCCGCGACCGCCAAGACGCCGCAGCTCAGCATCACCGCGCAGACCGGTCACCACAACTTCAAATTCCGCTGCGTTGTCACGGATTCGAAGGGTAATTCCGTCACTTCCGCCGAGGCGTTGCTCACGGTTCGCCCGGGCATCGTAACGCAGCCCAGGGATCAGCTTGTATTTTACGGTGACTACGTGAAGTTTACGATCACCGCAAAGAGCGCCGGAACCCTGTCCTATCAGTGGCAGGTATTGGACACCGCGACGGGCACCTGGAAGAACTCGCTCGCAGCCAGCGCTAAGACAGCGCAGTTCACGTTCAAAGCGCAGAAGGGACACAACGGCAAGCAGTTCCGCTGCGTGTTGACGGACAGCAACGGTAATCAGACCGTCTCCAAAACCGTGAAGGTAACGGCTTACGATCCTGCGGACGTAGCGATCGTGACGAACTGATGACGGAACAGGTTGACAGTTACACACCGGTTTATCTTGCATCGACAATATATGCACTTGTCCATTTTCTTTTTGGCAAGTGATACCTTGGTTCATTGAGACAGTGACATATAATATTATTTCAGGAGGCACCGGCAAATATGCGAAAAATCAGATCCGAACAGGAGAGATGTCGTGAGTCGGTGCCTTCTCTGTTGCAATGGTACGCGTACAATGCGCGTGTGCTCCCGTGGCGGGAGGACCCCGATCCGTACCACGTGTGGATTTCGGAGATCATGCTCCAGCAGACGCGCGTGGAGGCCGTCCGCGGGTATTATGCGCGGTTTCTGGAAGCATTTCCGACGATCCGCGATGTTGCAGCGGCATCGGAAGACAGGCTGACAAAGCTGTGGGAAGGCCTCGGATACTATTCCCGCGTCCGCAATATCGGCAAGGCCGCAAGGGAACTTTGCGAGCGCTACGACGGCTCGCTTCCGGCGGATCATACGCTCCTTCGGAGTCTGCCGGGGATCGGAGACTACACGGCCGGAGCCATTGCCTCCATCGCCTTCGGGATCCCTGTTCCCGCGGTCGACGGGAACGTTCTTCGCGTTTACGCGCGACTTCTCGGCAGCCGGGAGGACATCCGTACCGACAAATTCAAAAAGCGGATCCGCGGACTGTTGTCGACGGCGATGGAGGAAGCATTTTCCGAGACGGGCAAAGAGGAAAATGACGGGACGACGATTTCCGAAGCAACGGGAGAGCCTTTCCCCAAGATGATAGATTCGCGGACCGGCGGTGCAGGGCAATTCAACCAGGCCGTCATGGACATCGGCGCGACAGTGTGCATCCCAAACGGGCGGCCGCACTGCGATGTCTGTCCGCTGTCGCACCTGTGCGTGGCATTTGCCGAAGATCTGACCTCGGAAATCCCAATGAAAGCAGAGAAAAAAGCAAGACCGACTGAGCGCAAGACGGTGCTTGTGATCTGCAGCGGCGACCGCGTTTTGTTGCACCGCCGCCCGAAGAAGGGACTCCTGGCGGGCATGTGGGAATTCCCGAACGTACCGGGCTTTTTGACACCTACAGCCGCGAAGAAGGCTGCGGCGGATGTGTTGCAGGGCATTGGCAAGGCAACATTGATGCGCGCGCACCGGCTCGACGATTACCGTCACGTGTTCAGCCATGTGGAGTGGGAGATGCGCGGGTATCGGATCGAGGCAGGGAATGTGCGGCCCGGCGAGACGGAAAGTGCGTTGGCCGTTGATGTTTCCGATGAAGCACAACTTGAGCGTGACGGCGAGTATGTCTGGGCTACGGAGGACGAACTCCGCGAGCAATATGGATTGCCTGGTGCATTCCGGTTTTACAAAGCTTAATCCATCCATCTTCGGATTGGATTGATTAGAGAGAGAGAAAGTGAGAGGGCACATTTTTCGAGAGAAATCCCGGAAATGTGTCTTCGCTTTTTGTCGGATGGCATTTTCCACAAAAATCAATCTCATTTTTCTAATTGCTGTTTTCTGCGGCAGGTGTTTATACTGAGATCGGATATCGACCGGTCGGTTCTTTTGGAGAAGTTTGGGGGAGAAAATGGATTGTTTTGCTTTGGACAAGAGCGGCGCTGTGCTCCTGGAGGCGCTGCGCTCTCGCAGGGAATTGTTGCTTCAGTTAATCCGGGAGATTGACGCACCGGACGCACCGCTTCCGGAGGGAAGTCTTCGAGTCAGCAACGTCGGCAGTAGCTTTCAGTACTATTGGAGGGATTCGCCTTCGGGCAAATGGAACTACCTTCGGAAGCGAAATCTGGAGAAGGCACGAAGACTCGTCAACGCCGAGTATCGCCGATGTGTCCTTCGTGCCGCACGCAGTGAGCTCGGGGCAATCGATCGTTGGATCGGAGATGAGCAGTCGAAAAGCCTCGTTGAACTGCTTGCGTGCTTAAGCCCCGGGCGGAGAGCGCTCGTGGAATCCTTGGCCCCGTCGGATCAGGAGGTTATCGACACATTTTACGACTACGCGTATGAATCCTTTGACTACCGCTCGGAGGGCAAGAAGTATCTGACTTCACAGGGTGAGTACGTGCGCTCAAAGGCGGAATGGATGATCGCCGAGCGGTTGCATGAATACGGAATCCCATACCAGTACGAGGCGCCGATCACGCTCGGCAGCGGCGCCGTGTTTCGCCCGGACTTTCGATGCCTGAATCTGAGAAAGCGGGAGGTGCTGTACTGGGAGCACCTCGGCATGATGGGGGACCTGGATTATGCTGCGTCGGCCATTCGCAAGATTCAGCTTTATGAAGCCAACGGATATAACCCGGGCGAGAATCTGATCGTCACCGAGGAGTGTTCGACATGTCCGTTGATTCCCGAGATCATCGAGAGCAGGATCCGGCGGTTTCTGTTGTGAGGTTAAAGCGCGGAGGGGTATTGCGAGATTGCTGCGGCCGGAAGTCGGGGCCCGGCTTCGCCGGGAAAGCTTGTTTAGAGACCGCAATTGATAGACGGGTACAGTTTTTTGAGGTTTTATTTTGGTCGTTTTCAGACTAATCTCAATTTCTTATCTATCAAGTCTGTACGGAAGTCACATATCGTAGAAACTGAAAAATAGACGGGTAGAAAAATACAGACAAACGCCGATAAAAACGGGCGTTTGTCTGTATTTTGATATTTGTCAGGAATTGAGGTTGCTTTTGAAACTGTACCTGTACGGACTAAATGGCTTTAGACAGGTAATTAGTCTGTAAACGCAAAAAAAAGACGGGTATTTCCAGGCTGATCGGGCGGAAAAACGGAGCAACCGGGGCTTAAAACAGGACAACCGGGGCCTAAAACAGGAAAACCAAGACCAAAACAAGCTAAAAAGCCCCAAAAGGCGGAGAACCGACAAGTATTGCAGGCAATTCCGGGCTGATCAGGCGGAAACCGACAAAAAACGCCGGCCGAGCGTTTCAGCGCTCGGCCGGCATGCCATTTTGTGTCAACAGGGAAGCTTACAGCCCCAGCTTCTTCATCATTTCCTCAAATTTGCTCATATTACGGTTGGCGCTGGCCATCGCGTTGGCGGCGTTGGCAGCGGTGAGGGCCTTCTCGTTATCCTCGCGGATGCGGGCGGCCTTTTCCGCGGCAGAAACCGGAAAACCAAGCATTCTACGCTCGTAGAATTCAAACGCACGCAACGTATCGTAGAAGCCGAGGTTGAGACGGTACGCCGAGTTGCGGCCGTCGAAATCGAGTGTTCCCGTGAGAAGAGCACCGATCTCCTGGCTCGGGGTGATCAGAATGATCGTGTCGGCGCGGGAAGCGCACATGACGTCATACTCGTACGAGGGAGAGAGGCTGACCAGGATCAGGTGTTTCATCTCATCCTCGATGAGAGGGCGGAGCGGGAGGTTGTCCCAGACGCCGCCGTCGACGTAGTCGGTACCGTTGATGTTGACCGAGTCGTATACAAAAGGCATCGCCGTTGCGGCGAGCAGGAGTTTCAGCAGTTCGTCCGGCGTCTTCCCGTTGAGCGTCACGTATTCTCCCTCGATGTCGAGGTCGTCGTGGCGCGCGCCGAAGCAGGTGGAGATGATCTGGTAGGAGTTTGTGGCGTTCGAGCGTTTGGCCAGCGTCGTGTATGTCTTGATCGGGGAATCCGACACCTTCTGAAGGTCAACGACCTCGTGAAGGATCTTCACCAGACCGTCGCGGGAGCACACACCCTCGGCGGGCGTGTAATCGAGAAACTGAACCGGACGGATCCTGTTCCAGGCGTCCTCGGCCTTCTGGTAGTCACCGTTCAAAAACAGCACGGCATTCAGGGTTCCGATGGAATCGCTGGAGATCGCCTTGATCCACGAGTCCATCTTGAGAAAGCGCAGGGCTTTCCACACGCCGATCTGGTAGGAGCCCTTGCCTCCTCCGCCGCCGAAAACCAGTCCGAAATCACGTTGTTCCATACGAATTCCTCCCTTGTGTCCCGGGCGCCGTGTGCGCGCCGGGATTCTATGTGAGCAAGTATACCATATTTTCGCCGAAAACGCTATAGATTTCCGCGTCCGAAACGCCGATTCCCTTCTTGACGTAAAACGGAAAATAAGGTAAAATTTAAATAACTATGCACTGCCGCATTGACATGCGGCGCGGGAGAAACGAATGAACATTAATGACGTATTTAACTCCGAGAACAGATTCTTCTCGACCATGAGCAAAGTGTGGGATGTGCTCATGCTGAACCTGCTCTTTATCCTCACGGTTATCATCGGTGTCGGACCCGCATCGACCGGTCTGTACTACGCGATGGTGAAAAATGTGCGCAGGAGCCGCAGTTACGCATCCACCTCATTTTTCCACGCGTTTAAGACGAACTTCAAGCAGGCGTTCTTCCTCGGTCTGCTCCAGATCGCGCTGGGTGCGATGCTCTTTTACTCTTACAGTTTCGCGCTGTCGATGGACGGAAGCACGTTTGCGGGACAGGCGTATTTCGCGGGATGGTTTGTCTGCCTCTTCCTGTACACCTCGGTGTGCATTTACATGTATCCGCTGCTGTCGCGCTTCGCGTGGAGCAATAAGCAGATCCTGAAGATGTCGCTGTACTTCTCGCTGAAGCATCTTCCTACGACGGTCGGCATCCTCGTGATGCTGGTCGGACTGGCGCTTGCGGTCTACGTATTCCCGCCGGTCATTCTGTTCGGTTTCGGTCTCTACGTGTTCTTCAAGTCGCTGCTGATGGAGAAGATCCTCAAGAAGTACACGCCGAAGCCCGCGGAGGGCGAGGAGACGACCGCGGATCTGTGGTATCTGGAATAGTCAGTCGGAAAAGCAAGTCGGAACGTTTTATAAAGGGGCTCGGTAAAAACTCTCACTCACGAAAGGAGCAGGTATGGACGATACGTTATACAAGCTTATGAACTGGCCGGAGATTGAGGCAATCGTGTATTCGGAGCATGACAATCCGCATCAGGTGCTCGGCGCGCACAGCGCCGGGAGCAGCACGCTGTATGCGGCGTTCGATCCCAACGCGGATCAGGCTTTCCTGCAGCTCGGAAAGGGCAAGGCAGCGAAGGAGATCCCGATGGAGAAGGTCGATGAGGGAGGGTATTTCGCCTGTCTGGCCGCGGCCGGAGAGTACCGGTTCCGGTTTACGTATCCGGGCGGGGAGCGCATCTGCGAGGATGCGTATCGTTTCCTTCCCCAGATCAGTGAGGACGATTGCCGCGCGTTCAACGCGGGCATTCATTATACGATCTACGAGAAGCTCGGCGCACACCCGATGACGATCGACGGTGTGGACGGCACGTATTTTGCGCTGTGGGCGCCCAATGCGATGCGCGTCAGCGTGGTCGGTGATTTCAACCACTGGGACGGCCGTCTGTACCCGATGCGCAGACTCGGCGGCAGCGGCATCTTCGAACTGTTCATCCCCGGCGTCGGTGCCGGCGAACTGTACAAGTTCGAGCTCAAGACCAAGGGCGGGCTTACGTATCTGAAGGCCGATCCCTACGCCAACGCGGCGGAGCTTCGTCCGGGTACGGCTTCGAGAGTCGCGGATCTCCGCAATTTCGAGTGGAGCGACGCAAGCTATATGGAAGCGCGCAAAGGGATCGATTTCAAGGCCGCGCCCATGTCGGTGTACGAGGTTCATCTCGGCTCCTGGAAGAAGCCGAACGATGAGAACGGCAGTTTCTACAACTATCGCGAGCTGGCGGTCATGCTCGCGGACTATATCAAGGAGACCGGCTATACGCACGTGGAGCTGATGCCGGTGATGGAGCATCCGCTCGACGCTTCCTGGGGCTACCAGGTGACGGGCTACTATGCCGTGACGTCCCGCTACGGCACGCCCGAGGATTTCATGTACTTCGTGGACTACATGCACAAGAACGGCATCGGTGTCATTCTCGACTGGGTGCCGGCGCATTTTCCGAGAGATACCTTC
>JBGUPV010000074.1:0-8364 GCA_045130455.1 Lachnospiraceae bacterium | reverse complement strand
CGGAACACCGTCGGAGTTCGGTCTGGTGCGATATGAAAGAGACGTGCTCAAAAACGGCACGGTTCAGCCCGACATCGTCATGATCGAATTTTCCGTCAACGACGCGGGCGACGAGACCGAGGGCGTATGCTTCGAGAGTCTGTGCGCGAAGGCGTACAATCAGCCGAACTCGCCTGCCGTACTGCTCGTATTTGCCGTGTTCATGAACGACTGGAACCTGCAGGACCGCCTGGCGCCCATCGGTTATCACTATTCCCTGCCGATGGTCAGCGTAAAGGACGCGGTATCGCCGCAGTTCCCTGCCGGAGATAACCATGTGATCTCCAAGCGGCAGTATTTCTATGATTGCTATCATCCGACCAACGACGGCCATCGCGTGATGGCGGATTGCATCAACCATCTGTTGGAGCAGTCTCTGGCGCATGTGGAAGAGGAGCCGGAGTGGCCGGCGGAAGGTTTGCTCGGGCGGCCGTATGAGCGTTGCTATACCGTGACGCGCGACACGCTGGCGGAGCATCCGGAGATTGAGATCGAAGCCGGCTCATTTACCGAGACGGACAAGGCGCTCCAGTACGCGGAGATGGACCTGGATGCGTTCGGAACGCCGCAGTTCCCGGAGAACTGGATGCGCGTAAGCGGCGATGAGCCGTTTGTGATCCGGGCGACGTGCAGCAGCATGTTCCTCACGTACAAGGATTCCGGCGAGGCAGCGTTCGGCACCGTGGAGATCACGGTGGACGGCAAGCCGTACCGCGAGATCAATGCACGCGAGATCGGCTGGAACCATTGCAACACCTATCTTATGGTAAATGATAAAAATGCCGCGGCGCATGAGGTCGTCGTCTCGATGAAGGCGGACTCGGCGGATAAGCGGTTTACGATCCTGGCAGTGACAATAACGGCGTAGCGCGAGGGCGCGAGCCGGACGAAGGAGGTGAGTTTTGTGGACGGTGACAGTAGTGGAGGCACGACTTCTACAGGGTATCACTCGTGCCGCTATCACAGTACGGCCGAAGTCCGCAGAACTCGGAAAGGCGGGATTGCTGCCTGACTCCGTTTCCAGGGACAATGACGGCCAAAACGGCAGATGACCCGGTAGTGTTTTTGCGCGATGCGCAGACCACCGGCGGCAGAAAGGGAGCGCTGTGATGAGCGCGCCCGGGCCCCGTGTTCAGCCTGACACCCGAAAGGGTGATTCTGATGATACGGAGGTTGTTCCTATGGAAACCAAGGAAAATGAGTTCCTCGACGAGAGTGTGGCAACGGGGGACTCTCAGATGAATGAAGAAAACGCCGTCAGGGATATCCCGGCGGCAGAATATGAGGATCCGCAGGAGGCACCGGAGGAGACGGTGACCGAGGCGGAGACCGGGGAAATGGGGGAGAACCATCCGGCACCCCAGGAAGAAAAAGCGGAGGAGCGGGAGAACGCCTTCGATTTTGAGGAGGCCCTGCGGCTGGTGGAGGAAAAGCGGTACGCTTCGCTTCGCCAGATGCTTCGCGACGCCGAGCCCGCGGATATCGCGGAACTCTTCGACGAGCTTCCGAAACAGCAGTACGCGGTGGTGTTCCGCATCCTTCCGAAGGAGCTGGCGGCGGAAGTATTTGTCGAGCTCGAGAGTGATCTTCAGCAGATCCTCATTGAGTCGTTCAGTGACCTCGAGTTGCGTGCCGTCCTGGACGAGCTGTTCATGGACGATACCGCCGACATCGTTGAGGAGATGCCGGCCAACGTGGTCAAACGAATCCTGCAGAACGTGACACCGGAAGCCCGCAAGACCGTCAACGAGCTTCTGAAGTATCCGGAGGACAGCGCCGGAAGCATCATGACCACCGAGTTCGTGCGGTTGAAGCAGGACATGACGGTGGACGACGCATTTGCCCTGCTCCGCAAAGTCGCGATCGACAAGGAGACGATCTACACGTGCTACGTGACGGACCGCAACAGCCACCTGATCGGCGTGGTTACGGTCAAGGATCTGTTGATCGCCGACGGCAAGACGCAGATCGCGGACATCATGGAAGATCACGTCATCAGCGTGACGACGCTCGATGATAAGGAAGACGTGGCGGCCGACTTCGGTAAATACGACGTGCTGGCCCTTCCGGTCGTTGATGCGGAAAACCGACTCGTCGGTATCGTAACCGTCGACGACGCTATCGATGTCCTGCAGGACGAGGTGGAAGAGGACTTCGCGAAGATGAACGCTATGCTCCCTACGGAGAAGCCGTATCTTCGTACGAGCCCGTTTGAATTATACCGGTCGCGTATCGTGTGGCTGCTGTTGCTCATGGTTTCCGCGACATTTACCGGAATGATCATCAATTCGTTCGAGACGGCGCTGCAGGCGCAGCTCGTACTGACCGCGTTCATTCCGATGCTGATGGACTCCGGAGGTAACTCCGGTTCCCAGGCGAGCGTTACGGTCATCCGTGCGCTGTCGCTCGGCGAGGTGGAGTTCTCGGATATCACGAGGGTTATCTGGAAGGAAGTCCGCGTGGCGTTCCTGTGCGGCACGAGCCTCGCGGTGGTGACGTTCGGCAAGATCTTCCTTGTGGACAAGCTGCTGATGCACCAGCCGATCACGGTGCCTGTGGCACTGGTCGTAAGCCTCACGCTTCTGGTCACGATCCTCTGCGCGAAGCTTCTCGGATGTACGCTGCCGCTGTTTGTGAGCAAGCTCGGTTTTGACCCGGCGGTCATGGCGAGTCCGTTTATCACGACGATCGTGGATGCCGTTTCACTGTTTGTATTCTTCGGATTGGCAACGGTGATCCTGCATCTGTAGTATATTTGTTTGTTTTGAAATCGATGAAAGGAGAAAACTGTGGATCAGAGCCGCTATCGAAAACTGCATAAAGATTTCCTGGTCATCATGCTCCTGCTGCTCATTTTGATACTGATCATGCTGATCTGTCAGTATGAACTCGTCATCGATATCGATCTGCGATTTGCCGGTATTCCGAAAGATTACTATATGCAGACGTACGTGGCCATTCCCATGGCGATCATGTTCATCGCGTACATCGTGCTGTGGCGTGTGCTGGATTCCCCGAACATCGACATGCAATGGAAGGACTTCGGCACCATATTGTACCTATGGCTTGTGTGCACGGTCTGCTGCTTCGTTGTAGCGGAGGCGACGATCCTGTTCGGCGTCTATATCGTGCCGATCACACTGTCGACGATGTACGGCCGAAAATGGATGCTGCGTACAACCGAGACGCTGTGTCTGCTTACCCTGGCCGTTCTGGTCGGCCTGATGCCGCTCATGCCGACGAGCCCTGACAGCCTGGCGGTCGACATTTTGACGGCCGTGGTCATTCTGGTCCTCTGCTGTTTCTTCAATGAGATCGTGATGGATTTCGTGCTGGAGAACAACGGTCTGATCGCGCTGCACGTGGACGACAACACGAGACTTACGCGCAAACTTCAGCGTGACCCGATGACCGGACTGTACAACCACACCGCATTTTACGAGTATCTGGACTCCTTCGTGCGTAACCGCGGCGAGGATCCGCTGACGCTGGCGGTGGTCGACATCGACAATTTCAAGAAGGTCAACGATACCTACGGCCACAATAACGGCGACGAGGTCATTCTGAACCTCTCGCGTGTCCTGCAGCGTGTCTGCGGCGATGAGAACTATGTCTGCCGATACGGCGGCGAGGAATTTTCCGTAATCTTCCCGGGCATGAAGGTGAAGCAGGCGGATGAGATCATGAACCGGGCGCTCGCGGAGTTCCGCGAGATCGGATACCCGTGGCTCGACGGTCACATCACGTTCAGCTGCGGCATTTTCCAGATGAGCTCGTACACAATGTCCGCGGAGGAGTTCTTCCGCGTGGCGGACAAGATGCTCTACCAGGCGAAGAGCAACGGCAAGAACAGGTGCGTAAGCGGCTGACACAGCCGTTCGCGATATCCGGCGTCGGCCGTGATCACGGGGGCGCTGGAGCAAAAACATACTATCGGGGGTAACGCGTATGAATTTTATCAAGAAGTTCAAACTGGACATTCTCTTCATTTCGGCGGTCTTTGTCGGACTCGGCGTGTTGATGATCCTCTCGCCGAACAAACTTCCGATGATCATCTGCTGCGTGATTGCAGGCGTTGCGATCGCTGTCGGCCTTTGCTTCGTCTTTGATTACATCCGGAAGGATGCATCCTCGGATGAGATGCGTTACGTGCTTGCGATCGCCATGACGGCGGTGCTGGTAGGCGTTCTTCTGTTCGCCCGCCGCAACGACGTGATCGGCGGTCATTACCTGCTGATGGCGCTCTCGTTCCTGATCCTCTTCAGCGGTGCCGTCAAATTCCAGAACAGCTGGGATATGAAGCGCCTGAAGTACAACCGCTGGTTCGTTCATATGGTCATCGCACTGATCGGTATTGCCTGCGGTTTCATCCTGATGACCGGCAAGATCTTCACCGATGAGAGCACGCGAAGCACCGTCATCGGCGTCGGTCTGATCTACAGCGGTTTCTTCGATCTTGTGTCCGCATTTGTCCTCGGAGGCAAGCGCAAGGTCGTGGAGAAGAGAAGAGAGCAGGTGGATGCCTCGGATGAGGAAGAAAGGCCTGTGTCCTCGGAGGATTGATCGCCTTCAAAGTGTGAACATTTGCGGGAATGTCTTTACATTTTTCGGCGGATTTGTTACAATTACGAGGCTGTGACACATCATGGCAACGGAGGTTATCAGATGAAAAATAAGACAATTCTCGCGGCACTGTTGATCCTGATCGTGGGGCTCCTGGCAGCGTGCGGCGATAACAAGAACAAGACGAATAGTACTGCTACGCCGACGAAGGCAGCGGCATCGCTCACGAGCGACGACATCTACCATCCCTGCGGCGGTGAGGTTAAGCTCGGTGAGTATAAGGGCCTTACCTACAAGCCTGCGTCCCTTGAAGTATCGGAGGACGAGATCGATCTGACGATCAAGCAGGCATTGGCGCAGTACCCGAATTATAAGAAGGACGATCTGCGGGACGGTACCGTTGTGAACAACGGTGATATCCTGAACATCGATTACCTGGGAAAACTTAGGAACGGCGTCGAGTTTTCCGGCGGAAAAGGAGAGGATTATTTCCTTGAGATCGGTTCCAACACGTTTATCCCCGGTTTCGAGAGCTCGCTGATCGGCAAGACGGTCGGCTCAACGGTAGATATCGATGTGACGTTCCCGGAGAAATATGACAGAAATCCTGACCTCGCCGGTCAGCAGACGATCTTTACCGTGAAGATCAACTACGTCGCCAAGAAGGCGGACGAGATGGATGATGACTACGTGAAGGATCATTTCGCGGAGAAGACCAAGGCGACTACCGTTGCTGAGTTCCGCGCGTTCCTGAAGGAGCAGCTCGCAAAGCAGAAGGCGGATAATGCCGAGGAGGCGAAGTACTCCGCGCTTCTTGAGAAGGTGATCGCGAACAGCGAGTTCGTTTCAATCGACCAGGCGGACATTGATTACTATTTCGATCTTGTCATGCTTCCGGTTCGCACGTACGCGCAGCAGTACAATCAGTCGGAGGAGACGATCTACAACGGCCTCTATGAAGGCAGATATGGTACCTACGACGAGTTCATCAAGAGCAACAAGGAGTTTGCGGAGTATTCCGTAAAGCGTTTCATGGTGCTCGAGGCGATCGTCGAGAAGGAAGGCCTGACGCTCTCCGAAGAGGAGTATAAGAAGCAGGTCGAGTCTTTCATGGCGGAGGAGAGCGCAACGGATTTCGAGGCGTTCGAGTCCCGTTACGGCAAGGACTATCTCAAGTATACGATCCTTACGAACATGGCGGAAGATCTCATTGCGAAAAATGCCGTGGCCGAGACCGAGTGATCGGGAAGTCCCGCGGAACAACCGAACAAAAAAAGACCGAATCCTGAGGGGTTCGGTCTTTTTCGTGCTTTCTCATGAAATCGTCGGGACCATGGAGTCGTGCGGGTCTCGGTTTTGTGACGGTCAACTCCCGGTCTTTCCGCGTTTTGCTCCGGTGTGGAGCATCCGGTACTGCTTCGGCGTCGTGCCCTTCCAGCGGCGGAAGATCTTGATCAGGTGGCTGCAGTCGGAGAAGCCGGTCTCGATGCTGATGTGCGTCAGATCAAGGTCGGTGAAGAGCAGAAGATCCTCGGCCTTGCAGACGCGGACAAACTCAATGTATTCCTTGCAGCTGCGCCCGTACATCGCGCGGAAATTTTTCGCAAAATGAGAATAGCTCATGCCGCAGCGCGACGCGAGATCCACCGCGGACAACGGCTCCGCGGAATGTTCGTCGATGTACTCCGTGATCGAGGCGATGCCGCCGTCGCCGGGAACCGGTGTCGCGCATATGCCGGCGTCAACGCCTTCGGAGCGCCAGATCCTCGCGAGGGAGACCATCGTTTCGCAGATGGCTGCGTGCACGACAACGTCGTAGCCGTACTCACGCCCGGCAAGCTCATCGATGCAGGTGCGGAAAGCGCGCGTGATCAGCGCGTCGTCCGTCGTGCCGGCCCGGAAAATGATCGATGCCGACGGCGTGCGGCCGGCCTGCTCCACGAGGACGCGGAGCTTGGGCGAATAGCTCTGGACGGAGTTCAGGCGGTTGACGTCGAACTTCAGAACGCCGTAGCGATACGGAAGCGAGTCGGCGGGGGAAACCATGTGGATGCGCCGCGGGTGGAAGATGGCGAGATCGCCGCAGCGGAGCTCCTCGATGCGGTCGTCGCACTCGATGCGGACAGTTCCCTCGTCAACGTGGATGAGCTCGATATAATAGTGCCAGTGCGGGCGCGGCGGGTCGTTGTAATTGCGGCTGTTCACGGCGAACGCCTCGTACGGCGAATGCAGGGTGTCGATGTATTCAAAGAGTTGCGGCATACATGCCTCCTTGTCAAAAGAAAAGAGAAACGTACGATTTTTTGCCTCTCCGTATTATAGCAAAAGCACACTGCAGATGCTATAGTGTTTTGTGAAGTGGATGCGATAATGCATCCCCGATCAACAAGCCGGACCGTGAAGCGCGCGTCGGGACGGACAAAAGGAGAAGATATGATCATCGGAGACAATCTGCCCAACATTCCCTGGCAGGACAAACCCGCCGGATGCACGGACGTCATCTGGCGTTACAGCAATAACCCGATCGTCGGGAGACATGACATCCCGTCGGCCAACAGCATTTTCAACAGCGCGGTGATCGCGAAGGACGGCGCGTTTGTCGGCGTGTTCCGCAGTGACAATAAGGCGATGGAGCAGCAGCTTTTCCTCGGCAAGAGCGAGGATGCGATCCACTGGGAGATCGAGCATGAGCCGCTTCCGCTTTACTATGAGAACGGCGAGTCCGCAGGCATCGCGGTCGGCTATGATCCGCGTGTGTGCAAGATCGAGGACCGCTACTACGTGACCTGGTGCAGCCCCTTCGGCGGTTACTACGGACCGACCATCGGCGTTGCATATTCCTATGATTTTAAGAAGTTTTACAGACTTCATGACGCGTATCTTCCGTTCAACCGCAACGGCGTGTTGTTCCCGCGGAAGATCAACGGCAAATACATGATGTTCTCCAGACCCTCCGACAACGGCCACACGCCGTTCGGCGACATGTTCCTCTCCGAGAGCCCGGACATGGAGCACTGGGGCTGCCACCATCATGTGATGAGCTCCGGCGGCTGGGCGTGGACCAAGGTCGGCGCCGGTCCGATCCCGATCGAGCTGGAGGACGGCTGGCTCCTTCTGTTCCACGGTGTCGGAACGACGTGCAACGGCATGATCTACTCGGTCGGCGGCGCGATCCTCGATAAGGAATCCCCCTGGATCGTCAAATATCGTTGCAAGCCATTCCTTCTCCACCCCGAAACAATGTACGAGTGTGTCGGCGACGTGCCGAATGTATGCTTCCCCTGCGCGACACTACAGGATGCGGCTACCGGCCGTATCGCGATCTACTACGGCGCAGCAGACACGGTCGTAGCGCTTGCGTTCGCGCAAGTTGACGAACTTACAGCATATATCAAAGCCAACGCGCTTTGATGCTGCACCCCCCAATTTCATCCCCCTATAGCAACTTAATTTCATGACGATTCAGCGACGTCGGGCCTCCCGCCTCAGTGCGAGGAGCGCCCGGCGTTTTGCTGTTGGTCGGTTTTGAGTATACATTCAATAGTTTAATATTTATGCGCGAATATACACGAGTTGCGGCAGGTCACGGAATGTCTGTATATGTCGGAATAATGTACACTCCAAACAGACAAAAGTGACTGAAATCACAAAAAATCTCACGCCGTGACATATTATTTTACACTTTGCAAAGACCCGGCCCGACGGTCGGAAAATGGATTATCGTTTTCGTTGTGGAAGCGGAACGTATCAAGTATACTGTAG
>JBGUPV010000073.1:0-8595 GCA_045130455.1 Lachnospiraceae bacterium | reverse complement strand
TTGCTGTTCTGAGTGCGTCGCTGATCTCCATTGTTGCTTTGACGGTTGAGATGCCTGACGAACTGACGGAATTTGCCTGCGGCGGTTCCAACCTGATCAATGTGGATTCTACAGAGCCTGTGGTGTTTCGTGTTCTCGAGGACTGTCCTGTGATCGTTGAGGAGTGCAGTCGGTATTTCGGAGATATCGAAGGATTGCTGCTTCAAGATGCGGATGTATTGAAGATCATGGGCAGAGAGGATCTGGCAGAGAAACTCTACGGTGAATCTTCGGAAAAATCCGGAGAAAAGGAAGATATCGAAGGAGAAATGTTCGAGATTCCGATCCTTGATTCCGTGATCATGCTGAACATCGATCCTGACGATCAACAGCTTAAATGGATTAACTCATCGGTTGTCGCCGGAGAGCCGTATACCGGGAAATACAACCATGAATTGTTTTTATGGATATCGGAAGAACTTGCGGATTACCGGAATCTGCATGTCGGTGATGTGATTTCCGTACCGTACAATGCATACAGCGGTAAGAAGGTCTCGCACGAAAGAATGCAATGTGTGATCAAGGGAATCCTCGGTCACGAAGAGGATTATATCTTTCCGACACAGTGTGTGATGACGTATGAGGTCGGGCGGAGACTGCAGGGACCGGTTCCTTTTCAGGTTGTTGTACGTGTAAAATCCATCCTTCAGTACAATAACGTGATCACTAAGCTTCGCAGTTCGGGTGCAATGGTATATTTTGGTTTTGATCCTGAAATGACGGAAAATGACAGCGTCACCGGATACATCTATCTTCTGTATTGCCTGTTCGGCGTGAACGTGCTTGTTCTGCTCATGTTTGTGAGTGTTCTCATAATGCTTGTCCGTATGTATGTCGGTCGAAGAACAAGGTTTTTCGCTATGCTGCGGACCGTCGGCATGAGCGGCAGGGACTGCATGTCACTGATACGGATGCTTTTTGCTTTCCTGTTGACTGCAGCGTTCGTAATCGGTTTCGGACTGTCCCCGTTGATCGTGAAACTCGTCAACGATGTATTTGGTGAACAATTTATCGAATGCAGTCTTTCTGCGTCACCGCTTCGGTTGAGAAATCTCGGATTGTATGTCGGTTTGCTGATCCTGACAGCATTGATCGTAAGGATTCTGACTGCAAAAATTCGCCGCAGCGAGATTGTGGCCGGCCTAAGAAGAGAACTTTAGATCCAGCTTACGGAGTGAAACAAGATGAAACTGATCAACACGTTTCTGATCGCATGGAGGAACCTTAAGCGAAGACGCAGAGCAGCGTTTTCGCTTGGTTGCGGCGTGTTGATCATAACGATGCTGGTGACAGTCTGGGCTGTGTTTCATGAAGGCATCAATCGGATCTATGAAGATTATCTGAGCGGTAAGAAAGCAGCTTTTGTCATTGAGCGCTATCTTGAACTTGACGAGAACGGCGAGATCAAGTTTGATTCGGAGTACCGTGAAATCCGGAGGGCAGTCAAATTGGATGCATGCGGTAATCGCCTTGTTTGCAGTGGGGAGTGTGATCTCGTTGACGTTCTCAACCGCAAGGATGATCTGTCCTATTTCGTCAACATGGAATTGGCGTCGATGATCGCGGACGGAACGGAATATCACGGGATCAACGATTTTTCGTATGAGTTCCGAAAGATGGTTGAGAATATTGACCGTGAGGAATACAAACAGTATTTCACGGTTCGATTCGGAATGTATGCTGCCTTGAGTGAGTATTTTCTGACGGAAAATGATGTTACGGAGTTTGAATATCGTTTCGGCGGATCACCGGTATTGATTGGCAAGGAAAGCATGGAGGCGGGAGATATCCTGATCTCGGATTATTATCTTGAAAAGTTCGGCTATCCTGAGGCTAAATACGGGGAACTCATCGGAAAGACCGTGACGTTCAAGGTTGATGGCGCGGTATTACTGGAAAATGTTCGTGTTGCTGGGATTCTTGATCGTCGCGTGTTTACGTTAAATCGTTTCTACGATGGTGCGACATATGGCGCAAAATATGACAACGGCGAGCAGATCGTTGTCTGCTGTGATCCGGAAACGGCGAAGTATCTTAAACTGAGTAACATTTGGGGAAGAGTCGCCGTCGTTGATTATGAAGAAGCACGAAAGGCGTTTAACAATGCCGGCGAGGATCCGCTGATGTATTCGTACGCGAATGATGCCGTGAACATGGAGAAAACCATAGTGATCAATTCGGCGAAGTTGATCGTAGATCGCGTGTTTATCGTATTCGCCGCAATGATCGCTTTCGTTGCCGTGATGCATCTGATCGCAACTTTACGTAAATATATCGGTGAACGCACAGCATATACAGGTATGTTGCGAGCGATCGGTATGCGTAGAGGGGACGTGTATCGGGTTTCCTATGCCGAGCTTTTGATCATCACCTTTATATGTGTGATAGTTTCCGTACCGGCTGCGGCAGGGCTTTTCAAGGTCTTTTCGGGTATTATGTTCAAAGTACTCTCAACGAATACGAACGTATCGCTCGGAATGTTCACGGTGATCGCAGTTACGATCGCTCTCTCGGTATCCGTTTTCGTCTATCTTGTGGAATTTCCGATGCTGCGTCGTGTGGTGAGAAAGCAGCCCGCATTGCTTATGCAGGAGGATGAATCCAAATGATGCGGGGCTTAATCCCCGGGGATAACTGCCGCTTGACTTTTTCTGACGAATGTATACAATAGTACATGTGTTTGAATCGCAGGCAGTCATGAGCCTGACGGTCCGCCGGCAGAATTGTATACAATGGGGAGGGGAATCTCAAAAACCATGGAAGATAAGGTGTTCAGCCCGGAATCCACAGACAAATATTCTCTTCGCGGCATGGTATTCACCAAGATCCGCGAGGATATCTTATCCGGAAAATATACCGAGAACGAAGAACTGAAGGAAATTTCCATCGGGCAGGAACTCGGCGTATCGAGAACTCCTGTGCGTGAGGCACTTCGTCAGCTTGAACTGGAAGGTCTTGTGAAGATCATTCCGAACAAGGGCGCGTATGTTGCCGGTATCAGCAACAAGGATGTTCACGACATCTATATGATCCGTTCCTACCTTGAAGGCCTGTGCGCCCGCTGGGCGTGCGAGAATATCACGAAAGAGCAGATCGATGCGATCGAAGAGGTGATCTACCTTTCGGAATTCCATGTGAAGAAGCAGCATTTCGAGCAGATCGTCGAGCTGGACTCGAAGTTCCACGAGCTTTTGTATGCCTCCTGCGGCAGCAAGATCCTGGGGCATCTTCTTCGCGATTACCATCAGTATGTACACAGCATCCGCAAGATCACGCTTTCCGATCCGTCCCGCGCGGAGAATTCCAACGCGGAGCACAGCGCGATCCTTGAGGCCATCCGCAACCGCGATGCCGAGAACGCCGAAAAACTTGCGCATGAGCACATCATTCAGACGATCTACAACATCAATAAACATGAACTTGTATAAAACGGCTTGATACTATGAAAAAGACGGCGGCGCATTCCGTAAGGAGTGCGTCGCCGTTCGTTTTGCATATTGATCGATCATCTGATACCGGGAATTATACATCCGAAGAAAGCTCTTCCCATTCCGTCATCGCGGTAAGCATCTGTTCCTCCGTGGTTTCCCGCTCGGCGGAGAGTTCCGAAAGACGGTATGCGTTCGTGCATACTTCGGGGGCAGCCATGAGTTCGTCGATCTCCGCGATCCTGGATTCGCATCGCTCGATCGTCTCCTCGAGGGCGGCGAGACGGTTCTTTATTTTCCGCTGCTGTGCCTGTGCCTCTTTCTGTTCCTTCCAGTCAAGCTTGGACTCGGTGGTTTCGGGTGAAGCGGATGACTGTTTTGTGGGTTCGCTCGTGTTGCCGAAGACAGCGGCTTCCTTGCGCTCTTTGAAGGCAAGGTAGTCATCGTAATTGCCGTCGTAGGAGAGAATGCGGTTCTTCGTGAGCTCAAGCACTCGGGTGGCGGTACGGTTTACGAAATAACGGTCGTGAGAAACATAGAAGACCGTTCCTGTGTACGCGCGGATCGCATCCTCGAGGATCTCGCGTCCGAGAATGTCAAGGTGGTTGGTCGGCTCGTCGAGTAGCAGAAGGTTCGCTTCGCCGAGCATCAGTTTCGCCAGTGAGAGACGACCGCGCTCACCGCCGCTCAGTGATGAGATCAGCTGGTAGACGTCGTCGCCGGTGAAGCAGAAGGCGGCCAGCGTGTTACGGATCTCGGTGTTGCTCATACCGGGATACGCGTCGGAAATCTCGTCGAAGAGTGAGTTGTTTTCGTTGAAGTTCTGCTGTTCCTGATCGTAGTAGCCCGCGCACACTTTGGCACCGTAGCGAACCGAGCCGGAATCCGGGATCACGATACCGCGGATGATCTTCAGGAGCGTGGTCTTGCCGGTGCCGTTGTCGCCGAGCAGGGCGACTTTTTCTCCTTTACGGATCAGAAGGTCGAGGTCGGAAAATAACGTTTGTCCGTTGTAGGATTTTGAAAGGTTCTGCAGGATGAGAACATCGTTTCCGCTCTCCGTGTGAGGTGTCAGCTTGAGGGTCATGCCGCGTTCTTCCTCGACAGGGCGGTCGAGACGTTCCATCTTGTCGAGCATTTTCACGCGGCTCTCCGCACGCTTGATCTGCTTTTCACGGCCGAAGGAGCGAAGTTTTGCGATGACTTCCTCCTGATGGTGAATCTCGGCCTGCTGCTTTTCGTAAGCTTTGCGCTGCGCGTCGCGGATCATGGCTTTCTTTGCGGCAAATTCATCATAGTTGCCGGGGAAGACCATCGATCTCGACTGTTCGATCTCGACGACTTTGGATACGATCTTGTTGAGGAAATATCGGTCATGGGAGACGATCAGAACGGCTCCCTTGTAATTTGCGAGGAATGTCTCAAGCCAGGCGACACTGTTCAGGTCAAGGTGGTTGGTTGGCTCGTCAAGAAGTATGAGATCGGGTGCTTCGAGTAAAAGTTTCGCAAGAGCGACACGGGTCTTCTGACCGCCGGAGAGCACCGACATTTTTTTCTCCCACGTGGACTCGTCAAATCCGAGACCGCGCAGAACACCGACGACCTCGGACTCCGCAGAGTAGCCGTTTGCCTGCTCATACTCGTGGGAGACTGCATTGTACTCGCGGTACATGTTGTCGAGAGCATCGCCCTCGGCCTGCTTCATCGCGTGCTCGAGCTCGCGCATACGGGCTTCCATTTTCCACACGCGGGATTTGACGGCGCGCACTTCCTCGAACACAGAGAGTTCGCCGTTGATATCCTGATGCTGCGCAAGATAGCCAAGACGGGCATCTTTGGCCACGACAGCAGAACCCTCGTCTGCAGCGAGTTCACCCATGATGATCTTGAAAAGCGTGGATTTGCCGGCGCCGTTACGACCGATCAGCGCAACTTTCTCGTGTTCGTTGACGAGAAAGGAGATGTCGGAAAGCACGGCGTTTTCGCCGAAGGATTTCGAGATGTGGGAAACCGATAGTATCATATACAAAAGCTCCTGTTGAGCGGTCATTTTCCGAGTGCCATTGCGCTCAAACGGTCATTCCGAACATTGCGGAATACCGCATGCGCAACGCAATCAATATACTATGTTTACGCGGAAAATGCAAGCCGTTTGCGTTGACAGCACGGGAGTGTTGAAGTATAATCAATCTGTTGTATTATGTCCGAATGTCGGCATTATATCGTCGGTCGCACGGAGTGTTTCCGAAGCGGTCACGACCGCGGACACCGCGAAAGGAGCGCGTGCATGGGCACGGTTATCGACAGACTGTATACGGCCCAGCAGATCCGCCGGGCGGAAGAGATCACGATGCGCGAGCGCGGGATTCCCGAGCAGACGCTGATCGAGACGGCCGCTGAGGCGGTTGCAGGCGCAGCGCTTGCTGTGATTGAAACGAACAGAGCGATCAGATCAGAGCATGCGAGCGGATCGGGTAAGTCCGGCGATGATGTTGTCGGGGAGAAAAATACTTCGATAAAAGTTGTTCGCGTTGCGGTCCTTGCGGGGCGCGGAAACAACGGCGCGGACGCGCTTGCCGCTGCGAGGATGCTTGTCTGTGAAGGTTGTTCGGTGGATGTTTTTGAGACTCCGGGAGAACGCTGTTCATCGGGGTATCAGGGGCAGCGCGGAAAGCTTGCCGCGGTGACGGCTGACGGTTCCAATCTTTCCCTGCGGATCCTTACGCTTTCGCCGGAGATCGATTGGACATCGTACGACATTGTGATCGACGGTTTGTTCGGGATCGGTCTGAATCGGCCGATCACCGGTTTGATATATGACACGATCCTGTCACTGAACAGCGCTTCGGACAGCGCGTGCGTGATCTCGGTGGATGTTCCTTCCGGAGTGGATGCTGACACGGGAGCGATACTCGGTATCGCGGTTAAAGCGTCCGTTACGGTAACGTTCACAGCCGAAAAGACCGGTTTATCCCTGTATGCCGGCAGAACGTACGCAGGGCAGTGTATCGTTGCAGACGCGGGAATCCCCTTGGATACGCTTCCCGGTGCCGGTTACCCGGCGCTCAGGGCAGTCCCGAAACTGCCTGAGCGTGATCCCGCAGGACATAAGGGATCCTTCGGCCGTATACTGATCGTTGCCGGCAGTGAGACCGGCCCAGGTGCCTGTATGCTGGCGTCCAAGGCATGTTACCGAAGCGGCGCCGGGTTATGTAAGCTGGTCGCTCCGAAGGAAGTGCTTCCTGAGGTGCTTCGGATCGCGCCGGAGACCGTATTTTGCGAAAGAAAACGTTTTCTTTCGGATCCGGAGAAGCAGTCGGCCGGATATAAGGTGTGCCTGATCGGACCGGGACTCGGAACCGATGAGGAAGCCTCGAAACTTCTGGATGTGATCCTTGCGGACAGCGAAGAGCGAGTCGTGATCCTTGATGCGGATGCGCTCAATCTGCTTTCAAAGCGGTTGAAGGCCGACACATGGGAGAAACGGATCGAAGAATTGTCTGAAATGCTCCCAAAGCAGTGTGTGCTAACGCCGCATCCGACGGAACTGGCGCGGCTTCTGGGACTCGGCACTTCGCAGATCGCGGAGCTGCGGCTTGCGATCGCCGATCGCTGGCGCGAAGTGACGCCGATGGTTCTTGTTATGAAGGACGCCGCGACTCTTGTGGCAGGCGATGACACGATATGGTTCAATGAGACCGGCAACGACGGTATGGGAACTGCCGGTAGCGGTGACGTTCTCGCGGGAATCCTCGCGGCGATGTCCAATGATGCGGCGCGCGGCGTAAGTACGCTCGCTCAGTGCGCTGCGGCGGCTGTCGCGATCCACGGGACGGCAGGAGATCTGTGCGCGGAGGAGATCGGCCGGAGAAGCCTTACGGCCGGTGATATTGTGAGGTATTTGCCGAAGGCGTTCGGAGCGCCCAAGGCGGTTGAGAAAGGAACGGATGACTGACATGGGGGAACCCGGCAGACACGGCTTGGCGCGGTTGCTGCGAAACTGGTTGGGCAAGCGCAATGAAGAGGACTACGACGAGGAGATACTCTCGCTCGTCAACGATTATAAGGATCAGGGCGCGATCGAGGAGGATGAGGCGGAGATGATCTCCAACATCATGGAGTTCTCCGAGACGCAGGCCAAGGATATCATGACCAACCGCACGAAGATCGAGGCATTTTCCGTTGAGGATACCCTCGAGGACGTGCTTCACCGCATGCTCCACGGCAATTACACGCGGTACCCGCTGTACGAGGAAAATCTCGACAACATCGTCGGTATTCTCTACCTCAAGGACGTGATGATCGAGTATATCGAGGGAGACCGGAACAGACGACTCACGGAGATCGCGAGAGAGCCGTTCAACGTTCCCGAGACGATGCCCATCGACGCGTTGTTCGGGGAGATGCAGTCGAAGAAGATCCATATGGCCATCGTGATCGATGAGTACGGCCAGACGTCGGGCATCGTGGCGATGGAGGATATTCTTGAGGAGATCGTCGGCGATATCCTGGATGAATACGATGAGGACACCGAGGAAGCAAGCCGCTCCGGTGATGAACTGATCGTTGCGGGCAGCATTCCGATCGATGAACTCAAGGAATTGATCGACGTTGATTTCAGCGAGGAAGAGGAAGAAAACTTCGAGACGCTTAACGGCATTTTAGTTTCTCATCTCGGACACATCCCGGAGGATGGAGAGACCGGTGAGATCACCATCGGCCGCTGGACGTTCCGTATCCTTCAGTGTGAGAACCGTTGCATCTCGAAAGTGGCTGTGACGGAGATACCGGTTGACGCGGAGGAAGAGGCAGAATGAAGATCACCGTCCTGTGCGTCGGCAAAGTGAAGGAATCTTTTTTCCGCGAGGCGATCGCCGAATACAGCAAGAGGCTTTCACGGTACTGCGATCTTGTCATCACCGAGGTCGCCGACGAGAAGACGCCCGACGGCGCGTCGGCTGCGGATGAGGAGAAGATCCTGAAAACCGAGGGGGAACGCCTGAAGAAAGCAATGGCGTCCGAAGCCTACAATGTCGCGCTGGCGATCAACGGACAGAGCATGTCGTCCGTCGAGTTGTCACGATGGATCGATCAGAGGCAGGTGTCCGGCGTGAGCCACATCCGCTTT
>JBGUPV010000072.1:0-15515 GCA_045130455.1 Lachnospiraceae bacterium | reverse complement strand
CAACGGCGATACACTCACGATCACCTCGACGGCTGAGGCAGTGAAGGATTACAGCACCGATTATCTGGCAAATAACACATTTACCTATACGATCACGAACGAGAGTCAGTACGACAATGTGGTTTCGAACTACGGTACACTGACGATCGAAAAGCGCAGTGTTAAGCTGACGAGCAAGTCCGCGGAGAAGACGTATGACGGCGAAGACCTGACCGCAACGGCGGTGACGGTCGGCGGCGACGGCTTCGTGGAAGGCGAAGTGAACGACGTGAAGGCGGAAGGCATCGCGCGTAATGTGTCTGACGGTCAGGTTTTCAACACGATCACGTACACGACGACGGAAAAGTTCAATTCCGGCAATTATGTGATCACCAAGGATGAAGGCATCCTTCAGGTCTTTGAGAGAGAGGTCACGGTGACGATCACCGGCAACTCCGACTCCAAGCCTTACAACGGGGAGCTGCAGAGTGTATACGGCTACACGGCGGAGATCAGCGATCCTCTCTATACCGAGCAGGATTTCGATTACTACGATGTCGCCGTGACAGGCGGAGTGACTGTCGGCGAGTATCCGATGGTCATTGTGGCAGAGCAGTTCCTGAACAATAACGGCAACTTCATTGTCACATTTGTCGCGAGCAACGGCAAGATGACGATCGAGCCGAACAACTCCGTGGTCGTGAAGATCACCGGACGCGACGAGACGGTCGAGTACGACGGCGAGCTGCATACGTTTGATACTTATGATGTTGAGATCAGTGATCCGATCTATACGGCGGATGACTTTGAGTTCAACGGTAACGGCGCGGCAAGCGGCAAGGATGCCGGCAGTTACGAGATGTCGATGAAGCCGGAAGACTTCGTCAATACGAACAGCAACTTCGGTACCGTAACCTTCGAGGTAGTTAACGGAACGCTTACGGTGGAGCCGAAGGAGGTCAGCATCGAGTGGTCCGAAGAGAGAGAGTATCCGTACGACGGCAAGAAGCATCAGCCGGAGGCATGGGTCATCAATCTTGTGGACGGCGACAGCTGTGATGTGACGGTCGACGGCGGACAGACTGAGATCGGTGATGACTATATTGCGACCGCGGTTGCGCTTTCCAACCCGAACTACAAGCTGCCTGACACGGCTCAGATCCCGTTTGAGATCTACGGCTGTGTGGTTATCTTCGCGGATGATCTCGGCAATGAACTGAAGTCGATAACCGTTCCTTACGGAGAGACCCCGAGTTATGACGGCGAGGAGCCGACGAAGGAATCGTATTCCGCGGCTTATCGGTATGTGTTCGCCGGATGGACTCCGGAGTTCGTGCCGGTAACGGAGAGATATACCACATACAAGGCACAGTTTACGGAAGTAACGAACGGATACCTCGTAAAATGGGTCGACGGCAAGGGTAACGTGCTGAAGGCGGAAGAGCTGCCGTACGGCACGAAGCCGGAATACACCGGCGAGACCCCGACGACGGTTGAGCGTGAGGGTTATGTTTACACATTTACCGGTTGGTCTCCGCTTGTTACGCTGGTTGTAGAGGATGTAACCTACGTTGCCCAGTTCGAGGAGAAAGCGGTCAAGGAGTACTTCCTCAAGTCCGGTGACGGTTCCGTGCATGAGAAGGAATCCGGCGAGGGGCTGAAGTTCGTGTTCTCCAGCAACTATGATTCGGAGACGTTCATTCATTTCGCGGAAGCTCGCGTGGACGGTCAGACGATCCCGGCAGACGGCTATACCGCAACGGAAGGCAGTCTGATCCTTGATCTGAAGGCGGAATACCTTGATCAGCTGTCCGTCGGCAACCATACGGTTTCGGTGAAGTTTGACGACTATGAGACCGCATTGGAAGCGGCGTTCGCTGTGAAGGAGAAGCAGCAACAGATTGAGCCCGAACCTACGCCGAAGGAGCCGGAACCGACTCCGACGGAGGAACCGGTCAAACCTGCTCCGCAGACCGGCGATACGATGAATCTTTATCTGATCATCGGCGTGATCGTCGCGGCACTGTTGATCATCATTCTGCTCATTTTCAAGCGGAAGAATTCCGAGGATTGAGAATCGAATAAGTGACAGTAAAGGATGCCTCCGAGTGGATCGGGGGCATCCTTTTTTACATGGTTCCGAAGGCCAACAGTATGACAAAACACAACAAATCAGATTGTATTTTCCGCTTAAAAACGATATAATATAAGCACATTTTTTCGGGGCGGCGCCGGGACGGGGAATCCCGCGAAGAGGCATCCGCCCGAGCGAATATCAGGAGGAAGGATATGCTTAAAGTAGTAAAAACTGAAAACGGCCTTGTGCGCGGCTTGCCGGGCAACAATACCCGCGTGAGCGTGTTCAAGGGCATCCCGTTCGCGGCACCGCCGGTCGGGGAGAATCGTTGGCGTGCGCCGCAGCCCGCTGCGGATTGGGAGGGCATTCGCGATTGCTTTACCTTCGGGCCGATCTCGATGCAGGACACGCCCGGCCTGGGTACCGACATCTACTGCCGCGAGTGGCATGTGGATCCGGAGATCCCGATGGACGAGGACTGCCTGTATCTGAATGTCTGGACCAACGCGAAGGACGACACCGCGAATCTTCCGGTTTACGTCTGGTTCTTCGGCGGCGGTTTCCAGTGGGGGTATCCGCCGGAGATGGAGTTCAACGGGGAAAATATCGCGAAGCGCGACGTTGTCTTCGTCAGCGTGAACTATCGCCTCGGCGCGTTCGGTTTCATTTCGCATCCGGAGATCACGAAAGAGTCGCCGGAAGCTCCGACCAACTTCGGTAACCTCGACCAGCAGGCCGGCATCAAGTGGGTCATCCGCAACATCAAGGCGTTCGGCGGCGATCCGAAGAACATCACCATCGGCGGCCAGTCCGCAGGCGGCGGCAGCGTTATGAACCAGCTGACGAGCCCGCAGAGCATCGGTCTGTTCCAGAAGGCGATCGTGCACAGCGGTATGATCCGCAGCCCGTACATGCTCGACGGTTTCATCACGCCCCGCACCATCGAGGCCAATGAGCCCAACGGCGAAGCATTTTTCGAATTCCTCGGAGTGAAGACTCTCGAGGAGGCAAGAGCTCTGGACGCGACATTCATCCGCGACAAATACGGTGAGTTCGCGCAGAACCATCCCCGCTTCGCACCGACCATCGATCACAAGTTCATGGTCGAGGATCCGTACATTCTCTTCCTCAAGGGTGAGCATGCGAATGTTCCGATGATCTCGGGCAACACGGGCGACGAGTTCAAGTCCTGCATCTTTGCGGATGATGAGGCCGATTTCCTCGAGAAGGCGAAGAAGGCTCTCGGCGACAAGTTCGAGAAGTTCATGACATTTGACGAGGCGAAGGTCCGCAACGGCAAGATGTTCGCGCCCACCGACGGTCTTGAGTGCGCGATCAAGGCGGCATTTGCCCACAACGAGGCGCCGAGTTACTACTATAACTTCAATCCGGATATCCCGGGCTGGGACAACCCTGGCACGTTCCACTCGGTTGACCTGTGGTTCTTCTTCGAGACGCTGGCAGCCTGCTGGAGACCGTTCAAGGGCTATCACTTCGACCTTGCGCGTCAGATGTGCAACTACCTGACGAACTTCATCAAGAACGGCGACCCGAACGGCAAGGATGCCGACGGCACCGAAATGCCGTACTGGAAGCCTTACGGAACCGGCTCGCACTGCGGCATGAACTTCCTCAAGGAAGGTTGTGTTCCGAGTTATGAAAATAAGCCGTTCAACGATTTCATGATCGGCGTTCTCACCGACCAGACGATCCCGGAGAGAAAGCAGGCGTACAACCCGTACCTGCCGAACTGGGAGTACATCCCGGACGGTGAGCCGTACGTGTTCGGCGACCGCGTTTATGTGTACGGTTCGCACGATCAGTTCAACGGCTACGTGTTCTGCCAGGGCGATTATGTATGCTGGTCCGCGCCTGTCAACGATCTCGGCAATTGGAGATACGAGGGCGTTACGTACAAGAAGACCCAGGACCCGGTCAACTCCCGCGGCAACATGGTTCTCTACGCGCCGGATGTGACGGTCGGTCCCGACGGACGCTACTATCTGTATTATGTGCTTGACAAGGTCGGTATCGTTTCTGTCGCTGTCTGCGACACGCCTGCCGGCAAATACGAATTCTACGGCTACGTTCACTACGCGGACGGCACGAAGCTCGGCGAGCGCGAAGGCGATGAGCCGCAGTTCGATCCGGGCGTACTGACCGAGGGCGATATGACGTATCTCTTCACCGGTTTCTGCGGCAGAGGCGACAAGAGCCGCCACGGCTCGCAGCTGACGGTTCTCGGATCGGACATGCTCACGATCGTGAAGGATCCGCGCATCGTGGTTCCGGGCTCCTGCTACAGTGAGGGCACCGGATTTGAGAATCACGCATTTTTCGAGGCCTCCTCGATCCGCAAGTTCGACGGCAAATACTATTTCATCTACTCCAGCGAAGTTATGCACGAGCTCTGCTACGCGACCTCCGACAGTCCCGAGGGACCGTTTACCTACGGCGGTGTGATCGTTTCCAACAGCGACTTCCACATCGATTCCTACAAGGACGCGGAGACGCCTGCGGCCTACGGCGCGAACAACCACGGAAGTCTGATCGAGATCGGCGACAAGAGATACATTTTCTACCATCGCCAGACCAACGCGACGTGGTACTCCCGCCAGGGTTGTGCCGAGGAAGTCAAGTTTGCTGCGGACGGCTCCATCAAGCAGGTGGAGATCACATCCTGCGGCCTGAACGGCGGCCCGCTCCGCGACACCGACGAGATTCCCGCGCATATCGCGTGCAACCTGTTTGACAAGGAGATCACGCAACCGATGCACTGGCTTGTCGGTATCGGCAACCAGCCGCGCATCACGCAGGACGGACGCGACGGCGACGAGAACCCTTCGTACGTTGCCAACATCCACGACGGCACGACCATCGGCTTCAAGTACATCAACTTCAAGGGTGTGAAGGAGATCGAACTCACGGTTCGCGGCTACATCCACGACAGCTTCGAAGTTCGCACCGAGCTGGGCGGCCCTGTGATCGGCACCGTCAAGGTGGACTCCTCCGACATCTGGGAGAAGTACCGCGCAGCCTGCCCGATCCCGGACGGCGTTTCGGCGCTGTACCTGACCAAGGTCGGCGGCGGCAACGGACATCTGCTCAGCGTGAAGTTCATTCACTGATATCATTTTTCAACGGAAAAAGCCTCTCCCGTCCAGCGACGGGGGAGGCGTTTTTGCGTGGCGAGAAAGAAAAACCATGTCGTTGACGTAAATACAATTGACGCGTATGCCGCGTCGTGATACAATGGAAAATAATACGAAGGAGGGATGAACGATGCGTTGTACGGTTTGCGGACAGGAAAATCCGAATTATGCGGTAGTATGCGGGCAGTGCGGGGAATTCCTTCCGAAGGAGGATCTGTCGGTCCCGCACAGAGAGGGAAATGTTCCGGATCCGGATTGGATGAGGAGGATCCGTTGCCCCCGTTGCCGGAGTGTCAACGATCGAAACAGCACGGTGTGCGCAAGATGCGGCATGCCTATTTCGGATGCATCGGATTCCGAGGCGTCGGACGAGCGTAAGGATGTTCCGGTTTCCGGGGTTGAGAGCGAGATTAAGGCTGCCCCGGATTCCAATGCGGAAGGTGAGCGTAAGGACGCTCCGGTTGCCGAGGCAGGGATTGAGAATCATGA
This sequence comes from Lachnospiraceae bacterium, assembly GCA_045130455.1. Classification (GTDB taxonomy): domain Bacteria; phylum Bacillota; class Clostridia; order Lachnospirales; family Lachnospiraceae; genus ISDg. The sequence goes on along the minus strand of JBGUPV010000072.1, from coordinate 9,818 downwards.
TGTTGTGGCTCCCGAGGCGGGGATTGAGCGTAAGGCCGCTTCGGCTTCCCAGGCGGAGACCGAGAGTAAGATTGTTCCGGCTTACAATGCGGGAGGCGAGCGTAAGAGCGCTCCGAAAACAGTGCAGGAGGCAAAACGGAAGGTGCGTTGCCGGAGCTGCTGGCGGGACAACCCCGCGACGGCTGCGGTATGTGAGTACTGCGGCAGATCGCTTCACCCCGCCTTTGCGCGTGCAGCTGCGGATGAGGCTTTTGAAACGCTCGCAAGGCAGAAAAACGCAAAGATCACCTGCGTCAATTGCGGCAAGGAAGTGCCGTGGAATACATTGACCTGCGACGGTTGCGGCAAACATCCGCGTGTGTTCCAGTTGGATGATTATGCGGATGATGAAGGGATTGACCTGATCGGAGCCCTGGTGGATTATATGCGTGGCGCGCATTCGCAGGAAGATGGCTCGGGGGCATCGGATCCCGAGAGACGGGGATCCTGGGACACCCCGGAATGGGCCCATCATTCCTCGGCGGTCAAGGTCCGATGCAGAAAATGCTACGAGTTTAATCCGCGCGGAGCCGGCGTTTGTCAGTACTGCGGCGCCCGCCTGCCCTCCGAGGTGAAGACCCTGGACGACGGAAGCAGGATCTGCAACTGCGGATACAGGAATCTTCCGGGAGTGACCGTCTGCCTGAAGTGCAAGGGGATGGTCATGAAGAAGTGTCCTGACTGCGGGCAGGAAAATCCGGTCGGTGCGGATACCTGCGGGAATTGCGGGAAGATATTGGAACAGTGAAAGAAGCAGCCTTGCCGCTCCGTCGGCAGGGCTGTTATTTTCCGTGTTGACATGATCGGAAATCCGTGGTATAGTCCTGATCAGCGAAAATAAATTCAATTCTCAAGGAGGTAATTGATATGTACGGCATGAATACAGTGATCAAACTGCATAGCGCATCATTACCTCGGGAATCGGAATCATAACGGAGTCAATCTGTCCTTGCTTCTAAATAGGTTTCATTATCCCCGTGGCGGTTTGTCACGGTATTTTTTTGCCCAAAACACACTTCGCTGTTAGTTCCTTTAGCAACAAAGCAACAAAACAGAAAGGTTAAATAGGGTGAAAAAGTGATCCGATTAAAACGACACCTATTACAGATGGACAAAGCAACTGTGAACTACCGCGAGATGTACGAGGCGGAAGTCATGATCCCGGCGGGGACTCCGGGCAACCCGGGAGACCTTCCGGAGTTTGTCAGTGACAATACGTTCTGGTATGGAGAATACTCATTTACCGTGGAGCACACGAACAAAATGTCGTGGGACAGACCGACAATCCTGTGTCAGATCCCGGCGGAATGCCTGGGGATCGACACGTATGAGACGACGGTGGCGGACTATTGCTACCGGGAGTTTATTCCGTATCTGGAGGCGATGAACGAGGAACTGTACAACAGGCATAAGACTCCGGAGCAGACGGGGTACTATTACATGGCCCATCCGGGCGGAGAGGTTCTGGAACGGAACTCGGCGTATTTTGCGAAGAGACCTCGAAAGGACTATCGGAACGGGGGCGGAAGAACCATCATTCATTTTCCGCCGGAGCAGGTCGGAGCACCGCAGATGTGTCTGAGCATGAGGTTTCAGGTGCAGCTGCCGCAAAAGAGGATCAAGAAGACGATCTCGATGCTGGTAGAAGATATGCCGCAGGCGGTGGCCGCATTTGTCGTGCGTTTTGACCGCGCGAGGGTTCGCGACGTGATCGAACTGGCGAACAAGCAGCGGGAACTGCGGGCGTGGTTGAAGACGAGCGGGTATTGCGCGTTTCTGGCGAACGGAAGCATTTTGCCCAGAGAAGCGAAGACCGAGTTGCCGATGGCAGGCGCGGTGCCGTTCACGGCGCCGCCGGACGAGGAGATTGAGGCGTGCGGGATCCGCGGCCTCGGCATCCGAAAGGGTGTCACGGTCATCACGGGCGGCGGATACTCCGGAAAATCCACGATCCTCGACACGATCGCTGCCTGCATTTACGACCATGCGCTCGGAGACGGACGCGAGCTGTGCGTGACGGACCCGTCGGCAATATCAATCGCTGCGGAAGACGGACGGAGCATCAAGAATATTGATATTTCGCCTTTCATTTCGTGGCTTCCCGGCGGAAATACGGAGGATTTTTCGACGGACCATGCATCCGGTTCCACATCGCAGGCTGCCAACATTTTGGAGGCTGTCGACTGCGGATCAAAACTTCTGTTGATCGATGAGGACCGAAGCGCTACGAACTTTATGATCCGCGACCGGCTGATGAAGGAACTGATCCGCAAAGAGCCGATCACGCCGTTCACGGAGAGGGTGAACGAGCTGTACGAAACCTGCGGAGTCTCTACGATCCTGGTCATCGGCGGAAGCGGAGAGTATCTCTCAGTGGCGGATACGGTCTACATGATGGAAGAGTATTCGATTTACAATGTGACGAAGGCGGCGAAGGCACTCGGCGCTGCGGAAGCGACGGAGACGGCCGGCGCACGCGGCAGTGCGTTGAAGCCTGCCGTCTGGGCGCAAACACGCCGGTTGCTTGCGGAGGGATTCACGTCGTATCCGGAACAGGCATGGCAGGAGAAACTTGCCGTGCCGGACATCGGATTCATCCTGATCGGCGAGGAAAAGATCGATACGAGAGCCATTGCGAACATCCTGTGTCAGGAGCAGAGAACGGCCATCGGATTTATGATCCGGCTGATGGAAATCCGGCAGAATACCAAGCAGATAGAACTTTCTACAACTGTAGAAAAACTGTATGCGGAGATTGCGGAGAAAGGACTTGACACGGTATATTCGGGATTTTTCCCGGAGTGCGACCGGTTCCTGGCCCTGCCGCGAAAATGCGATGTGTACGCCGTGATCAACCGCATGAGAAGGCTCACTTACCCAAAGACAGGGGCATGAATTCAGAGGGGATATCGGCTCGGCCGGTATCCCCGCATTCATTGACAGAAAACTGCGGTTTTGCTACAATGAAACAACCGAAACAAGAGATTAAAATCCGGCTTATTACTGCTACAGCGATGGGGCGTTGCAGAGAGCATAGGAGGCATATATGATGAGAAAGAATCTGTTTATGACAGTATTGGTTCTTTGCGTAATGCTGGTAACGGCAGCGTGCGGAAAGGACGGCGGGAACAACGGTTCCGAGCCGACGGTAGAGGTGACTCCGACGGTGGAGGCAACACCGACGGCAGAGGCCACTCCGACGGCTACGGCAACCCCGACGGCTACGGCAACCCCGACGATTGCTGCGACTCCGACACCTACGCAGGGCGTCACTGCTCCGGAGCATGTGCTCGTGGTTGTCTTTTCGGTGACGGGCAACACGAAGAAAGTCGCGGAGATGGTCGCGAAGATCGAAAATGCGGATCTGTATGAGATCGTTCCCGCAGTGCCGTATACGAGCGCAGATATCAACTACAATGATTACAATTGCCGCGCTCTGAAGGAACAGGGCAATGCCGCGGCGAGACCGGAGATCGGCAGCGAGACGATCGACCTCTTCGGCTATACGAAGATCTATATAGGATACCCGATCTGGGCGGCGAACGAGCCGCGGATCATGGACACATTTGTCGAGAGCTATGATTTCGGTACGGCGACGGTGATCCCGTTCTGCACTTCCGGCAGCAGCGGCATCGGCACGACGGGGACCAAACTGGCGAAACTTGCCGGCAGCGGTAACTGGCAGACCGGCAAGCGTTTCCCGGGAAGTGCGACGGAGCAGGATGTGCAGAGCTGGATCAACAGCATGAAACCGGCACAACTCCTGAACTCTGGAACAACGTACAGCATCACTTACGAGCTGAGCGAACTGGGGAGCCTGGCGGAGATTCTCAACGTTCTGCCTGAGAGTGCCTGTTCCGGCGAGACCGTTGAGATCCGGTCAAGCGTGGTGCTCGATGCCGGCATACACATTTATCTCGACGGCCAGGAACTGAAAATGACGCATTACGACAGTGATTACTGGGCCTGGGCGTTTGTCATGCCCGAGAAAAATGTTGTGATAACGGCGAAGCCATACACCAAGGCTGAAATCTGGGGAGAATAACTGATCAAAGGGTGTTGGAGCGATAATAAGACAGACAATATGAAACAGCGGGTGGCTTTCGGGAGCAATGTTCACGACAAGGCCCCGCTGTTTTATTGGGTGTGCCATGTCGGAAAGACTAAAAATCGGCGACGATCATCGTGAAAACGCAATTGACATTGCAACGGCAAACCGATATACTTTTAGTAAGAATCGGCGTAACGTTATATGTGAATAATATATCGGCATACCGTTACAAACCGACAGGTATAATTATTCGATTACGAAGGAGAGGTAACCATGTTCCGCGATTTATTGGAAAGCAGAAATATAACCGCATATCGTCTTTCCAAGGTAAGCGGAGTTCCGTATGCGACGATCAGTGATCTGTGTTGCGGGAAGACGAAGATTGAGAAATGCATGGCAGAGACTGTATACCGGATTGCTGGAGCACTTGAAATGACGATGGAGGAATTGATCGCAAAGCGGATGTACCACAGGCCTTCCTTTGACCTGTTCCGAAGCAACGTCTGTCACAGAGTTAAGGAGCTCGGGGATATTGATTTCCTGATTGAGACGTTGAGCGGTAACGATATCGAAGAGTATTATGAAAGGGATTGGCACCCGGAGGCGTTGTACCTTCTTGCGATGGTCGATTATCTGTGCAGGGAAAATGACGTCCCGCTGTGCAGCAAGTATGATTCCCTGAGGAAAGTAAAACTGGAGAAACCGGTCTATCCGACGGGTGTTTGGCTCACGGCGAAGACCTGCGATAATCCTTCCGCATTGGACCTGGCGGTTGAAAAAGCGATTCCGGAGTTCGCTCGATTCAACATAATGGAGGGGGAGATACGAGATGTCTGTTAGCGATAATAAAGACAGCAAAGTCTTTACGAAGGACAATATCGATCGATACCTTCTCGAACTTGCCAAAGAATACAAAAGGCTCGCAGGGAAAAAGATGCCGGCGGAGATCATTCTCGTCGGTGGGGCGGCGGTTGTTGAATTGTACCGATTTCGTTCCATGACAACCGATATTGATGCTGTCATACAGGCATCTTCCGCAATGAAGGAAGCGATCAATAATCTGGAGGAACGGTTCGGGCTGTCTCGTGGGTGGATCAATTCAGATTTTCAGAAGACTGCTTCCTTCAGCCGGAATCTGGTCCGATGCTCGGTCTATTACCGGACGTTTGCTCAGATATTGAGCGTACGGGTTGTAAAAGCGGAGTATCTGCTCGCAATGAAACTGCGTTCGTTTCGAAAATACAAAAATGATGTCTCGGATATCGTCGGAATATTGACTGCACATAAAGAGATGGGGGATCCGCTGACCGCTGACCGTATTGATCATGCCGTGACGGAATTGTATGGTTCGTGGGAGGGCATTTCGCAGGAGGCGGCTGAGTATATCAAAGCCCGCCTTGAGCGCGATGATTACGCGGAGTTGTTTGAAGAGACGAAGAAACTCGAGGCGGAGACGAAAGAAGATCTGATCATGCTGGAAGAAAAGTATCCGAGTCTCACGAACGAAGATAATGTTGCAGAAATCATAAAAGCACTTCAGAAGAAAAGAGCTGAATTGAGTCCGGACAGTATGTCAGATCAATCCGATCGGAGGAACGATAGATGAAAAGAATTTTCCTGATCGAAGATGACTACGCGCTGGCGCAGGCGGTGAAGAAGCAGATCGAAAACTGGGGCAACGAGGTTGTCACGGCGCGGGACTTCCGCAACGTGATGGAGGAGTTCGCGGCGTGTGATCCGCAGCTTGTGCTCGTGGATGTGATGCTGCCGTTTTTCAACGGCTATCACTGGTGCACCGAGATCCGCAAGGTCTCGAATGTGCCGATCGTGTTTCTCTCGTCCGCGGCGGACAACATGAACATCGTCATGGCGATGAATCTCGGGGCGGATGATTTCATCCCGAAGCCCGTGGACCCGATGGTGCTCACGGCGAAGGTGTCTGCCATTTTGCGAAGGGCCTACGACCTCGGCGAGATGCCGCAGGAACTGGAGCATCGGGGCCTCAGGCTGAATCTCGGCGACAATTCCGTGACGGTTGCGGAGGAGCGCGTTGAACTCACGAAAAATGAGTTCCGCATCCTGCGAACGCTCCTCGAGAACAAAGGCAGGATCGTCTCGAGAGACCGTCTGATGACGGCACTGTGGCAGGATGACTGCTACGTAGAGGAAAATACTCTGACGGTCAATGTCAACAGGCTTCGCAAGAAGCTGGAAGCACTGGGACTGCCGGGGTACATCACCACGAAGGTCGGCAGCGGGTACATTGTGGAGTGACGGGCTTCATTTTGCGAAGGAAAGGATAGTATGGAGTCGGACAACACGTTCAGGGACAACCTGGAACAGGCACTTGCGAGCGAAGAGAACCGGCCCGCGGGCGGAAGCGAAGGCGGAATCGACGTCTTTCTGAGCTATTCTTCGAAAAATAAAAATGTCGCGGATGCCGTGGTCGCGGAGTTCGAGCAGCACGGGATCCGCTGTTGGTACGCGCCGAGGGACATTGTTCCGGGGCAGGAGTGGGTGACGGCGATCCATAACGCGATCACTGCCTGCAGTCTTTTTGTGCTCATCTATACCGACAGTTCCAACGAGTCCCGGCAGGTCGCAAACGAGGTGGCGCTGGCGTTCAACTCCGGGAAGACGCTGATCCCGTTCCGGCTTTCCGAGACGGAGATGAGCAGTGAGCTGGAGTACTATCTGACGCGCGTGCATTGGCTTGATGCTGTCAATCCGCCGCTTCGGCAGAGTGTTGAAAATCTTCGGGAGTACTCGGAGAGGATCCTCCGGGGAGAGGTCCCGACGGAAGCAAAGCTGCGAAACGCGAACACCGCGGGAAACGGAAAGAAGACAGGATCCCGGTGGCTGTATCCGGCGCTGGCGGTGTTGGCTGTCGCGGTTGTTGCCGCGGCGGTCCTGCTGGTGATGTCCCTGAAAGATAAAACCAAGCCTTCCGGCGAGGCGGGCAATACCGCGACGCCCGCAGAGACGACGGTTTCCGTCACGGCGACGCCGGAGCCGACGCATTTTCCGAATGATGCGAAGGTCCTGTATGAGCAGGCCTACAAGCTTCAGATGTCGGACGAGGCAGCGTACGCCGAGGCGTGTGAGTGCTATCTGAAGACGGGCGACGTGCTGACGGATGATGAGAAGATAATCGATGCCATGTACGCGTTGGCGTCGTACTATTATGAAGAAGGCGCGGCGGAGGACGCGGCGAAGTGGAGCGCGCTCTGTCAAAAGGCTGCCGCATGCGGGAGCATCAAGGCGAACGATTTTTTAGGAAATTATTACCTGGAGGCCGACAGGGAAAATAAGAGCGAGGGCAGCAGCCGGGCGGACACGGATCTCGGCGGTGCCATGGTCTCTCATGACCTGTACGAGGCAGTCACGTACTACGGCAGATCGGCGGAGAAGGGCGATGCCATCGCCCTGTACAGCCTCGGGCTCATCTATGAGAATGAAAATGAAAGCTACACGATAGCGCCGGACTACGGCAAGGCGCTGGCGTATTATAAGAAGGCGGAGCAGGCCGGGCACGCGAACGCAGCGAAGGCACGCGAACGTGTGCAGAGCAAGATGAAGGACGCGGAGTGACCTGCATCGTTGAGAAAGTTTAGGATTCGGCGGGAGAGTCCGCCTGAGTAGATTACCTTGAAGGGAGGAAATGCCATGCGCTGCACGAATTGCGGCTGCGAGAATCCGGGATATGCCGTGGTGTGCGAGCGGTGCGGCGAGTTTCTTCCCAAAGAAGACCTGACGGGAATGCGGAAGAAAGGGGCTGCGGATGCCGGTTCCGGCAGTATTCTGGATCCGGTGGGAACCAAGCGGATCCGCTGCTCATACTGCTGGCATCCGAATCCGGCGGAGGCGGAATTCTGCGAGGTGTGCGGGATGCCGCTGGCGTATGTTCCGTTCTCGGAAAATGAAGGAGAATTTTCCGAAATCCCTCAGCCGGAAGAAGGCGGAGAGCCGGGTGATATACAATCGGAAGAAGGAAGAGAGGCGGGGATTGCGCAATTTGGAGATGGCGGATTTCCTGATATTTCGCTCCCGGAAGGTGATGGATTTCCCGATGTTGTGCTTCCCAGGGAGGCTGTACAGGCTGCGTCCGCGACCGGCGAGAACCCGACGGACGGTAAAGAAACGATACGATGCACAAAGTGCTGGGAATACAGTCCGGCGGACTCGACCAACTGTCAGTGGTGCGGAGCCACGCTGTCGAAACACGGCGTCTGGACTAAGGCGCGCGGCCGCTACGGAAGGCAGTACTGCACCTGTGGGTACAAGAATCTTCCGAGGGTCACGGTTTGCCTCAGATGCGGCGGAGAAGTCAAGCCCGAGGAAGTGGTGCTGGCGGACGGGCGGAAGGTGTGCACCTGCGGATACAAGAACCTGCCGGGTGTTTCAATCTGCCTGAAGTGCAAGAACTATGTTCTGAAAAAGTGCAGGCACTGCGGGTTTGAGCAGCCGGCCAACGTGACGGTCTGCGCAAAATGCAAACTGCATGTAGATTAGAAGAATACCCTCCGGAGGGGCCGAATGAAATTTTTCGTTGAATTTTTGAAGGATCGGTTTTATCCGATCGTGTGGGGCCTTGCGGCTATCGGTGTGGAAGTGCTCGTGTTCTGGCTTTACGGCATCCGCGGCGAGACGATCCTGTATACGACATTGCTTTTCCTCTTTCTCGGAACGGTGCTGGGGGTCGTGGATTTTCTGCGGGAACTCCGGCATCACCGCGCGCGTTTGCGCAGCATCCGCACGGCATCGTACGAGCACGAGGATCTGCAGGATGAGTACGGCGTCGCGGCGACGGACTATGCCGACCTGATCGATGCGCTGTGGAAGCGGATCGAAGCTGCGGAGGAACGGCAGTTAGTCGAGCGCCGCGAGGCAAAGGACTATTATACGATGTGGGTGCACCAGATCAAGACCCCGCTGGCAGTCATGCAGATGCTCGTGAAGTCGGAGGACACCGAGCAGAACCGCGCGCTGGCGGCAGAACTGTTTCGGACGGAGCAGTATGTCGATATGGCACTCGGATATATCCGCCTGGGCGAGGACGCTTCGGATATGGCGGTCCGCGAGGTCGATCTCAATGAGCTGATCCGCGCGTCCGTCCGAAGATATGCGCCGCAGTTTATCGCGAAGAAACTCTCATTTTCCTATGAACCGCGCTCGGTCAAAGTCGTGACCGACGACAAATGGTTCACGTTCCTTCTGGAGCAGCTTCTCTCCAACGCGATCAAATACACGTACGAGGGAGGCGTGACGGTCACGCTGACGGAGGACGCGAAAGTGATCGTGCGGGACACCGGCATCGGCATCGCACCGGAGGATGTGCCGCGGATCTTCGAGAAAGGATTCACCGGTTTCAACGGACGCACGGGGACGACCGAAGGCTCCGACGGCGGACGCGCGACGGGACTCGGCCTTTATCTGTGCAAAAAGACCGCACATAAGCTGAACGTCGGACTCTCGGTGGAGTCGGAGGTCGGCAAGGGGAGCGCATTTACCGTGGACATGCGAAAAGAAGACATAATTGTCGACTGATCGAGTGTTTTTTCCGGGAGATATGTGGTATAATCATCCTTAGGCAAGCCACGTACAACGGCTTGCCTGATCTATGAGTGACTTCGGGGGAGTTTTGCATGAGCACGAGAAAGATTGCGTTGATCCTGGTGTGCAGCCTGCTGGCGGGAGCCCTGTTCGGCTGCAGCAATGAGACAGGGAA
>JBGUPV010000071.1:0-2090 GCA_045130455.1 Lachnospiraceae bacterium | reverse complement strand
CCGAGCGCGGCTGCGTTCGGCATGGAGCCGTGGCACGCGGCGCTCGAGGACGCGATTGCCCTGATGCAGGGCAAGATTGACACGGTCGGCAGCTATCCGGCGTGGGAAGGCATCACCGACGGGAAGAAGGATGAGGAGCATCCGTACGAGCCGTACAACTGCGTACAGACTGCGGGAATCCGTAAGTATATCAATGGTTCTACTGGTGTAGAACAAACAACGGAAACGGTTCAATTTGATGGCCGGTTGGTCGGTGGTTGCCTGGATTGCCTCCAGGTTCTGTGCGGCACGCCCTATGCGGACCCTGTCGGGTACGCGGAGGCGCATGCGGACGAAGGGATCGTGTGGGTCATCGAGTCCTGCGACCTGAATGTCTTCAGTATCCGCAGGGCCTTGTGGCAGCTCCGTGAGGCCGGGTGGTTTGCAAACGTGAAGGGTTTCCTGATCGGACGGCCGCTGTGCTACGGACAGGAAATGATGGGTCTCGACCAGTACCGCGCCGTCACCGATGTGCTCGGCGGGTTCGGGGTGCCGATCGTGATGGACGCAGACATCGGACATCTTCCGCCGGCCATGCCGCTTCTCATGGGCAGCCACGCGAGCGTGACAGCGGGAGAGAAGATCACGATCACCATGAAACTTTGACGTGGAGCGGGAAGATCACGATCGCAATGAAGCTTTGACGTGGGGCGCGAAGAACGATCACAATGAAACTGTGACAGGAGGGCACGATGAGCGAACCGACGATGCGACAATGTAACCTCTGTCCGCGGGGCTGCGGCGTGGACCGTTCCGTCCGCACCGGAGTGTGCGGCTGCGGCGACACGATGCGCGTGGTTCGTGCGGCGCTTCACATGTGGGAGGAACCGTGCCTGAGCGGCGAGCGCGGCTCGGGAGCGATATTTTTCGCGGGGTGCCCGCTGCACTGCATCTTCTGTCAGAATGCAACGATCAGCGTCGGCGATGTCGGTACCGCGTATACGCCTGAGGAGCTGGCGGCGGAAATGCTCCGCCTTCAGGACGAGGGCGCCGCAAATATCAACCTCGTGACGGCGGGCCAGTGGGCAACCGGCGTGCACGAGACACTGCGGATCGCGAAAGAGCGGGGGCTCTCAATCCCCGTTGTGTGGAATTCGAGCGGTTATGAGACCGAGGAGACGCTTCGGCTGCTGGAAAATGATATCGACATCTATCTGCCGGATCTGAAGTACGTGAGTGCGGACCTTGCGGGGGCATTTTCCCATGCGAAAGACTATCCCGAGACGGCAAAGCGCGCGATCGGGCAGATGGTCCGGGCGGCGGGCGAGCCGGCTTTTGACGCGGACGGCTATATGACGCGGGGCGTGATCGTGCGGCACCTGGTGCTTCCCGGCCATCGGGATGAATCCCTCCGTGTTCTCGCATATCTCCATGAGACGTACGGCGAGAGTATCTATGTGAGCATACTCAACCAGTACACACCGCCGAGGCAAAAACTCCCGTACCCGGAACTGAACCGAAGACTCACGCGGTTTGAGTATGACAGGGTCGTCGCCTATGCGAGGGAACTACCGATAGAGAACGGCTTTATCCAGATCGGAAAAACGGCCTCGGAGAGCTTCATTCCCGAGTTCGACACCGTGGACAGAAGCGCGGAAAATGAGCCCTGAATCGGACAAAACGGCCACACGGAAACGTTATTGTTTCGCTGACGGGACGATCGCCGACGCCGGCAGGAAAACGGATGTGAGGAAACCTTGAATTTGCTTTACATTTTCCGAGTTTCATGATACACTGAGAAAGCCTGTGAAACGGCGGAGATTCTGAGAATTCGCTCATTTGAGCGACGGAGGGTTTATATGAGTATTGAGAACAGACTCGCGGCGAAAAAGAGAAGCGCCAAGGCGAGGAGAAATGCAAAGATCAAGTCGATCCGCGACCTTTGTCTGATCGTTATGATCCCGATCGTCGTACTGATCATTGTCTTTGCGATCTACAACAGCATGCTGTCCGAATACAGCCGTGCGGTCACGAAGGAAGGTAAGATCAAGAGTTTCGACGCGTCGAAGGATATCACGCTTCCCAAGCTTGAGGATATAACGTACGCGCAG
>JBGUPV010000070.1:0-14106 GCA_045130455.1 Lachnospiraceae bacterium | reverse complement strand
GCGGTTTCCGTGACCGGCAAGGCTGCGTACCGCGAGCCGTTCGAGCCGTTGATCGGCGGTGTTCGCTTTGCGGAGTACAATGACTTTGATTCCGTTAAGGCACTTGTTGACGACACCACGGCTGCCATCATCATGGAGACGGTTCAGGGCGAAGGCGGCATCTATCCGGCGGACAAGGAATTCCTTAAGGCGATCCGCGCTCTGTGCGATGAGAAGGACATTTTGCTGATCCTCGACGAGATTCAGTGCGGTATGGGACGTACCGGAACAATGTTCGCTTATGAACAGTATGACGTGCTTCCCGATGTTGTCACGGTGGCTAAGGCTGTCGGATGCGGTGTTCCTGTCGGCGCATTTGCCGCGAGAGGCAAGGCGGCGGATGCGCTTAAGCCCGGTGACCACGGCTCGACCTACGGCGGCAATCCGTTCGTATGTAAGTCGGTTGAGACCGTCTTTTCCATTTTCCGCAAGGATCATGTGCTCGCAAATGTTCGCGAAGTAGCTCCGTATCTCTGGGATGTCCTTGAGGAGATCCGCAGTGAGTTTCCGTGCATTACGGGCCATCGCGGACTCGGCCTCATGCAGGGACTTGTATTTGACCGTCCGGTAGGCGATATCGTGAAGGCCGTTATGAAGAACGGCTGTATCCTGATCGCTGCCGGCACGGATGTCATCCGTTTCATCCCGCCGCTTGTGATCACGAAGGAAAATGTGGATGAGATGGCGAAGGCACTTCGAGCAGGCATCCGCGAAGTTCTGTCGAAGCAGGCGTAAGACTTCGGAAAATGCTGTATCTGTCAAAAAACATGCGTGGAATTTGTGAGGAATTCCACGCATTTTTTGTTGTATCTTGCAGTCGGTTCGGGTATAATCAAAGTACTGTATGTAGCGTGTCGGAAGGCGGTTGCTATGACACGTTTTCGAAAATGGTTGCCGGTGGCGCTCGGTCTTGTATGTGCGATTGCTGCCGGAGTGTGGTATGTTGTAAGCGGAGGGAGGAATACCGGGTTTGCGATCGAAAGACAAAACAAAGGAGCAGTCGACGGAGAAAAAGACCGGGAAACGCTCAGTACCGGTTGTGATCCTGAAGATCCTGTACAAAATCGTACGGCTGGCGGTGAAGGGATTTCTCCTGATCCTGAAGTTGTTACCTATTGCGTCTACTGCTGTGGACAAGTTAGACAAGAAGGAGTCTACCGACTAGACGAAGGGGCGCGCGTGGATGATGCGATCCGTGCCGCCGGCGGGTTTACCGAAGACGCGGATACCGCGTACTGGAATCTCGCGATGCCTGTCACGGACGCCATGAAGATCTACGTCCCGAGTCTTGAAGAGACACAAACGGGGGCGGTAATACCGGAACTGCAGACCGATCCGGGCGGCTCGGGCAGTACGGATCCAGGGCCGGTGAATATCAACACTGCGGATGTTAAACTCCTGATGACATTGCCGGGGATCGGCGAGCAGAGAGCAAAGGATATTATCGAGTACCGTGAGAAACACGGCGGGTTTGCTGAGATCCGGGACATCATGAAGGTGTCCGGCATCAAGGACGCAATGTTTGAAAAATTGAGAGATCGGATTTGTGTGCGATAATTTCAGCATTATGGTTTAGGAAGGATAGTGTATGAGCAAGCGTGTTTTGGTCGTTGATGATGAAAAACTGATCGCGAAAGGTATCAAGTTCAGCCTCGAGACCGAGGGTATGATCGTGGACTGCGCATATGACGGCGAGGAAGCCGTGGAGAAGGCAGCCAGCGGATCCTATGACCTGATACTTCTCGATGTCATGCTTCCGAAATTAAACGGCTATGAAGTGTGCAGATCGATCCGCGAGCACTCGCAGGTTCCGATCATCATGCTCACGGCACGCGGCGATGACTCCGACAAGATCCTCGGACTGGAGTACGGTGCTGACGACTATATTACCAAGCCGTTCAACATTCTTGAGGTGAAGGCACGCATGAAGGCCATTTTCCGACGCAGCGATCTTGCCGCGGATTCGGTTCCGGACCGCGAGATCCGCTACAAGGATCTTCGGCTTCTTCCGGAGAGCCGCCAGGTGTTCGTCAAGGGCAAGGAAGTGCGTCTCACAGTCAAGGAGTACGATGTTCTCGAGCTGCTTCTTTCGCATCCGAACAAGATCTATTCCCGCGAGAACCTCATGAATATCGTCTGGGGCTATGATTATCTTAAAGATGCGCGTACGGTCGATGTTCATGTCCGCCGTCTTCGCGAAAAGATCGAACCCGACGCGGGCGAACCGGTATATGTTCAGACCAAGTGGGGAGTAGGGTATTATTTTTCTGACAATGAATAAGCTTCGCAGCAAAATCAGTATGTCTTTTTCGATGTTTCTCGCATTCTCTTTTTGCGGGATTATTTCGTGTATCCTTCTTTCCTACATTATTGTGGATTATAACCGCAGACACACCTTCGACAACAGCAAAAACCAGATTTCCACGTATGTCAGCAGACTGTCGAGCGATCTCGCGCTGAACCGCTACTGGGACGCTCCGGAGGAGACGGAGATGGATGAACTTGCGGTTGTCTCGGAGACGTACCGCGGTCGTGTTGTTGTTGCGGACGCGACACTCACGGTTGTTTTCGATTCGTATCATACGACCAACGGGAAGACAATCGTTCAGCCTGAGGCTGTCAATGCGCTTTTGGGCAAAGAGAGTTTTGAGTGCGATTACACGGACAAGACCGCGACATATGTGCTGCCTCTCAAAAACCCGACCACGGACAAGACGGTCGGCGTCTTTATGATCCTGTACCCCGTCAACGAAGAACTCAGCAGATATGAGACAAGCCGAAGGTTCATGATCCTCGGCTGTCTTTCCATCGCGATCGTGATCGTTATGTATGCGGTTGTCCGTTCGCTTTTGCTAACGCGCCCCCTCGCGCAGATCAACCGCGAACTTCAGTCGATCGCCAACGGTAACGACGACGGCTGGCTTTCCGTTCAGAGTAACCGCCAGTCTGCGGAGATCTCCGATTCCGTCAATCAATTGCTTCGTCAGACGCGTATGACCGAGCAGAAGAGACAGGACTTTATCTCCGATGTTTCCCACGAGTTGAAGACTCCGATGACGTCCATGAAGGTGCTTTCGGACGCTTTACTGATGTCCGGCGACGATGCGCTGCCTCCGACGGTCCGCGAGTTCCTGACGGATATCAACGCGGAGATCGACCGCGAGAACCATATCATTTCCGACCTGCTCACACTGGCCCGAATGGACAAGCGTACCGATACCGTACGCTTTGAACGCGCGCACATCAATGAAACTCTCGACCTGATCCTGAAGCGCGTCCGTCCGTTGGCGCAGAAGAAGGAGATCGAGGTCGTCTACGAAGGCTACCGCGATGTCTATGCTGAGGTTGACGAGGCGAAGCTGCTCACGGCGATCACGAACCTCGTGGAAAATGCGATCCTTTACAACCGTGAACAGGGCAGCGTTCATGTTACCCTGAATGCCAATATGAGTCATTTCTTTATCACCGTGCAGGATACCGGCTACGGCATCGCTGAGCAGGAGATCTCGCACATTTTCGAACGATTCTACCGTGTCGACAAGGATCGCTCGCGTGAGACCGGCGGTACCGGCCTGGGACTTGCCATCACGCGTGAGATCATCAGTGCACACAACGGTCAGATCAAGGTTTACAGCAAGGTTGATGAGGGTACGACATTCAGCGTGAGAGTACCGCTGACGCGCCCGAATCGGAACGGGAGGAACGCATGAGAAGATTGCGTCTTTTGAGTATGCTCCTGATCGTTTCGATGATCACCCTGTTGACGGCTTCGTGCGGTGAGGACAAAAAGAAAAAAGAAGAAGCTCCTGTTGAATACGAGTATGTTTCGTATTACATGAACGAAAGGGGCACGCAGATCACGCAGATCGAGCATGTGTTTTCCGCAAAAGGGTTTGAGGGTCGTGTCAGTGAACTGATCGAAGCTCTTTGCGCATCGGATACTGCGCACGATCGTTACGCGGTGATCCCGCAGGAAGTCTCGATCCTGCATCGTTCTCTCGAGGAAGATGCCGTATATGTTGTCGATTTTGAAGAGACTTACAATGAGATCATCAGTACGGATCCCGTCCGGGAAGCGTTGATGCGCGCCGCGATCGTGCACACTCTATGCCGTCTTCCCGAGATCTACAAAGTGCAGCTGACGGTCGGCGGCAAGCCGATCCGCATCCGTGACCGCGAGATCGGTCCGCAGAGCGAGGCTGATTTTGTTGACGATGTCGGTGAAGCACTGGACGTCGTCGATTTTGAACTGACGTTCCTCGCTGCGGACAAAACGCAGTTAAAGACCGTGAACCGTTTAGCGTTGCTCGACGACTACAAGCCCAGAGAGCAGTATGCGCTCGAGATCCTGTTTGCGGGTCCGAAGGAGGATGAGGAGGACCTGATCTCTGCCGTGCCGAAAGGAACCTCGATCCGCCGTCTTTACACCAAGAACGGCATCTGTTACATCGATCTCTCGACCGAGTTCCTCGCAAAAGAAAAGAATGTCAAGGCGTATATGCCGATACAGGCCATCGCCTCGACGTTGATCCGTAATTTCCCGTACATTGATGGTATCATGCTGTCTGTAGACGGAGAGCCTTTGAAATCCTATCACAGCCTTGCGATCCCTGCGCCTTTGACGTTGTCGGATCTCGAGGGTGCTGCGGAATAGCAAGAAAGGAAAATCATGAAACGCCCGCTTTTTTGGGCGTCTCTTTCCTCGATCGCCGGTTGTTTGATCGTGCTGACGGAACAGCACATCATCATGATCACGGTGATCATTCTGTCAGTTGTAACGATCGGCTTGTTGCGCGCCGTCTCTAAAGTTCCCCGGATTGCATATTGTCTGTTGATACCGATGGTTTTGGGAGCTCTCCGAACGGGGAGCTTTCTTTCATCGGAGCGAAACGCCGTAAGAGAGTACCTCACCGCGGATGCGATTGAAGGTATCGTTGTCGAGACTTCCGAGCAAAACTGCATTGTCAAGCCGATGCGGGTCGGCGTTTCGGACGGGTCGGATACAGTGTTTTATGAGCCGGATGAACGGTTCCGGATCGTGGTTTACATTGACGGTTCCGAGGCTCCCAAAGCCGGAGAACACCTGATCCTTTCTTCGCTTCAGACAATAACTATAGCTTCCAACGACGGGGAATGGGACGCATATACCTACTACCGGGGGCAATCGGTAGTCGCGTCATGTTCGGAATACGCCAAGACAGGTATTGCCGAGCAAAGCTTACGATATCGGCTCACATGGCTTCGTGAGTCAGTCCGCGCAAGGATCCGATATCTTTATCCGTCGAGTTCCGAACCGGTTGTCACGGGACTTCTCTGTGGTGACCGGAGTGATATGGATCCGGAGATGACGGACCGCTTTCGTGATCTCGGCATCGCTCACATATTGGCGGTCAGCGGAATGCATATCTCGGTACTCGGCAGTGTGCTTACCGCTTTATTCCTTCTGCAGCTTCGAAGGCCTCACGCTGGGCTATTGGCAGGCATCGGACTGCTGATCTACGGAAGATTGATCGGTTATCCGGTCTCATGTATGCGAGCGGTGTTACTGTTCCTGTTTTGCAGGATCGGACTTTGCTTCCGGCGTACTCCGGACAGACCGACGGCGACCGCTTTGTTGATGGCGTTGATGTTGCTGCTGCGGCCGAATTTTGTCTTCCAGACATCATTTTTTCTCTCATTTTACTGTGCGTCCGTGATACCGTTCCTGCAATGGCTGACGGAACATAAGAAAACACCGGAGACAGGAATCCCGGAAAATGCTTTCTCCCGGGTGTGTAAGAGACTGCATTTTCCTATACTTCTGCACATGTTGTTGCTTCCGGTACAGGTGTTTTTCTTTTACAAGACATCACCGTATGCGCCAATCTTGAATCTCCTGGTCATTCCGATCGTCGGCGGTATTTTCCTGCTGGCGTTGCTTTCGGTCGCGATCTCCTTTGTGAGCCTGTATACAGGGTTCTTTATCGCAGGGTCGGTTCATTTGCTCGTTCGTCTGCTGGATCGTTTGACGGTTGCCTTTTCCAAACTGCCGAGAGCCGTAATCGTGCTGGGACGGCCGTCGTGGGTCAACTATGTGTTCTTTGTCATTGCTGCGGTGTTTCTGCTGATACGGTTTTTCCGAGGGAAACCATATGTTATGATCGTGGCGGTGTTTTCCTTTCTTTGTCTCGCACCGATCCGCGGTCGTTCGCTCAGGATCTATAATCTTTCCGTCGGGCAGGGTGATTGTGCGGTCGTGATCAAAGGCGGCAATTGTTTCGTGATCGATTGCGGAAGTTCCTCGAAGAAGAATGTGGGAGAGAAGATCCTTCAGCCGTTTCTTCTGTATCGTGGCTTTTCGCAGCCTGACGCGGTTTTTGTGACGCACACGGATGCGGACCATACGAACGGTCTGGACACTTTGCTTGCGGATGCCTGGAGCGATGTCACAGTGTACCTTCCGCAGCATGAACTGCAAAGCGATTGGGCGGAAAATGTTCGTGCAGGAAGAGGCATGAGCGGCGTCGGTGAAAACGATATTAGCGGACTCGGTGATGCAGAAGGAAATACGCGGATCCTTGGACTGAGCGGCGGAAGCGTGCTTCGAATGACATGCGGACTTTTCGATACGCGAACGTTGGAAGTGGAAGTGTTGTGGCCGCTGAATGTTGCTGATGACGATACATCGGTTGACCGAAACGAGGGTAACCTGGTGTTGGTCGTATCGGACGAATCGGGAAGCGCTTTGTTTCTTGCGGATTCGGACCGCGAAGTGATGGAGACACTCACCTTGTTGTATGAGAGGAAGATCGTGCATTGCTGTTATGTTAAGGTCGCGCATCACGGTTCCGCGTACTCCGACTGCGAGGAACTGTATCATCTGTCGTCACCGGTAACGGCAGTGATCTCGGTCGGCAGGAACAATTACGGACATCCGTCGGACAGCATTCTTGAAATCCTGCGAAACAACTGCGAAAGGTACTTCGTGACCATGAATGACGGGCAGATCACGACGATCCTTAGGGACGGGCAGGTCCGTTCAGAAGCGTTCTTCCGAAGGTGACCTCCGGGAAGCATGAACGATCGATAAACTGTATGTACGAAGAATCGACAAAAGGGTTTGATTTTTGTTCTGAATGATGGTAAAATCATTTAGTGAAAAAACGTGAAAAGGTGTGATCTTCATGAAAGAAAAGCGTTTCGTAGGATTCTATAATCCGTCTGTTATCCTTACTTATCTCGGCGTGACATTCGCCTTTATCAGCATGTATCTCGCGTGGAATGCCGAGGATTATAATTTCTCCTGGAGCATTTTCTTTTTGATGATCGCAGGTCTTTGCGATATGTTCGACGGTACCGTGGCGAGACTTGTGAAGCGCAATGATCAGGAGAAGAAGTTCGGCATTCAGCTGGATTCTCTTTGCGATATCGTTTGCTTCGGTGTGACGCCGGCTACCATTGCGTATATGATCTACCAGGGGGAGAGCGCCCGCATCTTCGGTCTGATCGCCGGACTTGTTCTGACGATCTGCGGTGTGATCCGCCTTGCATATTTTAATGTGACCGAGGAAGAGCGTCAGGCACAGACGTCCGAGCGGCGCGAGTTTTATCAGGGTATGCCGATCACGGCTTCTGCCATCGGTGTTCCGGTAGCATACATCGTAGGCAAGCTTCTGGCGCTGATCACCGGCGCGGAGTCGATCCTTCCCGTATTCTTCAGCGCATTTATGCTCTTTGTGGCATTTTTGTATGTATATAATTTCCCGGTTCCGAAGCCGCACAAGAGAGGCATGATCATTATGATCTGCTGCAGCCTCGCGCTCTTTGCGCTGGTGCTGATCGTGTGATCGGACGGGTTATTTTCCGAGGTTTATGATGAACGATTCTGAGAATTCGAAATTCTATAAGGACCGGAGCGGGAATCTTGTTCCCGTTCCGGTTTCTAATAATGCTTTGATCGAGAAGATGTTTGCCCATGCGCCGACGCGTCTTTTGATGCGTGCGGTTTCGTCCCGCTGGTATTCCAATCTCCAGAGAGGAATCATGAGCAGCTTTCTCTCGACCGTCGCGATCACCGGGTTCGTTCGCAAGAACGGGATCCGTCTTTCAGAGTATAAGAAGAAAAAGTATACTTCGTTCCACGACTTCTTTAAGCGCGATATCAAGCCGGAGAGCCGTCCGTTCACGACGGGCGATGATCTTCTGTTGTCACCTTGTGACTGTAAGGCGAGCGTCTACCGCATCTCCGAGGATTCATGCTTCGCGATCAAAGGCGTGCCCTACACGGTGGCGGAAGTACTTGCGGATGAGGAACTCGCAAAGAAGTACGACGGAGGTTATTTCTTCCTGCTTCGCCTAAGTCTTGATGATTATCATCATTATATGTATCCTGTCGGCGGAGAGAAGACCGCGGATCGTGTGATCCCCGGCAAACTCTACACGGTGCACCCGTTGATCCACCGTTACAGTGCAGTCTACCGGGAAAATGCGCGGCAGTTCTGTGAGATCCGCATGCCTTCCGGAGCTTCCGTGCTCGTGATGCAGGTCGGAGCGCTCGGTGTCGGCAGGATCGCCAACGATGATCTCGGAGCGGCAACGGTTGCGCAGGGACAGGAGCAGGGGCACTTTGAGTTCGGCGGCTCCACGATCCTGGTACTGACCGAAAGAGGAAGTTTCCGCCCTGATGATGACCTTCTCGCGAACACCGCCGAAGATTTTGAGACGATCGTCAAGATGGGAGAGCGCATCGGTATTACGGAACATCGACCGGATGAAAGGTAATCTATGAACACGATCCGTGAACATCTGAAGAACGGTAATTTCCTTCGGTTCTATGTGCTGACAGGAACCGAGGAGTACCTGTGCCGTACGTATCGCGGAAGACTAGAAAAAGCGATGCTTCCCGAAGACGACACGATGAACCGCATGGTGTTCGAAGGAAACAAGGCCGACCCGATGCAGGTACTTGACGCGGCTCTGATGTTGCCGTTCTTCGCGGAACGGCGGTTGATCATCCTGGTTGATACCGGATGGTTGAAGTCATCCTGTCCGCTGGCGGATCATCTCGATGAAATCCCGGATACGACATACTTTATCTTTGTTGAGAAAGAGACGGACAAGCGTAATAAGCTGTACAAATACATTGAAGCCAACGGACATATCGCTGTCTTCGAACCTTTGCGTGAGCAAGACGCAGTTTCATTCACGGCGGCACTTCTCAAACGAAGCGGTCTTGCGATCACGGAACAGAATGCCCGTCTTTTGATCGAACAGGCAGGCAATGACATGAATGCCATCGTCAACGAGACGGATAAACTGGCCGCGTATTGTGCCGGCCGTGATGAGGTGACAAGGGATGACATTCTTGCGCTCACATCGGCAATGACGCAGGGGCAAATGTTCAAGATGGTCGACGCCATCGTTACGAAGAACCGAAAGCAGGCATTTGCGCTGTACAAAGATCTTTTGGCCGACCAGACGCCTCCGATGGCAATTCTCTATAACCTGACGAACAGTTTCTATCAGTTTTCGCTGATCCTGCGGCTTCTTCGAAAAGGATTGTCTGCATTTGACATCGGACAGCAGTTGAAGATGAATTCCTACGCGGTAACGAAATATATCCGGTTCGGCCGCAACGCCAACCTCGCGGACATTACCGGCGCGGTTGCTCTGGGAAACGAACTTGACGCGAAAGTGAAGTCCGGAAACATCACGGATCGCATGGCGGTCGAGGTGTTTTTGGCAAAGCAATGCGGCTCCTGAGACGGGGAGAGAGCTTGACGAAGAAAAACTCATTTTCCAACGAACGAAATTTTTGAAAATGTTGTTGACATAACGGGGAAAATGTAATAAACTTCACTCATGTGTGTTCAGAGCGTCCGTGTCCGGATCTGTTCACAAATTCATGCGAGAACCAGACTATATGTACAGGAGGTGTGAATATGGCGAATATCAAATCTGCGAAGAAGAGAATCCTTGTTACGGAGACCAAGACGTTGCGTAACAAGATCATCAAGTCCAAGATTAAGACTCTGACGAAGAAGGTTACTGCTGCCGTGGCTGCCGGTGACAAGACCTTGGCTCAGTCCAGTCTTACGACGGCGATCGTTGCGATCGACAAGGCCGCCGCTAAGGGCATTTTCCATAAAAACAACGCTGCGAGAAAAGTATCCAAGCTTCAGCTTGCAGTCAACAAGATGGCGTAATGTTCTGAAAGACCATGCGGGGCAGAGAAATCTGGCCCGCTTTTTGTTTACCAAACAAGGCATAAAAAAAGCGGCGCAGGATGCGCCGCGGATCAACGGAGGAGAAGGGATTTGAACCCTTGCGCCGGTGTTACCGACCTACTGGTGTTCGAAGCCAGACCCTTCAGCCACTTGGGTACTCCTCCAAAGACAACAGCTGAATTATACTATACCGATCGCGATTTGGCAAGAGGAACTTTCGGAAACTTCGGGGAAGTATTTTCGACGGAACATGCTGTTCTTTCAGCTCGTTCAGAACATCTCGGATCGGAATAAACGGATAAAGGATATTGAGAAGAATGGCTAAGTCTGACCAGAGCAAAATTCGCAATTTCTGTATCATCGCGCACATTGACCACGGCAAATCGACGCTTGCGGACCGCATCATCGAGAAGACCGGTCTGCTTACGCAGCGCGAGATGCAGGAACAGGTCCTTGACAACATGGACCTTGAGCGGGAGCGCGGAATTACGATCAAGGCGCAGACCATACGTACCGTGTATCGGGCACAGGACGGGGAAGAGTATATTTTCAACCTTATCGACACTCCCGGCCATGTTGACTTTAACTATGAAGTATCCCGTTCGCTTGCCGCGTGCGAGGGAGCGGTTCTTGTTGTTGACGCTGCACAGGGGATTGAAGCTCAGACACTCGCCAATGTGTACCTCGCTCTCGATCACAACCTGGAGATCATGCCGGTCATCAACAAGATCGATCTTCCGAGCGCTGAACCGGATCGCGTGATCCACGAGATCGAAGATGTGATCGGTCTTGAGGCGCAGGACGCGCCGTTGATCTCCGCGAAAATGGGTATCAATATCGAGGAAGTGCTTGAGCAGATCACAAAGAAGATCCCGGCACCGAAGGGCGACCCGGAAAAGCCGCTGCAGGCGTTGATCTTTGACTCGGTATATGATTCGTACAAGGGTGTCATCATTTTCTGCCGCATCATGGAGGGAACCATCACGACCGGAACCAGGATCCGTATGATGGCTACCGGCGCGGAGGCTGATGTTGTCGAGATCGGCACGCTCGGTCCGGGCAAATTCATTCCCTGTGACGAACTTTCCGCCGGCATGGTCGGCTATATTACCGCGAGTCTTAAGAACGTGCGCGACACACGCGTCGGCGACACCGTGACGGACGCCAATCGTCCCGCTGCCGAGGCACTTCCGGGCTACAAGAAAGTCAACCCGATGGTTTACTGCGGTATGTATCCGGCGGACGGCGCAAAGTATCCGGATCTTCGGGACGCACTTGAGAAACTTCAACTCAACGATGCTTCGCTTCAGTTTGAGCCGGAGACATCGATCGCTCTCGGCTTCGGTTTCCGATGCGGTTTCCTCGGGCTTTTGCATCTTGAGATCATTCAGGAGCGCCTGGAGCGCGAGTATAATCTTGATCTTGTAACGACCGCGCCCAGCGTTATTTACAAAGTATATAAGACGGACGGCACCGTTCTTGATATTTCCAATCCGGCCAACCTGCCGGATCCTTCGGAGATCGATCATATGGAGGAGCCGTTTGTTAAAGCCGAGATCATGGTGACCACCGAGTATGTCGGATCGATCATGAAGCTTTGCCAGGATCGCCGCGGTATCTATCTCGGTATGGAATACCTTGAGCAGACGCGCGCGCTGTTGAAGTACGATCTGCCTCTTAACGAGATCATCTATGATTTCTTTGACGCGCTGAAGTCGCGCTCGAAGGGTTACGCGTCATTCGACTATGAGTTTAAAGAATATGTTCCTTCGAAGCTTGTAAAGCTTGACATTCTCGTCAATCACGAGGAAGTCGACGCGCTTTCCTTTATCGTTCACGAGGCAACTTCGTATGAGCGCGGCCGCAGAATGTGCGAGAAGCTGAAGGAAGAGATACCGAGACAGCTGTTTGAGATTCCGATCCAGGCAGCCATCGGCAGCAAGATCATCGCCCGCGAGACGGTACGCGCGATGCGCAAGGACGTGCTCGCAAAATGCTACGGCGGTGATATCAGCAGAAAGAAGAAGCTGCTGGAGAAGCAGAAGGAAGGTAAGAAGCGCATGCGCCAGGTCGGCAATGTCGAGATCCCGCAGAGCGCGTTTATGAGTGTATTGAAGCTCGACGAAGAGTAAGAATCGGAAACGCTGACATGTTCAGCGTTCCTTTTCGTAAGGGGACAAACATGGAGTTGTATATTCACATTCCGTTTTGCGTCCGCAAATGCGCTTACTGCGACTTTCTTTCGTTCGACGATCGTCCGGAGAAAAGGCAGGAGTACGGGAAAGCGCTGATCCGAGACCTGCGGGATTTCGGTGGGATCGTCGACAAGTCAGAAAACGCGGGACCGGGGAGTAAACTTCCTGTGGAGACAGTGTTTATCGGCGGCGGAACGCCTTCACTGATGCCCGAGGGATTTTATCGGAAAATGTTCTCTGTCATCCGGGAGTGTTACTCGCTTTCTTCAGATGCCGAGATCACCATTGAATGCAATCCGGGAACCGTAACGCCTGAAAAGCTAAAGGAATATCGCGAAGCAGGCATCAACCGCGTAAGCTTCGGCGCTCAGTCTGCCGATGAAACGGAACTACGTACGCTCGGGCGTATTCACACCTGGAAAGATTGCGAGAATTCCGTACGGCTTGCGAGAGAAGCCGGCTTTGACAATATAAGCATCGATCTGATGATGAACCTTCCCGGGCAGTCTGCTGAGAGCTTTTGCAGGACGATCGAGAAAGCGGTCGGATTGAATCCGGAACACATCTCGGCATACAGCCTGATTCTCGAGGAAGGAACCGCATTTTACGATCGTTACGCGGAGCATCCGGAGTTGCTGCCGGATGATGACTCTGCTGCCGTGACCTATGAGACGGCCGTGCGGACGCTGGAAAAGTACGGCTATGAACAATATGAGATCTCGAACTTCGCAAAGCCCGGACACGCCTGCAGACATAATATCGGTTACTGGAAGAGAGCGGAATACCTTGGAATCGGGATCGGTGCCGCAAGCCTGATCGGCCGAAGCCGTTACCGTGTCGAACAGAACCTTAACCGATATCTGCAACAGCTTACGTACGAACCGGTCGAGCAACTAAGCAAACTTGATATTCGTAACGAGACCGTGATGCTCGGTCTTCGCATGAAGGAAGGACTGCAGATCGGACTGCTGAGAGAGCTGTTTGGCAGAGAATATGCGGAAAATCTGGAACGGAAGCTGCTTTATTTTGCGAAAAACGGGCTTGTGGAACGTAACGGAGACCGATTCTCCCTGACAGTTCGCGGAATGCTTGTAAGCAACAGCGTGATCGCGGAGCTGATCGATTAACGATCATTATGATCATATGTGTCATTTTACCGAGGTTCCCTTAGGGGGCGCCTCGGTTTCTTTGTTTTTCAAACGAAACCGGACCGACCGGACGGATTGAAAGATGTGTGCGATCCGTAAACAAAAAACAGTTGCATCATTTACCGAAAGTTTCGTAAAAAGTATTGACAAATGAAATCCTGCGGTGTATTCTTAAGCAGGATGTTAGCACTCAGACGTTTTGAGTGCTAATAAAACGGAAAGGCGGGAACTGACGTGGAACTCGATGATCGCAAGTTGACGATTCTGCGGGCCATTATTCAGAATTATCTGGAAACCGGCGAACCGGTAGGTTCCCGAACGATTTCCAAATATACGAATCTGAATCTTAGCTCCGCAACCATCCGGAACGAGATGTCCGACCTTGAGGAGATGGGGTACATCCTTCAGCCGCATACTTCGGCAGGACGTATTCCTTCCGACAAAGGATATCGCCTGTATGTGGATATGCTGATGCAGGAAAAGCAGATGGAGATGGATACCCTGAAACTTGAGCTCACG
>JBGUPV010000069.1:0-13641 GCA_045130455.1 Lachnospiraceae bacterium | reverse complement strand
CTGCCACCTGATCACGGGCGGATCCTGCGGTTGCCGCAGAAACTCCGGCGGCGCTTACTCCGACCTGTATGTGCGCTCGCTCCGCGACGCGACGGAGAGCTTCCCATCGGAATACAATTTCATGAGCGAGGAGATCACCAACGTCACGGATTTCCGCGAGTGTCTGCAGACCGTCGACAAATTTACGGAATACCTCGGCAACTTCGAGGCATTTTACCTCTGCCTGAATGAAAATGCGATGCACGAGCGCGGCGAGATGCTGCATGTCACCGACAAGGTGGAACTCGCCATCAGCCACGAGAAAGACACCTGCACGTACGGGGACGGCCGCCTGTTCTCCAGAGAGTTCATGTTCCCGGCTTTGTACCGCGAGAGCGATTCGCCGCGGGTATTTTACGTCGCGCCGATCCATTTTATGGAGCGCGTCCTCGGATATACCGTCATTTCCTACGGAAGCACGCCGAAGGTCTTCTCGGAGCATCTCCGCGCGTGGGTGCGCAAGCTCGCGCACTGCCTGGAGACGCAGCGGCGCTGGTACATGTACGACGATATGACCGTGCAGAACCAGGTCCGCGACGCCATGACCGGTCTTTACAATTACAAGGGATACATCAACACGCTGACGGAGGTGTACCGGCATATGAACGGCCGCCCCGTGAAACTGCGTGTGATCGCGCTCGACATCGAGCGTTTTTCGACGATCAACGACGCGTACGGCCGCGAGGAGGGCAACGAGGTGCTGCTGGCACTCTCGAAGATCCTGCAGAACGCGATGTACGACCGCGACATCTGCGCGCGGTTCGGCAACGATGAGTTCGTGATCGCCGGCCTGTACGACACGGACAGTGACGCTCAGGGACTTCTCAACAACCTACGCGCGCGCATTCAGACGTACAACCGATTCAACAAGAAAGCCTACAGCATCGACATTACGTACGCCAAGGCGTGTGAGGACGTCGTCGACGAGGAAAGCATTGTTTCGATCACCGCGGGCGTACTGGCGGAGAAGAAGACCGAGAAGGAAAACCGCAAGCTCAACACGGGAAGCCGTGAGAACTTCAACGAGGAAGAGCGCAAGGAAGTCATACGGATCCTCGACGCCAACCAGATGACGTATCATTTTCAGCCGATCATCAGCGCCAAGACCGGCGAGGTTTACTTCTACGAGGCGCTCATGCGCGCGGAAAATTCCCGCATGAACATCAATCCGGAGACCATCCTCAAGCACGCGGAGTCTCTCGGCAGGCTCTATGACGTGGAGCGGCTGACATTTTTCAACACGCTGGAGTTTTACAAGAACCATCAGGAGGAGATGGCGGGGCGCAAGCTCTTCATCAACAGTATCCCGAAGGTTCTGATCAACGATGAAGATTACGCGAAACTCCTCGAAAGCTACAAGGAGATCCTTCCCAACATTGTTATCGAATTCACCGAGCAGACGGAGGCGAGCCTCGAGCAGGTGCAGATCATCAAGCAGCGCTGCGAGGAGTACGGCATGGAACTCGCCATCGATGATTACGGCACGGGCTACTCGAATATCACAAACTTGCTCACGTACGAGCCGGACTACGTCAAGATCGACCGGAGCCTGATCTCCGGCGTGGACGGTGACACCAAGAAGCAGTATTTTGTCGCCAACACGGTGCAGTTCGCGCACGAGAACGGTTTCTGCGCGCTCGCCGAGGGCGTGGAGACGCGCGATGAGCTCAATACCGTGATCCGCCTCGGCATCGACTATGTCCAGGGCTTCTACATCGGACGTCCGAAGTCGCTCCTGCTGCAGGAGATCGACAAGGAGATCCACGACGATATCGTGCGCATGAACCTGCGCAACATCGATACGCGGCAGAAGAAGACGTACATCGTCGGTATTGAAAATGAGGTGACGGTGATCCCGCTCGTGATGGACGGCTACACGGAACTTGTCGTTCCGAAGCCGGACTGTATCCTGATCGGCAATCCGAAGTATCAGGCGGACATCGTCGTACATATCCCGGACAACACCATAAGCCGCATTCATCTGCGAAGTCTCCATCTGGAGTCGTACCAGAGGCGGCCTTGTATCGAAATCGGCAACCGGAGCGATGTGACGCTCGTGATCGAGGGCAATGTGTCGCTGCAGGACGCGGGCATCCGCGTGCCGGAGAGTTCGTCGCTGACCATAGAGGGACCCGGCAAACTGTCCGTCAGCGTCAGCGCGGACACCAGCTACGCGATCGGCGGCGATTGCAACCAGTCGGTCGGCAAGATCACGATCAACATGGACGGCGATCTGACGATCCACGGTGACGGCCGCGAGTGCGTCGGCATCGGCGGCGGATACCTGCGTGATCACGGGATCCGCATCGACAAATGCAAGAACCTCTACCTGACCATGACCGGAGAGCAGATCATGGGCATCGGTTCGTACAACAACGCGGCGATGATCACCGCGATGAACGCGAGGATCCTCTCCACGATCAACTCCGACCGCGGCGTTGCGATCGGTTCCGTCGACGGCGAGAGCCGCGTGGACATGCAGCACGTGCATCTCGCTTGCATGGCATCGGGCGACACGCAGATCGGCGTCGGCTGCCTCAATGGGGAGCGGCTGACCGCGAGGATTTCCGAGTGTGACATCCAGACGGAGATCCGTGCCAAGAGGTGCGTGGCCGTCGGTCTTCGCAAGGGAACAGCGGATGTCCGCGTGATGAATTCCGTCTCGAACATCCGGTGCGAGGGCGCATCGGCGGTCGGCATCGGTTCCGGCGAACGGTCGGGACGCGGGCAGTTTGAGATGTCGACATTTAACTTCCGACTGGCTTCGGCCGCGGGACTCTCCTTCGGTTATGAGGAGGAGACAATGAATTTCCTGAAGTGTGAGATTACCGGAACGGAGGCAAAGAGTTCCTGAAAATGAAGTTACGAAGATTGTTGTTTATCATGGCAGCGGTGATCCTGCTGTCGTTGCCCGGGCGCGCGCTCGCGGACGGGGAGGAGCCTGCGGCAGCGGTTGCGGAAGCGCCGTCCGTCAGCCCGGAGCAGGGGTTCTACACTCAGGAGCTTGACGTGACCATCACGGCGCCCGCGGGGTACACCGTGTACTACACCACGGATTGCTCCACACCGAGCATGGGCGCGCCGACGAGCATGCTGTACAAAGACCCGATCCGCGCGGTGGCGGGACAGGATGATTTTCACCAGCCCACGGCGTTTGTGATCCGCTGCATGGCGGTCGCTCCGGACGGCACGAAGAGCGCGGTGGTCACGAAGACGTATTTTGTCGGCGAGGCATTTACGGACCGCTATGACATTCCGGTCTTTTCGCTCGTGACCGACGATTACAACCTGAACAGCGCGAAAAAAGGTATTTTTGCCAACCCCAAGGAGCGAGGCAAGGAATGGGAGCGTCCCATCAGTGTGTCGTATTTCGTTGACAGTCAGCCGGTGCTTTCCATGAATGCCGGAGTTCGTGTTCACGGCGCGGCGAGCCGCGGCTTCCGTATTAAATCCATGCGTCTGTATGCGCGCGCGGAGTATGACGAGCAGACCAAATTTGCCTATCCCTTCTTTGAGGACGGTCCCATCGGGGCGTACGACGAGAAGGGTGAGCCGATCGACGGTTTCAAGCGGATCCTGCTTCGAAACGGCGGCAACGAAGGCTCCGACGGTTCCAACACGATGATCCGCGACATGTTCGGCCATTATCTGGCTTCGGACGACAATCTCGACGGCGTTGCCACGAGACCTGTCATCGTCTTTCTGAACGGCACGGTGTACGGCCTCTTTGAACTTCAGGAGCGCGAGGACGAGCACCATATCAAGGAACACTACGATATCAAATCCGAAAATCTCGCGGTCTACGATTTCGGCTACGACAGGGAAGGCAACCAGATCCCGACCGTCGAGGTGGAAGAGGGGCTTGATGCGGATGCGGAGCTTCAGCACTATCTGGAGGCGTACGAGTTCTGCACCACGGCCAACCTTGCGGACAACAAGAACTTTGAGATCGCCGAGTCCTATTTCGACATCGACAACTTTATCGAGTATTACTGCCTGGAGACGTTTATCAGCAACGGCGACTGGCCGGGCAACAACGTAAAAGCATGGCGTTATATCGGCGCGCCCAACGAGAAACTCGGGCAGGACGGCCGGTACCGCTGGTTCCTGTACGACCTGGAGTATGCGTGGGGGCTGTACGGTCGCAACTCCGATTTTGACACGATCGCCGTGCTCATGAACAAGGATGCCACGGGACAGCCGGCGCCGAAGGGCGCGACCGCGTTGTTCCGCGCATTTTATGCGAATGCGGGCTTCCGTCAGAGGTTCGCTTCCGCGGTGATGGCGCACCTGAACACCGACTACTCCGGCATTGCCATGACCACCGCGATGGACGCCCTCGGGGAGACGGTCCGCAAGACGCTTGAAGTGTTGCAGCGTTACCATGTGATGAACGGCAGCTTCCGAAGCGGTCTCTCCGCGATCAAAGCGTATGCGGAAAAGCGTTCGGAGTTCTTCTTTACGGTGCTTGAAAAGCATTTTTCGTTCGGCGGTTACCGGACGATCCGGTTCGAATATGACGCGGAGGCAGTCACGCTCTATGTCAACGGCAAGATCGTCGACAGGAAGAGCGGCGTGTACGAGGACGGCGCCTTTGTCATGAGGTACGCGAAGCAGTATCCGTTGGAGGTGGCGCTCGTGCCCACGGATCCGCACTATGAAGTGACGTCCGTGGAGAGCGAATTCGATCTCTCCGGAACGGCTTTTAAGGTTCCCGGTGATCTCAAGGATTCGACGACGATCAAGGTGCTCACGGAGCGTATTCCGGACCCGACGCCGACGCCGATCCCGACGCCGACACCGACCGAGCAGGAGCCTTCTGCAAGCAACGGCGGACGTGCGGGAAAGGTGATCCTTTTCCTAATGATCGGCATCTTAGTCTTGTCAACGGTGGCAATCTGTGCTATAAATATATACCGTAGAAATCGAGCGGGGCGATGAATTGACCCCGGTTGTCACTATGGAATGCGGGACATTTTCCCGCACTGGTCAGGCCCGGAAGCGCGACGGGGGAGTGCGACACCGGTGGTTCCGTTCGAGGACGGAAAGGAAAGTGGGAAGTAATGAAATTGCGTAAGATTATTTTCGCAGTGCTGCTTGCCGTTACGGCATTGATGTTTGCAGCATGCGGTGATACTGAAGAGGAAGACGACGAAAACCTTTACAAGCGGACTATTACGCCGACGCCTACGGCAACGCCGACTGCATCGGCAGGTCAGATAACACCAGGGGAGAATCCGACACCGACGCCTGAGCCTGAGGATCCGAAGTACGTGATCGTGTTTGATCCGGGACACGGCGGCAAGGATCCCGGTGCTACCTATGACGGACGTACCGAGGCTAAATTGAATCTTCAGTTGGCCAATATGATCCGAGATTATCTGACGACCAACTACGACAATGTGACTGTCATCTTGACTCGTGAGGAAAATGTGGAACTGGATCCGGACAAGGGAACCGATCTGCGTGCACGTGTCGGAGTCGGGGTTACGAACCATGCAGACATTGTCGTTAGTCTGCATCTGAACGCGTCAAACTCTCATAATCAGCATGGCTCGATGGTTTGTATTTCGAAGCAGAAGAACATCCACGATCAGTCGGAAAAACTTGCAAACTGTATCCTTAACAAGCTTTCGGAGCTAGGACTGCAGAACAACGGTCCGTTTTTACGTGACAGTTTGGATACGTTCGATGATAACGGAAAGCCGGTGGACTACTATGCAATCTGCCGCCACGGTGCAAGCAACAACCTTATTTCAATCATTGTAGAGAGTTGCTACATCGATAACGATGGAGATGCGGTTCACCTAGATTCGGAGGCCGCTCTGCGCGAGATGGCGAAAGCTGAGGCCGAAGGCATCATGGAGTTTTTGACGAAGTACTATGCCCCCGGAGAAGGCTGATCCCGGAACCAATCGAATACGAAATGAAAAAAGGCGACAGACCCGGCGCGCTCGGGACTGTCGCTCTTTGTTTTTTGGAAAATGAGAAGCGTTCGGAACCGACCGCCGTCGGAATCCATGATCTGGACCGATCAGAACCAGCCTCCGTTGAAGCCGATGATCTCGCCAGTGAGATAGCGGGGCGCCTGCATCAGAAGCGCGACCATCTCGGCAACCTCGTCGGGGGAGGCGATGCGCCCCGCGGGGATCGCGTCGCGAAGCGCCTCAATCTCTTCGGCGGTGAGACGGGAGTTCATCTTTGTGTCGACCATACCCGGCGCCAGGGCGTTGACGGAGATGTCGCTGGGCGCGAGCTCCTTAGCCATCGCCTTGGTGAGGGAATCCAGCCCGCCCTTGGTGGCGGAGTAGGCTGCCTCGAAAGAAGCGCCGCGGGTTCCCCAGACGGAGGAGATCATCAGGATGCGCCCCTTGCCGGTCTGAAGAAGAGCCGGCGTCACATGCTTGACGCACAGGTAGGCGGAGGTGAGATTGGCGGACACGAGGCGGTTCCATTCCTCCATCGTAAGATCCGTCAGAAGTCCGGCCAGTGAGCTGCCGGCGACATGGACAAGCCCGTCGACGCGGTGGAACGTGTCGCGGATGGACTCAAAGGTCTCGCGCACGAAGTTCTCGTCGCCGAGGTCTCCGGCGTATGTGCGGCAATATGCGCCGAGGGCGGTGGCTTCCTCGCAGACGCGAGCGAGCGCCTCCGCGTTGGTGTGCCCGATCAGCGCGAGACGGGTCCCGCGCTTCGCCAGCGCGAGAGCTACGGCGGAGCCGATATCGCCGCTCGCTCCGGTGATTATGATGGTCTCGGGAAGGGTTCTTTCCGTTGTTTCCATAGTGTATGAATGCCTCCTTGCGGGAAGAGTATTTTTATGAAAATTTTACCAGTGGGAAGTGGAAAATGCAAGAAATTACGAACGTTCACAAAAAAGACACGATATAATAAAAACGGCATTTTGTACAAAAAAGAAGGGGAAAAGATTGTGATTTCGCGGGGGAAGGAAGTGCATTTTTAGTAAAAAAGCCGAGGATTTGGCAGAAAAACACATCTGTTATGCAAATTAGACAAAAGTAGAAAACCGAATTTGTCACTTTACAACATAGTTTTTTTTGCCTTCGTAGTGTATCATACCCTTCGGAGACTGTGCCGGCGGGCGCAGTGCGTCTGCTTATAAAATATAGGAGGCTATTTGTAATGGCAGGTTTGAAACTTATCAACATCAGCAAGACATATCCGAACGGATTCGTCGCAGTAAAGGACTTCAACCTTGATGTCAAGGACAAGGAGTTCATCATCTTCGTAGGACCTTCCGGATGCGGTAAGACTACGACCCTTCGTATGATTGCCGGTCTCGAAGAGATTACCGGCGGCGAGCTCTACATCGGCGACAAGCTGGTGAATGACGTTGAGCCTAAGGACAGAGATATCGCGATGGTATTCCAGAACTACGCTCTGTATCCTCATATGTCCGTTTATGACAACATGGCATTCGGTCTGAAGCTCCGCAAGGTTCCGAAGGACCAGATTGAGAAACTCGTTAACGAGGCAGCTAAGATCCTCGGTATCGAGCAGCTGCTTGACCGTAAGCCGAAGGCTCTCTCCGGTGGTCAGAGACAGCGTGTTGCCATGGGTCGTGCGATCGTTCGTAACCCTAAGGTATTCCTCATGGACGAGCCTCTTTCCAACCTGGATGCTAAGCTCCGTGTACAGATGCGTATCGAGATCTCCAAGATTCACCAGAGACTCGAGGCAACGATCATCTACGTTACCCATGACCAGACCGAGGCTATGACGCTCGGTACCAGAATCGTTGTTATGAAGGACGGTGTCATCCAGCAGGTTGATACTCCTCAGAACCTCTACGACAAGCCGAACAACCTGTTCGTTGCAGGTTTCATGGGTTCGCCTCAGATGAACTTCCTGGATTCCGTTGTTACCGTAAGCGGCAGCAGCGTATATCTCGTATTCGGCAACAACAAGGTTCTCGTTCCCGAGGCTAAGGCTAAGAAGCTTGTTGAGGGCGGCTATGTTGACAAGGAAGTCGTTCTCGGTATCCGTCCTGAGGATATCAAGGATGATGAGGCTTTCATCTCCGCTCATCCGGAAGCTGCTTTCCCGGCAACGGTTCGTGTATACGAGCTTCTCGGTGCCGAAGTATTCCTGTACTTCTCGGCTGATGACTACGATATCACCGCTCGTGTTGATCCTCGCACGACGGCAAGACCGGGCGACACCGTTACGATCGCTATGGATCTTGCTAAGATGCATGTATTCGACAAGGAGACCGAGCAGATCATCACTCACTGATCGGGTTTCAACAAACGCCATTTTTGCCCCGCGCTTCGGCGCGGGGCTTTTTGTATTCACACTGTTTACACTTGAAAAATCGGGCAATCTGTGTTATCCTTATTCCGATTATGGGGATGCGATGACCGCACTCGCGAAAGCCCGGAGCGGGAGTCGTTTCACACACCGTGATCGGCGGTGTATCGGTGGTTTACTCAACGGAAAAGGACGGTAATCTCGGATGATCTCGAATCAAATTCTTCAGAATACGCTTGACGGCATGAAGGGAATTGCCCGCGTTGATCTTTGTGTGACGGATACGGAGGGGAAGACGCTCGCCACGACGATGAACGCGTCGGATAACTATGACAGCCTTGTGGCCATTTTCGCCGAGTCGCCTGCGGACAGCCAGGTGATGCAGGGCTACCAGTTCTTCAAGGTTTACGATGATCATCAGCTGGAGTACATTCTTCTGGCCAAGGGGGACACGGACGACGTGTATATGGTCGGAAAGATGGCGGCCTTCCAGATCCAGAATCTGCTGGTCGCTTACAAGGAGCGCTTTGACAAGGATAACTTTATCAAGAACCTTCTTCTTGACAACCTTCTTCTGGTTGACATCTACAACCGCGCGAAGAAGCTTCACATCGATGTAGAGGCGAGACGTGTCGTCTATATCATCGAGACGAAGAACGAGAAGGACACGATCGCGCTCGAGACCGTCCGCACGCTTTTTGCGGGCAAGCCGAAGGACTTCATCACCGCTGTTGACGAGAAGAACATCATCATCGTCAAGGAGCTGAAGGCCAACGAGAACTATGAGACGCTGATGAACACCGCGAAGGTCATCGTGGACATGCTCAACACCGAGGCGATGAGCATGGTTCATGTTTCCTACGGTACGATCGTCAACGAGATCAAGGACATTTCCCGCTCCTACAAGGAAGCGAAGATGGCTCTCGACGTAGGAAAGATCTTCTACGCGGAGCGCAAGGTGGTTGCTTACAACAATCTCGGTATCGGCCGTCTGATCTACCAGCTTCCGATGCCTCTGTGCAAGATGTTCATCCGTGAGATCTTCGACGGTCAGTCGCCGGAGGATTTCGGAGAGGAGACACTTGCCACGATCAATAAGTTCTTCGAGAAGAGTCTCAACGTCTCCGCGACCTCGAAAGATCTGTACATTCACCGCAACACGCTGGTGTATCGCCTCGACAAGCTCGAGAAGAGCACGAATCTGGACCTCCGGGTATTTGACGACGCCATCACGTTCAAGATCGCGATGATGGTCGTAAAATATATGAAATACATGGAGAATTCCGAATACTAAGACTTGAAAGGAAGCCTCGTTCCGCCCGGAATGAGGCTTTACAAAGGATTACACGACACGATGGATGATAGGACGAAAGACATGCTTCCGGACGACCTTGCGGTCACGGAGGATACGCCTGAGGTGAAGGAACCCGCGAAAGCGGCGGAAAGTGTTGCTTCGGGCATGCAGGGAACATGGGCATCCGTGATGGCTGCCGCTGCGGGCGGCAGAAAGGACGAGGGGAAATCGTACAACCCCGCGGATGAGATCGATGCCGATGAGTACGAGGAAATCGAAGAGGACGAGGAATTCGAGGACGAGGAGGATGCCGCTGAGCCCGCTGCTACGGCGGAAGAGGCTGTTCCGGCTGCGAATTCCGAAGTATATGAGGACTATGAGGATCTCGACGGTGACGGCGAGATCGACGTTCGCGGCACGGTCATTCGCGATACCGTGTACGACGAAGCGCTTCCGGACGCGTGGAACGAGACGAAGAACGAGCCTGCTGTCAAGGGCGGTTCCACCGAGACACCGGTCATCGTCTTCGATCATGTGACCAAGGAATATGAGGACGGTCCGGAGGACGAAGACCATGCGGCACTCCGGGATGTTTCGTTCAAGATCAACAAGGGTGAGTTCGTATTTATCGTCGGCCCCAGCGGCTCCGGTAAATCGACGCTGATCCGCCTTCTTATGCGAGAGATCAGCCCGACGGAAGGTTCCATCTTCATCGCCGGCATCAATCTCGCGAAACTCCGCAATCGACAGGTTTGCAAATACCGCCGTACGATCGGAATCGTGTTCCAGGATTTCCGGCTCCTTGAGGATCGTACGGTCTATGAAAATATTGCCTTCGCGCAGAAAGTAGTCGGCGCTCCCGGGCGCAGGATCTCGAAAAATGTCGCGAAGATGTTGGCACTCGTCAACCTTCAGAACAAGTACAAGAGTTATCCGAACAAGCTCTCCGGCGGTGAGCAGCAGAGAGTCGCTCTTGCGCGCGCACTGGTCAACGGACCGTTGATCCTGCTCGCGGACGAGCCTACCGGTAATCTCGACCCCGGCAACACCGAGGAGATCATGAGCCTTCTCGAGGAGATCAATCACCGCGGCACCACGGTCGTGGTCGTCACGCACAACCGTGAGATCGTGGACTCGATGCAGAAGCGGGTCATCTCGCTCCGCGAGGGTGTTGTGGTCGATGACAAGAAGGGAGGCTACGCAGGTGAGTAGTTTTTTCTATTGCATCGGACAGGGAATTAAGAATCTTCGCAGAAACCGGCTGTTTACATTTGCATCGATCATCACGATCACAGTCAGTATTTTCCTCTTCGGACTGATGTACTTTGTTTTGGTGAACGTACAGTTCAGCCTGAACGAGATGGAGCAACAGGTCGGCGCGACCGTCTTCTTCCGCGAGGGGATCACGACGGACGAGCTGATCAGCTTAAAGAGCAAGATCCTCGAGGTGGACGGCGTTCGCAGCGTCGTTTACGTATCGCCTGAGAAGGCGTGGGAGGATTTCAAGAAAGCGCATTTCAGCGAGGACGACTCCGAACTTCTCAAGTCGTTCGGCAACGACAACCCGCTGAAGAACAGCGCTTCCTTCGAGGTATATTTTACGTCCGCGGACAAGCAGCTTCCCGCGGTGGAAGCGATCAAGGCCATGGCCGACGACGGTGTCCGCCATGTGAAAAATGCGGAGGAGCTCGTCAACACGCTGACCTCGGTCAACCGCGGTCTGAGCATCGGCGCGATCGTGCTGATCGTTCTGCTGATCGCGATCGCCATGTTCCTGATCAGTACGACGGTGTCCATCGGTATCTCCGTACGTGCGCGTGAGATCCAGATCCAGAGCCTGATCGGAGCGACGGACATTTTCATCCGCGCACCGTTCCTGGTGGAAGGTATCATCATCGGTCTTCTGGGCGCAGGTATCCCGCTTGCGATCCTGTACGCCCTGTACTATAAACTTATCAAGCTGATCGCCGAGAACCTCAGCATCACCGGCATCGTCAACTTTGTCAGTGTGCACGAGGTGTTCAGCGTTCTGATCCCGGTGGCATTGTGCATCGGTGTCGGGATCGGTTTCTTCGGAAGTTATTTTACGCTCAACAACGAGCTGCGTAAGTTCCGTAAGATGTAAGCTGGGACGGGAGAGGCCGGACGGTCCGGTCTCCCGGAAAATGAAAGGAGCAATCCATGAAAAGACGGTTTCGTATGCGACTGTCTCTCATTCTTGCCATGATCCTGGCGGTTGCCGGCGTGTCCGGAGCTTCGGCCGCGAAAGTGATGAAGACGGCGGAGTATTCCGTCAGCGGAGGGTGGAATGTTACGCTCCGCGAGAGCGAGGAGGAGAAAGAACAGCGCAAGCGTCTTGAGGAAGCCAAGAAGAAGCAGCAGGAGATCCAGGCGGAGCGCAGCAAACGCCAGAAAGAGCTGAAGGAACTCACTGCGAAATACGACAACATTGAGGCTTTTATCCAGGATATGGACAACAAGCAGGCGGAGATGATGCTCGCAATGATCGAAGTCGAGAACACCATCACCAGACTGCAGCTTGAGCTCGATCAGACCAATCTGGAGCTTGAGGAGGCCACGAAGACGGCCAATGAGCAGTACGAGAGCATGCAGCGGAGATTCCAGTATCTCTACGAGCACGGCAGCATCTCCGAACTGGAGATCCTGCTCGGTTCGCAAAATCTCTCGGACATTCTCAACTATGACGAATACACGATGAGCATCCGCGCTTACGACTATCGCCTCGCGAAGTCCTATGCCGCGGCACGGCAGAAGGTCGCGGACTCGAAGGAGATCCTGGAATCGCAGCTGGCGCTGCTCGAGGAGAGCCGCAGCCTTTATGAGGACGAATATGAGTACGTTCAGCAGACGATCGCGATGAAGCAGGAAGCGCTGGCGGACTATGAGGAACAGATGAACCTGACGGAAGAACTCCTCGAGGAAAATCTCGAGGATCTGACGAAAGCGAACGCGGACGTCGACAAGATCCGCAAGGACTACGAGGCCGCGGTCGAGAAGGAGCGGAAGCGTCAGGAGGAACTCCGCATCCAGCGCGAGAAGGAAGAGCAGATCCGGCGTGCCAAGGAGATCGAGCGCCAGAAGCAGATCCAGCGCGAGCAGGAGGCAAAGAGCGGCAAGGACTACTCGAGTGTTCCGCACACGGGCGTCGGCAGTGCCGATCAGCTTTCCCTCAAGGATGTCAAGGATCCGAAGAAAATGATCTGGCCGCTTCCGGGTGATGCGCGCATCGGTACCGGATTCGGATATCGCAAGGCGCCGACCAAGGGCGCGAGCACGTTCCACAAGGGTGTGGACATCGGAGCAAACTACGGTGCGAAGATCGTGGCGTCTCTGGCCGGAACCGTGAGAACTGCGAGCTACAATGCCAGCGCCGGCAACTATATCGAGATCGATCACGGCAACGGTTACGTCACGAGATATCTTCATTGCTCGAAACTGCTGGTCTCCAAGGGAGACACGGTATTGCAGGGCCAGGTGATCGCGCTTGTCGGTTCCACCGGCATCTCGACGGCACCGCATCT
The DNA here is from genome assembly GCA_045130455.1 of Lachnospiraceae bacterium. GTDB lineage: Bacteria > Bacillota > Clostridia > Lachnospirales > Lachnospiraceae > ISDg. Next base: position 495 of record JBGUPV010000069.1, on the reverse strand, counting down.
GCATTTCAGCGTAGTCATCGACGGAACGAGTGTAGACCCGCTCAATTTTGTGCGGTATTAGTTGGGGTATGTGTGCGTGTGTTGGAGGAAGAACATGAACAAAGGATTTTTCAAAGGTTTCGCGGCAGGGCTTCTGTGTTGCGTACTTCTCCTGGGGATCGTGGCGTGCGGCGCCGATCCTACGGAAAACCGTCTGACGGAGAAGACCACGCCGACGCCGAAGCTTACGCCTTCGGCCAACCTGAAGGAGACGAACTACCAGTCAAAGCTGGATGAGATCATCGCGGTCCTGGAGCAGTACTATTACGAGGACGTGGATTACGACGCCATCGCGGACAGCATTTACCACGGTGCGCTGGAAGGTGTCGGCGATCCGTATACCGTGTACTACAACCCCGAGGAACTGGCTGCCTTTATGGAGTCCTCCGACGGCGCGTACGCCGGCTTCGGCACGCGTGTGACGCTGACGGACGACGGCTACACGAAGATCGTGGA
>JBGUPV010000068.1:0-44914 GCA_045130455.1 Lachnospiraceae bacterium | reverse complement strand
GGATGATTACGATGAGGCTGTTTACCGGCGCGAAGTCCTTAACAGGATCGAAAACTGCAAATTCGTCGTCGCTCTGGCGGAAGGCCGGACGGAAGACTCGTTTGGTAATATCAACATCGTGGTTAAGAGAGTGAAGGAATACCTTCCTTCGAGAGTGCGCGGCTCGATCGGAATCTCGAGTAAGGCGGAAAAAGCAGAAGAACTTGTGGTTTTTCTCAGCCTGTTATACACCGAAGGCAAGTACGGCAACCTTCTTTTGTACGGCCGTGAAGGTGTAGACTACAAGGTGATCAACGGTTATGCCTGCAATCTCGACGGAACCGAACTCGAACCGGATATCTTCGACAGAATGTGCCTGAACCTCGCGATCAATGTTTATCCCGGCAGCGCCGAGAAGGACACGATCAATCGCAAGGACGATCTGTTTGCATACTATGAAAATGCGGAAGTTTCACCGTTCCTCGGTTTTGAGCCGGATACGGCCGATCTGAACGGGATCGCCGATATCCTGAATCAATTTGTGATCGAGACCGGACGGATCGACACTTCCCTGGATGAAACTGTCGCGGCTGCCGCGAAGAAACTGGAATCCAAAGACATTGATAAATATGTCGAAAGCGTCAGAAGTCAGTGGGAGGAATACCGCAAATGACTCTGGATCTTGAAGGCCTGACCAAGACCTACAAAGACAAGGTTGCGTTGGATAACATCACGTTTTCCTTTACACCGGGAATCTACGGCCTTCTCGGGCCGAACGGAGCAGGCAAGTCGACCATGATGAACCTGATCACGGACAATCTGACTCCCGCAAAAGGTCGCGTGCTGTTTGACGGAAAGAGTATCGACGAACTCGGAAGCGAGTACCGGAAGCTGCTGGGGTATATGCCCCAGCAGCAAAACATTTATCCGGAATTAAGCCTTCGCCGGTTCCTGTATTTCATGGCTTCACTGAAGGGCATGAAGAAGGGCAAAGCGGAAAATGAGATCTCCAAGTACGTGCGCATGGTCAATCTGGAGGATGTCCTCGGTAAGAAACTGGGGGCATTTTCCGGCGGAATGAAACAGAGGGCTTTGATCGCGCAGGCGCTGCTGGGGAATCCCGGCATACTGATCCTGGATGAGCCGACCGCCGGTCTCGATCCGAAGGAGAGGATCCGGGTCCGCAATCTGATCTCGGAGGTCGCGCGGGATAAGATCGTCATCATCGCGACGCATGTGGTCACGGATGTGGAATTCATCGCCAAGGAGATCATCATGCTGAACGGCGGGAAGATCCTGAGGAGCGGTTCCCCGTCGGATCTTTTGAAGGAACTGGACGGGAAAGTCCGGAATATCCATATCACCGACGAAGAGCTGCCTGAAGTTAACGAACTGTACAAAGTCAGCAATATCTCGCGGGATGAGGACGGCGTGATCGCCCGAGTTATCGCCGATGCCTACGACGGGCGTTGGACGGATGAACCGGTACGGCCGAATCTGGAAGATCTGTATCTGTATCTGAACGGAGATGAAAATGGGGATTCTGAAAAGCGAACTGTGTAAACTGCTGTCAAAGCGGACCGTTTGGATCCTTTTGCTCCTGATCGCAGTCAATCCGCTTCTTCAGTTGTATACGATCAAAACTCCGAACGATGATCTCTATACGCTTGAGGATTACAGCGCATTGTACCGGGAGATCGGTTCCGTTGATCCGGAGGAGATCCCTGCGGTATTGGAGAAAAAGGAGAACAGTGCCGCAACATTCTGGGAGGCCGGTCTTGTAAGAAGAGTGTCCGGGGAAGTTTCCGCGTGCCTTGCATACCGTGATTACCTCGATTCGATCGAAGAGAGAGTTGATGAGATCGCGATCATGCGAAAGTTCGTCAACGACGACGGATATGCGTTGAAAAACGCCGAAAAGACAAGCGAGGTGTACAAAAAACTCAAAGGGGTTGAGCCCGAGGTGCAGGATCCCATGCCTCTTTTAAACGTCACGGACAACAAGCTCACGGACTATCTCGCAATCATCATGATCTTTATCATCTCGCTGAACCTCGTGTTTTATGAAAAAAATGAGAATCAGCTGAGCTTGCTTCGGACAGCGCCGGACGGCAGAAGAAAACTGATGGCAGCCAAGGTCGCAGCAATGTTCCTGGCAGTTTTGGCAGTCCTTGTGTCTCTGTACGCCGTGAATGTTCTTGTCGGAAGGTGCGTCTTCGGCACCATGGACTTCGGAAGTCCGATCCAGAGCATCTACGTATACCGGCAGAGTCCCTTCAGGCTGAGCATCGGAGGGTATCTGCTCGCCTGGTTCGCGGCCAAAACACTGACGTGTTTTCTGCTCGGCGTGTTTTTCATGCTGATGGGCGCGGTGTTTAACAATATCATTTTCGTCTTTGTCTCCTCGGTGGTAACCGTTCTGGCGGAGATCCTTCTTTTCACAAAGATTTCCTCAACACATTTTCTGGCGTTCCTCAAGTACAACAATATTACGTACGGCATAGAGACCGGCCGCATGTTCTCGGACTATGTCAACCTGAAGCTGTTCGGCAGCCCGGGGAACACACTGATCATGTACTGGATCCTGTGGTCGATCGTAACTGCGGTTCTTATCTTTTTCGTCGTCAATTATCTGGAATCCGTGCATGAAACCAAAGCTGCCTCGTCGGGGTGGCGAAGCCTCCGCGGCGGCTCTGAGTGCCACACTTCCGTGTTCCGGCACGAGAGTTTCAAGATGCTGTTCCCCGGAAAATGCCTGATCATCCTGGCGCTTTTCTGCCTCTTTACGATCCGGTGGAATCCCGCGACAAGGGTTCAGTTCGATTCCGTCGACGAAGTCTACTACAAAGACTACATGGACAGATTTTACGGCCCGCTGGATGACGAAAAACGTGAGATGATCCGTGCGGAGCAGACGAAGTTCGACCGGCTCATTGAGGATATGAACGCGGATTACGAGCAGGGGAAGAGCATATTTTATATCGAGAATAAATACCGCGACGATCTGAACAGGCAAAATGCTTTCGGGCTTGTCAGAAGACACGCGGAATATCTTGAGTCTGTTGACGGCGGCTGGCTGTTCTTTGACAAAGGGTACAGGATACTCACGGATACGAAGGATTTCCTGAACCGGGATATCATGCAGGCGTTTGTCTTTGTAACGGTACTGATCGCAATGACCTTCGGCATCTTCGGGCTTGATCACAGAAATTCGGAGGTCCGGATACTTCGGACAACATATCTGGGCAGAAGAAAGCTCAGCAGTGTCAAATGTATTCTCGGCGTTCTTTGTGTGCTGGCTGCATTTTCCCTCGTCTATATTGTGCATGCGGTGAACGTGCTGCGGGCATACGGTACCGGGGGGATGGATGCTCCGGCAGCCAGTATCGAGAATCTTTCGCGGATACCGCAAAACATATCGGTGTCCGGATATCTCCTGATCATCATGCTGATGCGTCTTGCAGGCGGTCTGCTTGCGGTCGCGGTCGTTGCCTTTTTGTTCCGGCGTTTGAAGAACGGCATTGCCGTGATCATCGCGTGCGTTGTCATTTTCCTGATCCCGCTTGTCATGGTTGCTCTGAAGATACCGAATGCGCAGTACATTCTGCTGAATCCGCTGCTGCTCGGTAATGTGTTCTGAAGGATCCGGAAGCGCTTGCGCGTGTATGTCTTGCATGGTATGATATATGAAAGGCCGTTGATCGGCCCGGAAGGAGGAAAATACCATGCGAATGTACGATATCATCACAAAGAAGAAGCACGGGGAAGTCCTCAGCGATGAGGAGATCGCGTTTCTCGTCAAAGGATTTACCGCGGGAGAGATCCCGGACTATCAGATGTCCGCATGGCTGATGGCGGTGTGCCTGAAGGGCCTGAATGAGCACGAGACGGCCGTTCTGACCATGGAAATGGCCGGGAGCGGCGAAATGCTCGACCTCTCGTCGATCGACGGCATCAAGGCCGATAAGCACTCCACGGGAGGCGTGGGCGACAAGACGACGCTGATCGTAGGTCCGATCGTGGCTTCTCTCGGTGTGCCGGTTGCAAAAATGTCCGGCCGCGGGCTCGGCCATACCGGCGGTACGATCGATAAGCTGGAGAGCATCCCGGGCTTCCGCACGACACTCACGGCGGAGGAGTTCATCCGTAACGTCAATGAGATGAAACTGGCGGTCGCCGGCCAGAGCGCCAATCTGGCTCCTGCAGACAAGAAGATGTATGCGCTGCGCGATGTGACCGCGACGGTCGACAATGTGTCGCTGATCGCGTCGAGCATCATGAGCAAGAAACTGGCCTCCGGTTCTGACGTGATCGTTCTCGATGTCAAGACCGGTAGCGGCGCTTTCATGAAGACTTTCGAGGATTCCGCGGAGCTTGCGCAGGCGATGGTGAACATCGGCAATCACTGCGGCCGCAAGACCTATGCCGTGATCACGGACATGAACCAGGTGCTCGGACGTTTCGTCGGCAACTGGCTGGAAGTCCGTGAGGCGATGGAGATCCTCCGTGGCGAGGGCGACGAGGAACTGCGTGAGGTCAGCGAGACGCTCGCTGCCTACATGCTCCTCGGATGCGGCAAGGCTGCGGATATCGACGCTGCTAAGCGCATGGCATACGGGGCGATCGCCGACGGTTCCGCTTTCGCGAAGTTCCGCGAGTTTGTCGGACGGCAGGGCGGCGATGTCCGTCTTATCGATGATCCATCGGGAATGCCGGCAACGAAACTGGAGATCCCCGTATTTTCCGCAAATGACGGGTATATCGCCGAGATCAACGCGGAGGAGATCGGCATGGCGAGTCTTGTGCTCGGCGGAGGAAGGGAGCATAAGGAGGACACGGTCAATCCGCTGGTAGGGATCCGCGTGGACAAAAAGGTCGGGGACCCGGTGAGGACCGGCGACCGGCTCGGTGTCCTATATGCGGATGATGAGACCAAGGCGGAAGCCGCCCGCGAGCGATTCCTCGGTGCGTATCGTTTCATTGATCATCCGGTGTCGCCTGTGGCCCCGATCTACGGACTGATCGATGCCTCCGGTGTACAAAAATTGCTGTGATTTCTGAAAAATCCTCTTGTTCAGCCGCAAGTGCCGTTCACGGTGCCTGCGGCTGCTTTTTTTGTGCGTTCCTAACGACGATAAACCACAAACTGTAGCGTGCTTTTTGCGGTTTATCCACCATATCTAGTTGACAAATCCGCTTATTTTGGGTATAATCTACACGATATGGGGTTTTGTATTCGGAGTGAAGAGATGATCGGATATATTTTTCTTGGAATCGCTATTCTTGCTTTGCTGTTCGTGGTGTATCAATATGCCGTATCCAACAGCATTCAGATCGTCCGATTGCCGATCACGACCAAGAGGGCGCTTTCGTTTTCACGGTATCTGCCGGAACGGATCGTGATATTTTCCGACCTTCATAATCACAGATTCGGTACGAACAACAGCAAACTTGTGGATACGATCCGCGCGCAGTATCCTGACCTCATCCTGATCCCCGGGGATCTGGTGGTCGGCGATAACGACAACATTAAGATCGTTACCGATCTGCTGCGGGATCTTTGTTCGCTCGGTGTTCCGGTCTTTGTGTCTCTCGGCAACCACGAGGGAAAACTGCGAAAGAGAAGCCCGGAACTGTATCGGCAGCTTCTCGCCGAAACGGTTCACGAGAATCTTCACATCCTCGATAACCGCTGCGATTACCTCGCGGATCACGTTCTTGTCTGCGGCGTCACACTGCCGGAGGAGTGTTATAAGAGAGACGGCAGAGATTACCGTTTCCGGCTGGATGATCTTTCGGAGATCCAGCCGCAGCCGGGACCTACCGATTACTGCATCATGCTGGCGCACACGCCGTACTACTTCGAGACGTACTCGGATTTCGGAGCTGATCTGGTGGTGTCCGGGCACAATCACGGCGGGCTGATCCGATTCCCGAACAAGGGCGGGCTGATCTCACCGCAGAGAGAGTTCTTCCCCGAGTTTGACGCGGGGATCTATGAGTACGGCGCATCGAGAATGGTCGTGACGCGCGGGCTGGGGACACATTTTCCGCTGATCCGCATATTCAATCGGCCGGAACTTTTGGTGCTGGAGTTTTATTCAGGAAAGAAATAATGGCCGACGGTCGGTCGAAAGGAGGTTTGTATGGATATTTCCTTTACAATGGAATCATTTGAAGGACCGCTCGATCTGTTGATCCATCTGATCGAGAAAAATAAAGTGAATATCTTTGACATTCCGATCGCAATGATCACCGACCAGTATATGGAGTACGTGTCGCAGATGCAGCAGCTGCAGATGGACAATGTGAGCGAGTTCATGGTGATGGCCGCGTATCTGCTGAAGATCAAGACGCAGATGCTCCTGCCGGCGCCTGTGACCGAGGAGGAGCCGGAGGATCCGCGCGCGGAGCTTGTAGCGCGCCTGCTCGAATACAAGATGTACAAATACGCGTCGCTGACCCTCAAGGACCGTCAGGTCGATGCAGCCAAGCATCTCTACCGTGAGGAGCACATCCCAGCGAAGGTCGCTTCGTACCGCGAGGAAGTAACGGCGGAGGAGGTTGTCGGAGACCTGCAGCTTTCCGAACTGAACCGCGTGTTCCAGGACATTATGAAGCGTCAGGCGGACAAGGTCGATCCGATCCGAAGCCGGTTCGGAAAGATCGAGAAGGAGGAGATCAGCTTCTCCGACAAGGTCCGTTCGATCCAGGAGTACGGTCTGAAGCATCGTCATTTTTCGTTCCGGAGATTGCTTGAATCCGCGAGAGACCGCATTGAGATCATCGTGACATTCCTCGGGATCCTCGAGTTGATCCACCTCGGCTGCATGTTCATCAAGCAGAATCATCTGTTCGACGATTTTGAGATCGACTATGTCGCCAACGGTTTTGTCGAGATCGATCAGTTCGCGTAAGGAACGCGTAAAAATACTGCTGAGCGGAGAGGGAACGTGGAAGAGAACAACAAGAAAGCATCCATCGAAGCGATCCTGTTTACCATGGGGGACGCCGTTGAGGGCGAGCGGATCGCCGAAGCGCTCGGACTGAGCATGGAAGAGTTCGAACGCCAGATGGAGGAACTGATCGCGGAGTACGCCGACGACAGCCGCGGGATCATGATCCTCAAGGTCGGCGCAAAATACCAGATGTGTACGAAGGCCGAGCGGTATGAAGACCTTATCAAGCTTTGTCATGTGCCGCGCAAACATGCGCTGACCGATGTCATGCTTGAGACGCTGGCGATCGTTGCATATAAACAGCCTGTCACGCGCATGGATATCGAAGCGATCCGCGGCGTGAACAGCGATTTTACGATCAACAAACTTTTGGAGTATCACCTGATCTGTGAACTGGGACGGCTGGAAGCGCCGGGACGCCCGATACTCTTCGGAACGACCGATGATTTCCTGCGGAGTTTCGGAGTTTCCTCACTGGAGGAACTTCCGTACATCAGCACAGAGATGGTGGAGGATTTCAAATCGGAAGCGGAAGAGGAAGCAGAGATTGGAGTTTAGGAACACCTTAAACAAATCGTTTATCAAGAGCTATGCGCAGAGTGACGAAGTCTATGCGGATGGCTTTTCTTACTATAAAAACGGACGCGTCACGCATGCCTCTGCGTCCAAGGACAAGACGGTCTATCAGTTTACGGTCAAGGGCAATTACAACTACAAGGTCACGGTTTCCGCAGCCGATGACCTTCGTTGCACGTGCACATGCGCCAATCTCACGAAAAATCACGGCATCTGCAAGCATATCATCGCGTCCTTGCTGTTCTTAAGCCAGTTCGAGCGTACGGCCAAGGCTTCGACCGCCATGACTCCGGAGGATCAGCGCAACGGCCAGATCCTCGATTACTACGGCGAGCTTGAGTCCGGCGTGGCGCACTGCGACACGGCCCATATCGAGGCGACGTTTCATTACAACGGTATTCTTCGTTCGCAGAAGGATACGATCGTAATGCGCATTGCCATGGGCTCAGGACGATGCTACAAAGTGCAGTCCGTCAAGAAACTGCTCGAGGCGATCCGCACCGGGCAGAATATCACTTTAGGCAAGAATTTTACGTTCCGCAGGGACATCTGCGAGTTCGACGCGAGCTCCGAGCGGCTGATCGAGTACCTTATGGAGATCAACGAGCTTGAGGAGCGGTTTGACATCGCCGGAGAGCGGTCCGTCCTTCAGAAGAATGATATTTTGCTCACGAAGACGATGTTCCTCGAGGTTCTCCGCCGCATCGGCAACGATCCGTTCACGCTTATCGTGAACAACCGTGCTTTGGAAAATGTCACGTTCTGCGACGGCAATCCCTACATCAGCTACGATATCGACGCGGACGAGGAGTTCGTGTCCGTAGGATATGCGGACAACTCCCGCGTGTTCCCGCTGGCGGCCGACGGCAGCGTGCTTCTCTATGACATGGTGCTGTATCATCCGTCGGCTTCGTTTACGAAGAATTATCTGCCGATCTACAACAGCCTTTCGCGCGACGGCAAGCCCATGGTGTTCCGCGGGGATCATGCGAAACGGTTCCTCGAGGAAGTGCTTCCGAAGCTCAGCAACACGATGAACGTGGAGATCCCGTCCGCTCTTCGTGAGCGGTACTTAAGCTACCCGCTGCAGGCTTCGCTGTACCTCGATTACGTCAACAACGACATCCGCGGTGAGCTGCGGTTTACGTACGGCGAGTATGCGTTCAACAGCTTCGCCGAGCCGGATATCCACGGCTATATCCTGATGCGCGACAAGGAGGCGGAGAGTGATCTTCGCGAGCGCCTCCGCGATCTCGGCTTCGAGACGCACAACGGTTACTACCTTCTGCGTGATACCGAGCATATCTTTGATTTCATTTCCGGTGAGAGAGACGGTCTGGATACGGTTTGTACGCTGTTGTACTCCGATTCCTTCCGATCCCTTCGTATCCGCAAGGGCGAGCGCGTGTCGTACGGCGTGCACATGAAGTCCGACGAGGACTACCTCACGCTCGATGTCTCCATCGACGATGTTCCGAAGCGCGAACTGGCGGAGATTTTCCGCTCGATCAAACTCAAGAAGAAGTATTACCGCATGAAGGACGGCAACTTCCTTCTGCTGAACTCGCAGGCGATCCAGGAGTCGGTGCAGTTTATCCGCTCACTGTCGGGATCCTCGCAGCCCATCAAAGAGGAAGGCGTCATCATCGACCGTTCCCAGACGAGCTATCTCGAGCAGATGCTCCGCCGCATGGGCAACGAGTATCATATCGACGACTGCATCTACGAACTTTTGGACCGTCTCAACAACCCGCCGAAGCGGGAGTGCCCGGAAGGCATCAGGGCGGATGTCCGGCCGTACCAGATGGCCGGTTTCGAGTGGATGTGCAATCTTGCGGACAATAACATGGGCGGTATCCTTGCCGATGACATGGGTCTCGGTAAGACGCTTCAGTCGATCCTGTATCTTGCTACGCTGCCTGCGGACAGCCGCCGCATGGTCGTGTGTCCTTCGTCGCTGATGTACAACTGGAAGGACGAGTTCGAGAACTTTGCACCGATGCTTTCCTGTGATGTCGTCAGCGGTACGCCTGAGGAGCGCCGGAAGATCATCAGCGAGAGCAAAGCGGCCGTGTTGATCACGTCGTATCCGCTGATCCGCAGAGACCTTGCTTACTACAAGGACATCGAATTTTCCGCGGTCATCATCGATGAGGCGCAAAATATCAAGAACAGCAGCTCCATGAACGCGCAGAGCGTCAAGAACCTCAACACGGAGTCGCGGTTCGCCCTGACCGGTACGCCGATCGAGAATTCGCTCTCGGAGATCTGGTCAATCTTTGATTTTGTCATGCCGGGCTATCTGTTCACGCATCCGAAGTTCGTCAACGAGTACGAGAAGCCGATCATGAACAACAACTCGGAGATACTGGCACAGCTGAACCTCCGGATTCACCCCTTTGTTCTTCGCCGAATGAAGCAGGATGTCCTTACGGAACTTCCGGACAAAACGGAGGAGAAAATCCTCGTGGATCTCTCGGAGAAGCAGCACAAGCTGTACGCCGCGTATCTGGAGCACTACAAGGGCGAGTTCCATTTCGAGGATGAGGACGAGACCGTTCCCGAGAACCGGATCCGTATCCTGAGCGCGTTGATGCGCCTGCGCCAGATCTGTTGCCACCCGGCGACGTTTATGGACAATTACGACGGCGACAGCGCGAAGATGGACTTGTTGCTTGAGCTTTTGGATCAGGCGATGGCCTCCGGTCACAGGACCCTTGTGTTCTCGCAGTTCACCTCGATGCTGGATCTGATCCAGAAGGAACTCGAGGCACGCGGTATCGGTTATTTCTGCATCCGCGGCGACACGAAGGTTTCGGAGCGCACGAAGTTCGTCAAGCGTTTTAACGAGGGCGAGAACTCCGTGTTCCTGATCTCCCTGAAGGCCGGCGGTACCGGTCTCAACCTGATCGGCGCGGACACGGTAATCCATGTGGATCCCTGGTGGAATCCCGCAGTGGAAGACCAGGCAACCGACCGTTGCTACCGTATCGGTCAGACGAAAAATGTACACGTCATCAAGCTTCTCTCCAGAGGCACGATCGAAGAGAAGATTTACCGTCTGCAGCAGAAGAAGCAGCGCCTTGCAGAGGCTGTCATCGAGCAGTCCGAGGATCTGATCAGCAAGCTGACCAGAGAGGAACTGATCGAGATCTTCTCGTAATGATCGCAGCCGGATCGATTGAGATCCCTTCGCTGCGGAAAATGCTTCGGACATGAAGTCGTCGTTTTCCAAATAATGAATAGAAGCGATAAAGATCTCTATATCAGAAATGGTATAGAGGTCTTTTTTTGTCCAAAGAGTGTAGTTCATCAAAAAAATATGTCGTTCAACAATTGGATGTTGATAAGATTTGGCAGCCGCAAGATAATGAATCTGTTGAATTCAATATGTATGCTTTACGATTTTTTTGCGACTCGCGATAAGCAAAAAATTGAAACCGGCATCATCTTCATCGGAAAGATGAGGCTGAGAAAGGAGGCACAGAATGGAGAAGGTTATTAAAAGACTTCAGCATGCTGATATGGGCAAAGGTCATCCTTGCACCTGCCAGTCCCATAGCTGCGGCGGCGGCAGAATTCATATGATCTGATTCGTACATTTTTTGTAAAACTAAACGTTGTGTTCCTCCCATATTTGCAATAAATATGGGAGGAACGAACAACATAAGGATGTAACATGAGAAAACTACTGAAAGAGATTATTTTCCAGGACAAGAAATATGTCTTTGACGGGGCAACATTTGATATTTATCGTGTGACGGATGAGGAAGCATTTAGAAAATTTCAGTCAGAAGACGATGAACAGGTCGAAAAATTCGCGGAAAAAGAGCATAGATCCAAGATCGTTTTCAATTTTTCCAATGATTGTAATCTGAGATGCAAATACTGTTATGCGGATGGAGGAAAGTACGCCACAAAATGTGGTAAAATGATGGGCAGAGACGTGTTTGACGGATTGCTCGATCAGTTTGAAAAAGATGGGGTTGAGAGGATAGATATTGTGTCCTTTTTCGGTGGGGAACCATTGATGAATTATGAGCTGATTCAGCATGCGCTTCCGCTTATGAAGAAGAAATTCCAAATAGGAACTTTCGAAATCGTAACCAATGCATGGCTCCTTACTGAGGATAAGATAAGAACCTTTAAGGAATATGACGTCAGACTTGTGATCAGTTGTGACGGCCCGGAAGAGGTTACTGATTTCCTGAGAGGAAAAGGCACTTATGCTAAAACCATGGAGGCCTATGCGTTGGCAAAATCCATGGGATATGGTAATGTATCCATGTCAGCAACCTATACAAAAAAACATGAGGACATGGGATACGGTTATTCAGACATCGTTAAGTTCTTTGAAGATAAGGGAATTGAAGTTACCGTTTCGCGCGTTTTGTCTTCCGATGAAACCATGATACCTCAAAAGTCTTTATCATTGGCTGATGTAAAAACCATGATCGATCACGATGTAGAGAAAGTCCTGGCCAGATCTAACGAAGGCAGCATCAATCCGTTTTTGCACAGAGTACTCATGTCGATGGTTTACGGTGCACGCAGTTTCGGGTTCTGTGATGAACTGGATCCAAGATGGCAGGTCTCTTACGATTATGACGGGAAGGCATATAATTGTTTTCACTTTTGGGGGGATGAAAAATATGCCTTACAGAACAAAGAAGAGACCGTTCCGGCTGTCCTTGAAAACAATACAAAAGAAAACTTTGATAATTGCCGAAACTGTTGGGCAAAATACTTTTGCAAAATCTGTACGGCGGCAGTTATGCAGGGCACATATACTCTGTTTTCAAAAGATGGAACATGTGTAGATCTGGAGGTCTATCAATATGTCCTGCAGTGTATGATAGCTGTCATGGAAGACGGACGGCTGGATGAATTACTGAATAATTTCGAAGAATGCTTTGTTACTTACAAAGTCTAAAGCATTAAAAAGGGGTGGCGGCGTTAAGGCGGAAGAATTGTAAACTCTTAACGCTGCCATATGATTTGTCGGAGGAATTATGTCGAATAAAGAGTTGATCAGAGCGCAGGGGATAGAGTTTTCATATGGAGATCAGTTGATCCTGAACTTCGACAACTTTTATTTGTATGAGGGTGAGAAGGTCGGAATCGTTGGTGTCAACGGAGTCGGAAAGACCACGCTCCTAAAGCTTCTTATGGGCGAGATCAGGCCGGATAAGGGAAAGATTATCAGGAATTGTGAACCGTTTTATTTCAAACAATTCGATAATGAACCGGACCCGTTTGACATTGATTTCGGAGAAGCGGGGAAGCTGAAGATTCAGGATAAAATATGGCAGGACAACGTAAGCGGTGGCGAGAATACAAGACTGTGTCTGGCGCAACTTTTTTCTTCTGAGCGTGCCGTCGCTTTCATTGATGAACCTACGGCAAATCTCGACGGAAAAGGCCGGGAATTGCTTGTTGATCGGCTGAAAGACATAGAGAGCATGATCCTCATCTGTCATGACAGGCAGGTGTGTAATAGGCTGTGCAATCGTATTGTGGAATTGTCGGCAGGACGATTGTTCAGCTATGACGGTAATTATGATGCGTATGTTGCTCAGAAAGAAATTGAAAAAAGAAAACAACAGGCGGAATATGAGCATTATGCAGAAGAAAAAGCAAGATTGAAAAATGTCGTCATTCAAAAGAGGGAAAAAGCTGCACAGGTTCAAAAAAAACCGACGGACATTTCAAGCAGTGATGCCAAAGCACGAGCTTACATAGCAAACAGGAAGCCGGAAGCAAAGGCAAAGGCTTTGGACCGTGCAGCTAATAATGTTCAAAAGAGAATCGATCACATGGAAGTGAAAGAAAAACCAAAGAATGATGCAGTTATAAAGTTGGACTTTCGATTGACAAATCCTCCAAGGAATGCCATTGTGATCCGCGTGGAGGACCTTACGTTTGCATATGACGAAACCCCGGTCTTGGAACATTGTGATCTTGCGGTAAGGAACGGAAGCAAACTTGCGCTTTTGGGAGACAACGGGGCAGGGAAAACAACATTGCTGAACCTGATCATGAAGGGAGAGATGGTCTCTGTTGTTCCTTCCGCAAAGATAGGGTACTTAAGACAGAATTTTTCTCAGATAGACATGGAAAAAACGGTTATGGAGAACATTTCGAGGGTTTCCATACAAAGAGAAAGCATCGCAAGAATGATCCTGGCAAGACTATTGCTGACGGCCAGAGATCTTCAAAAATTAGGCAAAGATCTGTCAGGCGGAGAGCGTATGAAACTCGGTTTCGCGATGCTGCTTGTCGGCGACGTCAATGTTCTGATCATGGACGAGCCAACGAATTATTTAGACATTGCTTCGATCGAAGCATTGGAGAATCTTCTTGCCGAGTATGAGGGAACCGTTTTATTCACTTCACATGACAAGGCGTTTGTGGATCGTGTGGCGACGGACAAATACATTATTGAGAATGGCAGGCTCATGCCGGTTTACGAATAGAGCATCAGTTTCACGCCGGAGCGTTTAGTATGACGAATATGATTAAAAACCATCAGTTTGCATTTCAGATGATGGACAAAAGAAAGAGATATTTCTTCCTGGCGACTATGCATATATTGCTGGGTGTGATATTACCTTTCGGAATGGCTTTCATTCCGAAAGCCGTGATCCAAATGGACATTGCCAGCGGATATACCTTTTATTTGTTGATCCTTTTTGTGGCCGCGATCGTATTGTTGCAATGGTGTGATCAGAACTGCCAGTTGCGTTGCGACAGAAATCTTATGGTTTTCAGATATATGTTGGGCAGCAAACTGATGAAGCAGGCTTTATCAAGAAGTATCAATGAGGTCGATTCCTCTCAAGGTAAAAAACAGGCTGATCTTGCGCGACGGGCAATATATGAAGGGAATTATGTAGGCATTGAGATATATCTTAGATCTAGTCGGGAAGGTGTATTAGGTTTGTTTGCACTTGTCATTGAACTAATCGTAATCTTTCATTCAAGCTGGTATCTGGCAGTCCTGGTCATGTGCATGAGTGCTTTGATCATTTTCCTGAACAAAAGAGATTACAATAAAGTTGATGATATTGAGGAGCAGCTGGGAGATCATTTTTATGCGCTCAGAAGGCTTTATTCATCAACCTTGGACGGCGAAATGCAAAATGACATATGGCTGTACGGAATGAAAAACATGTTCTCCAGGAAATTCAGTTATTACAGGAATTGCATCAACGTTTTAGAGAAGAAGGTAGAAGGAAAATTCAATAAGTGTGCCGTTCGGGAGGGTGTGGGACTGCTTATTCGTGACATGGTGGTCTGCGTGGTACTCATCGACAAGATCCGAAATCACGAAATGACGATCGCAGAATTTGTTTTTATCCTTTTGATCATAGAGAACTTTGAAAAATGGATGGAAGATCTGACCGACAACATTCAGGAGATAGTAAGGAATGACTATCTGATCAGTGCGTTGAGGGAGTTTTTCCATCCCATACAAGAGACGCAGAGCCCGAAGACAATAGACTTTCAATCGAAACTTGAGTTCCGGGATGTATCTTTTTCTTATGATGACGAGGAAAATAAAGTAATCGACCACATGAGTTTTTCAATCCGTCGCGGCGAAAAGATTGCGATCACAGGGCTGAACGGTGCCGGAAAAAGTACATTGATCAAGCTGCTGTCCGGCGCGTATCAACCTTTGGATGGAAAAGTATTGTGCGATGGGACAGACATTTCCTCGTATAATTGGGAAGACTACAAAGAGCTGTTTTCCATTATGAATCAGAATAGCAGTCTGCTTCCTTTTTCCGTTGTTGAAAACATCACCGGGCAAGAGGATCATGACATTGATAAAGTAAAACTGGATGAAGCAACAAATCTTGCCGGGGTCAATGACTTGATCAGTGCATTGCCGCAAGGCATCCAATCAAGCCTGACTCAGAATATTGACATAAACGGGATTTCTCTTTCCGGAGGAGAAGAACAAAAAGTTCTGATGGCACGTGCGATTTATGCTGACAGACAGATCTTAATTTTTGATGAACCGACAGCGTCTCTGGATGCGGCAGCAGAAGAAAAGATGTATTTACACTTGTCGGAAATAGCTAAGGATAAAACCTGCATTTTTATCTCACACAGGTTGATTTCCACCAAGTTCTGTGACAGGATACTTTTCCTTGATCACGGGACGATTTCGGAACAAGGCACTCATAAGGAACTGATGTCTGCGAACGGGCAGTATGCAGATTTATTTACACAACAGGGGAAACGATATAATGAGGCAGAGTGTTAACAGAATTGTGCTGTTATGTAAGAATATTCGTAAGTATCTCGGACACGTGAAAAAACTTGACAATTCACTTGTTCCTACGATATTTGCGTCTTCTGCCGTAAAAGCAGTGTTGCCTTATGTTAAATTCTTCTGCCTTGGTAGCCTGATCGATCATCTTTTAGCAGAAAAGTGGCAGTCCGGCATCTGCTGGGCATCGATCATGGTGGTTGTGGTAGCTTTAGGAAAGTTGATTAATGGCTTCTTTGACAATTGTCTGGAACGTAAAAGGCAGTTATTGTTCACAAGTTTTAAATGTGACATGCACATGCATTATCTGGAATTGGACTATAGTATTGCCGAAAGACCGGAAACAAAAGAGACCATAGCGAAGGCCAACAGTTTCGTCGATATGTACGGCGGGTTGGAGGAATTGGTTTTTGAAGTCGGGAGGATCGCAGAAGCGTTGGTTTCCGTTCTTATTGCGGCGTTTTTCGCGCTTCGCCTGATCTGTGGGATGCTTGGCGCGGAAAACATGAAAGGTTCTGAAAAATTTGTATCGGCATGGCTTCTGGTTGCCATGGTTCTCATTATGGCGTATGTGGTAATGAGAAAAACAAATGAGTACATGAGAAGAAGTAAGGAAAACGCAGAGCGCCACGGGCATGATGAAAACGTTTTGGCTTACTTCATTGATCAGGTATATCTTGATGCCGATATGATATATGACATAAAGATCTATGATATGGAGCAGCTGGTTCAAAAGAGATTTGATACTTTTTTGAATCGTTCTGCTAAAAACTATGAAGAGGAAAAAAATAACGGCATTCGATTTCACTCGGGTGTCGGAATGGCAAGTGCCGCATATCATTTTGTGCTCTTTGTTCTTCTTATAAGACAGGTGTTCCTTAAGATCTTGTCCGTGGGTCTCTTTACAGAGTACTATAATTATTTTCTGATCCTGTCAGGCATGATCTCCGGTTTGATCTCTGAGTGGGGCAATATCGACAGAACATGTAATCATCTTCAGGCATACGGGGAATTCATGGAACTTCAAGGCTTGAAAGACAGAGAGCAAAATTCTGAAATTCAGAGTGTTAAAAAGATTGAATTTCGTAATGTGAGTTACAAGTATCCCGGTGCGGAAGACTATGCATTGAAGGACATGAATTATACGTTTGAGGCGGGAAAGAGTTTCGCGATCGTCGGAAAAAACGGCGCAGGTAAGAGTACGGTCATAAAGCTGTTGTGTGGATTATATGAACCGACACAAGGCTCCGTATTGATCGATGGCGTTGATCTGAAAAATGTGAAGGATCAGTTTCAAAAGATGATCGGGACAGTTTTTCAGGAATGCGTAACATTTCCGCTTACGATAGGGGAAAATGTTGCCTGCAGAGAAGAATATGATCCTGAACAAGTCCTGAACTGTCTGGAAAAAACGGGGATTAAGGATAAGATCTTGGGTTTTCCAAAGCAACTGGAAACAAATCTTATGGATATTGATGAGGAAGGCGTTGGATTCAGTGGCGGAGAACGACAGAAAATAGTAATCGCACGAGCTTTGTACGAGGACCATCAGTGCTATGTCTTGGATGAGCCGGCTTCAGCGTTGGACGTGATCAGCGAAAATGAGTTGTATGAAACCTTTGCTAAATTGACCCAAGATAAACTGGGGATTCTTGTTTCACATAGAATGAGTGGTTGTACTTTATGCGACTCGATTATTGTCATGGATGAAGGAAGGATGATAAGCAATGGAACGCATATGGATCTGTTAAATTCATGTGATGAGTATAAGGAATTGTGGTATGCGCAGGCGAAATACTACAGCGCATAAATGAATCCTTTTAAACAGTCAAGGTGGCAATAATTACTCTAAGGAAAGTAGTTATTGCCACCTTAATGACATTGTCCCTTGGGAACCTTCTTTTTGTGTTTTGATCAGCCTATCTGCTTTTAGAAGCCGCTGTCCGGGATCACTCGTCCAGGAATTTGCTGTAGTAGCGCTGTACGAGGCTGTCAAGGAAGACTTCGTTGAGCTCGCCGAAGTTGTCGGTGATCAGTTTCTTGATGCCGTTGATCTTGTTCGCAACGTTGTCCTCGTCCGAAGCCTTGTCAACTTCAAACGCGCGGACGGTCTGCTGCGTGATGTTGAGCATCATCCAGCTGTTGAAGAGTTTCGCGAGGCGCTTGCCGTTCATGCTGAACAGGAACGTCGTGTTCTTGATGTCCTGCGGTTTGATGCTCTTCTTAGCGGAAGCGGGAACGTGCGTGATGAAGATGTTCTCAACTTCCTCGTCGCCGGTCACACGCATGAACGAAGCGGAGACGTTGACAGGCTCTGCAGCCTTGCCGCCCTTATTGTTCTTCTTGTACTTGGCGTAACTGGAAACCTGGTGCGGCTTGTAGAAGTCAAATTCTTCCTCGTTGGTCGTGTTCGGAGTATAGTCCGGAACGAAGCCTGCGTAGTTGTCAAGTTCGTCCGTATCCTCAAATACGATCTTGCCGTTCTTGCCGAAGTCCTTGACCAGGCTGGCCTGGCGGGTTGCCTCAGCCTTGAGCTGCGCGTTTATCGCCTCATTTTCCTCACGGCGGGCGTGTACGCGTTTCTTGAACTCATCGAACTCGGTCTCTTCGACAACTTCTTCCTCTGCGGAAGCGTCAGTCGGAGAGTAGTCCGGAATAAATCCGTGGAACGAGTCGTCATCGAGATTGTACTGCGATTCGTCGAACTTCTTCGGAGCGGCGCTCTTGGCGGTAAAGGCCTCGTCGCCCGGATGCTCCGCGTTTGCGAAGGACGAGCTCTGCTCGATGTCCGGATGAGGAGCGTTGAAGGAGGCGTCCGCAACAACTTCCTCGATGATATCATTGTCAAGGGAAACCTTGATCTTCGTGTCCTGAATGTCGGTAGGACGGGACGGAACCGGCTGGAAATCACCGGACTCGGTGCTTCTGTAGCTTCCGTCGGGAGCGATATCCTCAACGATCGCGCCTTCCGCGGGGGTCTCAAAGAGCGTCTCGACGTTGGTGCCGGGCTTCATCTCCGCAACAGGCTTTGCGGCAGGCTCGGACGCTAAGGCGGACGGCTTCTTGGCAGTGGCCTGTACACGTGTGGGCTCCGCAACCGGCTTGACGGATACGGAAGCAATGGTGCTCTTCGGGTTCGTCGACTCGGTCATCTTGCGATTTTTCGAGAGGCTCGCCTTCTTGAAGTTGCTGAGGAAATCGGAAAATGCGTCGTCGCTCTGTGCGCTTTCCTCAACGGCGTTGGCACTGTAATCGATCGGATCGGTAGCATTATCGACAGGAGAGACATATTCCTCGTCAGCGGGAGCGTACGCGTGAATGTCAGCCTCGTCGATGATCGTCGAATCGTCGATCTCTTCGTGCTCTACGCGTTCTGTCTCGACAAAGATCGGAGCGGAAGGAGTTTCTTCCTCATCCTCATCTTCATCCTCGTCAGTTTCATCGTCGATCTCGTCGTAGGATTCTTCTTCAGTCGCGTCGATCTCGTCCTCAACATCGTCGATCTCGTCTTCCTCATCCTCATCATCGACTTCGGAACCTTCGCTCCAGTCGATCTTACCGGCGTTACCCTGGTAAACGGGAGTGGGATCCGGCTCTTCATAGTTGGGAACCGTGTAAGTCTGTTCGTAACTGGAAAATGCGAGATTCACGTTCTCGCTTTCGCCTTCCGCGGCAGCTTCGCCGGCAGCAATGTCGGAAGCCTTGCGGGTATCTAAGATCGGACCGTTATGGTTCTCTGCGAAATTCTCGAGATCCTCGCGGCGTTTCTTCTCGAACTGGTAAGCCGTCAGCGGACGCTTCGGGGTAAATGCAACGGAATCGTCCTCGTCCTCGGTATCAGCGGCGGCAGCTTCGTTCTTCTGCATCTCCTCATAGAGAGAAGGACGGCGCGGTGCGGGCTTCTTTGCCTCAAACAGATCCGCTTCGGAGGAAGGGCCTTCCTCGGTAACACCGGTGTAAGTCTGGGAAACAAAGGAGCGTTTTGCGCGGGAAGCGGCGTTGGCGGTGAATTCGATCGGAATGGATTCGTCCTCGGACTCATCCTCGGCGGTATCTTCTTCCCCGTCATCTTCGTCGGCCTCTTCAGCAGCAACCTCTTCAGGCTCTGCTGCGGGAGCGGGCTCCTCGACAACTGCAGGCTCGGGAGCTGCGGCAGGAGAGGATACTTCTTCAACCGCGGGAACAACTTCCTCGACAGCCTCGATTACAGGAGCGGCTGCTTCGGCAACGGTTTCAACGACAGGAGCGGCAACCGCTTCAACGGCGGGAGCAACTTCCTCGACAGTCTCTTCGACAGCAGGAGCAGCTTCCTCAACGATAGTTTCAACAACCGGAGCGGCTTCCGGAACAACAGGAGCAGCTTCCGTAACGATTTCTTCTGCAGAAGCTACTGATTCGGTGACTGCTTCGACCGCCTTGGCAACTGGTGCCTCAACGGCTGCGGCTGCTTCTTCAACAGCGGAGGAGACTTCCTCGGCAACAGCCTCGGCTTCGGTTTCAACCGTAACAGCGATCGGAGCAGCGGCTTCCTCGACGACTTTGGCGGCTGCAGCAGGAACTTCCTCAACAGCCTTCGCAACAGCAGCAGGAGCTTCCTTGACAACTTCCTTCACAGCAGGTGCGGGAGCGGTCTCGTAAGCCGGGGATTCGTCCTTGGTGCTTTCTTCGTAAGCATCGGAAACCTTGACAGCGGCAGCCTTCTCAACGGCAGCTTTCACTGCGGATTTTGCGGTGTTCTTCGGAGTGAAGAGCGTCTCTCCGTCGGAGGCTGCGGTCTCCTCCTTGGGAGCTTCAGCCTTTGCGGGCGCCGCGGGAGCGGCAGCCGGTGCGGGAGCAACGGTCCTGGCAGCAGGAGCAACGGAAGCTCCGGACTTGTCCTGCTTCTCCATACGCTGGAACGCAGCGAACTGCTTCATCGCTACGGTCTTCTTGGTCTTGTCAACGAAGATTCGGCAACTGTCATCGCGCAGACTGACTTCGTAAGTTGCCTCAATGCCCTGGCTGTTGAGCGACTCGATGAAACGATCCGCTACCTCCTTGTTCGGGAGGGAGAAGATCGGAGTCAACTCGGCGCCTTTGTTCTCCAAAAGGGAGACATTGCATTCCGGACAGATCGTTGTACCCAGCGGATACTCTTTTTTACAGGTGGGACAGTACGGCATCGGAATCCTCTTTTCTGCGCAGCCGTTATCTGATAGATCCTATATCCGCAAAGAAGTTGCTGCGCGCTCATTCCTGCGGTTCCCCGTAACGGGTGAGCGTGTCGGACGCCGGGAAAACCGTATGACGCGCGACACGGGAAAATGCTCCTTTTATTATATAAATTTTCGGGTGTATTTTCAAGAAAATATTAAAAATTTGTTAATTTTTTCGTACGGATCGCGCACCCGGAAATCTATGATTTCAATCCCGGGTGTGCGAAGATTTGCAAAATGTTTACAAAGATCGGCAAAAGTTTCGGAAAATGTGAAATATCAGACGTTTTCGGACTCATTTTCCGAAGTATAGAGATCGTTCATCCACTGCTCGGCCATGAATGTGATCAGAGATTCGTCAACATCGGGGAACTGCTCGCGGAGCTTGCCGTAGACGAACTTGCTGCGGAGAAGATCATGCTCGATCTCGTCGGAACCGGCAGCCTCGTCCTGTGTCGCGGCTTCGATGGCGTCGCGGGAGACCGAACCTTCGAGGAACTCCTTGATCTGCGCGATCTGGGCGGTTTCTTCGTCCACCTTGAGCTTCATCTTCGCGAGTGACTTGAAAGAATGGATGCCGTAGAAGAACATTGCGGCAAAAACACCGGCCATGACAAGGGTGATGAACGGACTGAAGATCTGAAGTTTCGCAACGTACATGATGCCGAACGCGAGGAAGCCCACAACACCGAAGCCCATCAAAACAAAAGCGGAACCCTTCGTGTCCTCGAGTTTGTCGGATGCGGGAACATACGCCGGCGTGGAATCGCGAAGATCGATGGGCCGTGCGGTCATCTCCTGAACGATATCCTCCTCATAGAGTTCCTTGAGATCCTGATCCTCGGACATCTGGTCGAGAAGTTCGGAGATCGCATCGACTGCCTCACCGTCCTGGGCTTCGCCGTCTGAGATGTCCGTGAGATAGGAGTCGATCTGCTGCTCGTTCGGATCGTCGGGATGCGTGCTGCGATGCTGCTCGAGCGCGCGGCCGGTCTCAACGGAGACGAAGACGGAAAATGCGCGGAGCACACGCTCGCGGTCCTTCGGGTCACAGCTTAAGTAGCTTCGTTCCTCCTCGGGACTCTCCTCTATCTCCACGGGAATGGAAGAGAAGCCGAGATACTCGACAAAGCGATCCATGACATGTTTGCTCTTCAGAGCGATCACACGCTCTGTTTTTTTCGGTGCTCCGTCGACGATCTCGCATTTGCAGTCGGGACAGAACAGAATACCTTCGCGGTACTCATTGTTACACTTCGGACAATAACCCATAACACCCTCCGGAATCGAAGAAAGATCGTGCTTTGCGCACGGATTTATTATACCGCGAAAGGCTTTGCGTGGCAAGTTCATCTTGAAGGCGGGAGCGGTTTTTGTTACAATGAAAAAGTATTGAGAAACGATCCGCCGTCACCGGCGGAGAAAGGCGGTTTCCATGAGTTCAAAACTGGCGCTGTCCGATGAGATCCTGCTGCAGATCGAGAAACCTGCGCGGTACATCGGCGGCGAGATCAATATGGTCGTCAAGGATCCTTCCGAGGTGGACATCCGGTTTGCCATGTGTTTTCCGGACGTCTACGAAGTCGGCATGTCCCACCTCGGAATTCAGATATTGTACGATATGTTCAACCGCAGAGACGACGTGTACTGTGAGAGAGTGTACTCCCCGTGGGTGGACCTCGACGCCGTTATGCGCGAGCGGCACATCCCGCTCTTTACGCTGGAGACCCAGTCTCCCGTGAAGGATATGGATTTTCTCGGGATCACGCTGCAGTATGAGATGTGTTACACCAACATTCTGCAGGTTCTTGATCTCTCCGGGATCCCTCTCCATGCGGCCGACCGGGGAGAGGACGATCCCATCGTGATCGGCGGCGGTCCGTGCTCGTACAACCCGGAACCGATCGCGGATTTCTTTGATTTCTTTTACATCGGCGAGGGCGAGACCGCGTACGATGAGATCCTCGACCTGTACAAAGCCAACAAGGCGGCCGGCGGAACGCGCGCGGATTTCCTGCGCGGTGTCTCGCATATCGAGGGCATGTACGTGCCGTCTCTTTACGAGGTGACGTACAAGGAGGACGGAACCATCGCTTCCTTCGCTCCGAAGTACGAGGATGTTCCTGCGAAGATCCGCAAGCAGGTTGTCCGTGAACTTGATAAAGCCGTGTATCCGGACCGTCAGATCCTGCCTTTTCTGAAGGTCGTTCAGGACCGTGTCGTGCTGGAACTTCAGCGCGGCTGCACGAGAGGCTGCCGTTTCTGCCAGGCGGGCATGATCTACCGCCCGACGCGCGAGCGAACGGTCGAGCATCTCTACGCGATGGCGAAGAATCTTCTTGACACTTCCGGACAGGACGAGATCAACTTAAGTTCCTTAAGTTCCAGTGATTTCTCGGGCCTCAAGGAGCTGGTGTACACGATGATCGACGAGTGCCGCAACCGCCATGTAAGCCTGTCACTGCCGTCGCTCCGCATCGACGCATTTGCCGTGGATGTCATGCAGAAAGTGCAGGACGTC
The DNA here is from genome assembly GCA_045130455.1 of Lachnospiraceae bacterium. Taxonomy (GTDB): domain Bacteria; phylum Bacillota; class Clostridia; order Lachnospirales; family Lachnospiraceae; genus ISDg. The sequence continues at coordinate 21,406 of JBGUPV010000068.1, read as the reverse complement.
AACCGCAGCAGCATTACATTTGCGCCCGAGGCCGGTACGCAGCGCATGCGAAATGTTATCAACAAGGGCCTCACGGATGAAGATATTCTCTCCGGTGCAAAGAAAGCGTTTGACGCCGGCTGGAACAAAGTCAAATTGTATTTCATGCTCGGACTTCCGACGGAGACTGAGGATGATGTGAAGGGCATCGCGGAGCTCGGAAACGCGATCGCGCGGGAGTATTACACGATCCCGAAGGAGAAGCGGCACGGCAGAGTCGCCGTGACGATCAGCACGTCCTATTTTATCGCCAAGCCGTTCACGCCGTTCCAGTGGATGCCGATGATCTCGAAGGAGCAGTTCCTGACGAACCAGCGGCTTCTGAAGGCGACGGTCGGCGAGCAGATCAACAAGAAGAGTCTGTCGTATCATTGGCATGATGCCGAGACCAGCGAGCTCGAGGGCATTTTCGCCCGCGGCGACCGAAGGCTCTCCGTTGTCATCGAGGAGGCTTATCGTAAGGGCTGCATTTACGATGCCTGGACCGAGCATTTTAAGTACGATATCTGGAAGGAGATCATGGACCGCCATGGCGTGACGGTGGAGTTTTACAATCTCCGTGAGCGCCCCGAGGACGAGATCCTTCCGTGGGATCACATCGACATCGGCGTCTCCCGCAAGTTCCTGTATCGTGAGTATGAGAAGGCGAAGCAGGAGATCACGACGCCGAACTGTATGGTCAAATGTTCCGGTTGCGGAGCTGCTGCCTTCGGCTGCGGCATCTGTGTGAAAAAGAGAGAGGAGGCGGCTACGGAATGAAAGCAAGGATCTGTTTTGCAAAATTCGGTCGGCTCCGGTTTCTCGGACATCTCGACGTGATGCGGTATTTTCAGCACGCCATCGCGCGCTCAGTGGTTCCGATCGCGTACAGTCAGGGATTTCACCCGCATATGATACTGAGTTTCGCTCAGCCGCTGGCACTGTCCGTAACGTCGGACGGCGAGTATTTCGACTGCGAACTCACTGAGGAAATGGCTCCGGATGAGATTGTCACGAGACTTCAGGGGGCGATGTGCGACGGTTTCTTTATCCGGAACGCGACAGTTCTGCCGCCGCAGGAACCCAATACCAAAAAGCAGACCGGAATGTCCCAGATCGCCGGCGCCATGTACCTGTGTGAGGAGTATGCGGAGCATCCCATGGAGAGTGAGATCCGCAAACTTGCGTCGGAGAAGAGCCGTCTTGTCGTGCGCCCCACCAAGAACGGGGAGAAGCAGGTGGACGTCCGCGCAGGTATTCACGCCGCGGGCATAGTCGCCGAGGACGGCAGCATCGAGTATCTGTGCAGGGACGATGTGTTTGACCTTCCGGACAACATAACCGAAGGCTTCGGTCTCGAGAGGTCCGAGCACGCGGCGCACGAGCCGGGACTTCGCAGATATATCTTCGCAGTGGACGCCGGCAGCGAGAACAACATCTCCGTGGAGCTGATCTCGGAGGCACTTCGCGTGGCTGCGGGATTGCCGGAGACGCGCCTGTTCAAGTCGCATCGCATGGAGTTGTACGGACGCTCCGGGGAACACATGGTATCGCTTCAATTCATGCGATAGAAGTCCGTAAAGAAAGAGGAGATACGCGCCCGGTTCACGGAGCGCGGGAGAGTTGTATGGAGACAAGGATCATTTATCGGAAAATGAGTGCCGTCGTGAACGCTTCGTTCACCGACAACCGGCTGACGTCCATCGCCGTTACGGGCACGGACGGGGAGCTGGTGACCGGCGACATTTACGTCGGGCGGATCGATCAGATCGCGGACGGCATCGACGGCGCGTTCATCGATATCGGGAGAGACCGCAATTGTTTTCTGAAGCTGACGAAAAACATGCATCCGATCGTGAAGCAGAAGCATGCGGACGGAAAACTGCACTGCGGCGATGAACTGCTGGTGCAGATCGAGAAGTCGGAGGGCAAAAACAAGCCGGCCATGGTCATTACGGACATCTCTCTGACGGGCGTCAACGTTGTGTTCTTCCACGGGTCGCGCGAGGTGCGCGTGTCGTCGAAGATCACGGACGAAGAATGGAAATCCGCCATGCGCGAGGAGGTCGCGCAGTGGATGGACGGCGAGTATGCCGTCATGCTGCGGACGCACTCTGCGATTGCCGCAAAGGAGGAAGTCCGCCGTGAGTTCGAACTTCTGCGGGAAGTGTACCACAGGCTCTGCACCGAAGGCCTGACACGTACCGTGGGGACCAAACTTCGCGCGGGGCTGCCTTCGTATCTTTGCGAACTGCGGGATTCGAAATCGGAGAGACCGGATCGGATCATTGTGCAGGATCCGGAAATCTACAAGGAACTCAAGGCATTTGCCGAATCGTACCGGCCGGATTACAGCGAATGTATCGTCTGCAGAGACGACTCGTACCCGTTGGATGCGGAGTTTGACATGCGCAAACATATCGACGATCTGACGGCGCACCGCGTGTGGCTGAAGAGCGGTTCGTACCTGATCATCGATCCGACCGAGGCGATGACCGTGATCGACGTCAACACAGGTAAGGCAAGCAACGAGAAGACCATGAAGAAAGGTTTTCTCGCCATTAACATCGAGGCGGCCGAGAAGATCGCCGAACAGATGCGATTGCGCAACCTCTCAGGCATCATCATCGTCGACTTTATCAATCTTGATTCCGAGGAGGAGAGAAAGCAGCTTCTGGCGGCGTTCCGCGAGGCTGTCGCGGACGATCCGATCCCGGTGAAGATCGTCGACGTGACAAAACTCGGGCTGGTTGAGATCACCCGGATGAAGCGGCATCGGCCGCTTTTCGAGGACCTGAAACGATACGGGCTGATCTGACAGAACAATGTTCCCATAATATTTCGAATGAATCGGGAAAAACCCTTGACACAGCGGAAAATGTGTGATAAATTATCCCAGTATGCCGCACAACGAGGTCTCGAAGTACGCCCATTTACCGGAGCGTCACCGCAGTTGGCGAGTAATGATAATAGGAGGTACCCTGTATGTACGCGATTATTGCAACCGGCGGAAAACAGTACAAGGTAGCGGAAGGCGATATCATTAGAGTGGAAAAACTTGGCGCAGCGGAAGGTGAGAACTACGTGTTCGACCAGGTTCTTGCCGTAAACAACGGTGATCTTATCGTCGGTACGCCCGTAGTGTCCGGCGCGACCGTTTCCGCAACCGTTCTCGGCGAGGGAAAGGCTAAGAAGGTGATCGTATACCGTTACAAGAGAAAGAGCGGTTATCACAAGAAGAACGGTCACAGACAGCCGTTTACGCAGGTAAAGATCGATTCCATCAACATGTAATACCGCTCCGTCAGGAGGGCAATCCATGATTCGGATCGAGATGTTGAAAACTGAGGACCGGCTTTGCGGTTTTCGCTGCAGCGGTCACGCGGGTTACGCCGAAGAAGGCGAGGACATCGTGTGCGCGGCGGTCTCGGCACTGACCATCAACTGTGTCAACTCCCTTGAGAAGTTGTCGAAGGATGATGCGGATGTGAAAGAACGGGACGGTTTCGTGAGCTGCAGACTGAAACAACCTGCCAGTCCCGAAGGCGAGCTCCTTCTGCAGTCACTGCAGTTGGGAGTCGTGAATATTGCGGAAGAGTATCCGCAGTATGTCAAGGTTACGGTTAAAAGCTTATAGTATTTAGGAGGTAACGGTCATGTTAAGAATGAACCTTCAGTTGTTCGCCCACAAAAAGGGTGTTGGTTCCACCAAGAACGGCAGAGATTCCGAATCCAAGCGTCTTGGCGCTAAGAGAGCCGACGGTCAGTTTGTAAAGGCCGGCAATATTCTGTTCCGTCAGCGCGGAACGAAGATTCATCCCGGCGTTAACGTGGGACGCGGCGGCGATGATACGTTGTTTGCTCTTGTTGACGGCACGCTTCGTTTTGAGACGAAGGCCGGCGGAAAGAAGCAGGCAAGCGTTTATCCTGTAGCGGAATAATCCGATTAAGGCATTCGGGCCCCGTTTTGACATATGTCGGAACGGGGCTCTTTGTATCAAAAGGGAGGAATGCGCAAATGTTTGCGGATACAGCAACCATCACCATCCGCTCCGGCGACGGCGGCGACGGCCATGTGGGCTTTCGCCGGGAAATGTTTGTCGCGGCGGGCGGCCCGAACGGCGGTGACGGCGGGCGCGGCGGAGACCTGATCTTCGAGGTCGACGAGGGAATGAACACCCTCAACGAATTCCGCTTTAAGAGAAAATATTTCGCCGGAAACGGCGAGTGCGGCGGCAATAATTGCTGCCACGGCGCCGACGGCGAGGACTGCATCATCAAAGTTCCTGAGGGAACCGTGATCCGTGAGGCGGAGTCCGGGCGCGTGATCGCCGATATGTCGCATGAGAACCGCAGAGCCGTCATTTTGCACGGCGGGCGCGGCGGAAAGGGCAATATGCACTATGCGACGCCGACGATGCAGGTTCCGAAGTATGCGCAGCCCGGTCAGAAGGGCAAGGAACTGAGCGTGATCCTGGAACTCAAGGTGATCGCGGACGTGGGTCTTGTCGGCTTTCCGAATGTCGGCAAATCGACGTTTTTGTCGAGAGTTTCGAACGCTAAGCCGAAGATCGCGAACTATCATTTTACGACACTTCATCCGAACCTCGGTGTTGTCGCGCTCGAGGGCACGGACGGCTTTGTGATCGCCGATATCCCGGGACTGATCGAGGGCGCCTCGGAGGGCGTCGGACTCGGCCACGAGTTCCTGAAGCATGTCGAGCGCTGCAAGGTGATCATCCACGTTGTGGATGCGGCCTCCACGGAGGGACGTGATCCGGTGGAAGACATCCGCCTGATCAACCGTGAACTCGCGCAGTACAGCGAGGTTCTGGCGTCCAAGCCACAGATCATCGCGGCCAACAAGATGGACCTCTTTGACGAGGAGGAGCAGGAGATCGCGCTCAATCTGATCCGCGACGGTCTCGCCGAAGAGATGCCGGACATTCGCGTGATGCCGATGTCGGCAGTCAGCGGTCAGGGCGTTCGTGAGATCCTCTATGCTGCGTATCAGATGCTGCAGGAGGACAAGACGGAGCCGATCCGCTTTGAGCAGGAGTATTTTCCGGAGACGGCCGGTTCCTACGAGGAGCCGTATACGGTCACGTACGATACCGATGATTCCGTATTTGTCGTGGAAGGTCCGCGCATCGAGCGTATGCTCGGTTACACAAACCTCGATTCCGAGAAGGGATTCGAGTTCTTCCAGAATTTCCTGAAGACGAACGGGATCCTGGACGAGCTGGAAGCCCTCGGCATTCAGGACGGCGACACGGTCCGCATGTACGGACTGCAGTTTGATTATTACAAATAAGACCAGGAGCGGTTATGACCAGTAAACAAAGAGCGTTTCTCAAGGGACTCGCTATGAATATCGACCCGATCTTCCGGGTCGGCAAATCGAGCATCACGCCGGAATTCTGCGAAGGGATCCGCGAGGCGTTGGAGGCGAGAGAACTGATCAAGATCTCGGTTCTCAACAATTGCGACGACGATCCGAAGGAGCTTTCACAGCTTCTCTCGGAGAGAACCGGCGCGGAAGTTGTGCAGGTGATCGGCAAGAAGATCGTTCTGTACAAAGAATCGAAGAAAAAACTGATCGTTCTGCCGAAATGACGGCGGACGCGGGAGGCGTAAATGAAAGTCGGAATCTTCGGCGGAACTTTTGATCCGATCCACGAAGGTCACATCGCGATCGCGAAGGAAGCGGCGGCACAGTACGGATTTGATTTCGTACTTGTCATGCCTGCGCGCATTCCGCCGCACAAACAGAGCCTCGGGATCACCGCGGATCTTCACCGCGTCGCGATGACGGAACTCTCTCTCCTCGACGAGAAGATGCTTCGTGTCGATCTGTCGGAGTTTGCTCGCCCGGGCGTATCGTATACGTACGAAACGCTGACGCAGCTCGAACAGGAGCATCCGGGCACGGAGTGGCATTACATCATGGGAGAGGACTCGCTGGAGCAGTTCCCGCAGTGGTATCACCCGGAGAAGATTGCCGGAATGGCGAAGATCCTGGTGGCGATCCGGAGCGATGACGAGGGGTCGTATCGTGCGCTTCTCGCGGAGCGTAATGCGCAGTATAACAACGCATTTTCCGTGATCCGGCATACCTACAATGATGTCTCTTCAACGAAGCTTCGCGAGTGCCTCCGGAGCGGTGAGAGTACCGGGCAGATCGCGCCGGCGGCGCTTGATTACGCCGTTCGTTTCGGTGTTTACACCGGGCGGCCGACGATCCTTCGTGAGTCGACGGTCGAGTATTGCAGCGAAGTCCGTGAGCGACTTGCCGGAGTTCTTTCCGCACATCGTCTTTCGCACTGCGAAGGCGTTGCCGTGACGGCAGCCAACATTTTGTTTGAGCATCTCACAAGAAGCGGAAGAGCGCCGAAGGAAGATGGTTTCTACGATGAGGTGCAGCAGGCGTATATCGCGGGACTTTTGCACGACTGCGCCAAGTATATGCGTGATTCGGAAAATGTGGCGTTCTGCGATGCTCACGGCGTTTCTTACACGCAGGATGAGGCCAAGTGTCCGGATGTTCTGCACGCAAATATCGGAGCGTATATCGCGGCTTCGGAGTACGGTGTTGAGGATCCCGTGATCCTCGCGGCTATCGATGAACATTGCCTCGGCGATGAGTCGATGGACGATGTCAGCACCGCTGTCTATGTCGCGGATTATATTGAACCGTTCCGCACGCACGAGCCCATCGCGATCCCGATGGTTGAACTTCGCAAACTCGCGCTTGAGGATCTCCATGAGGCAGCATATCGCGTGGCGGACGCGACGATCCGTTTCCTGCAGCATGTCGGTTTTTCCATCTGCGACAAGTCGTACAGCGTGAGAGAAGCTCTGAAAAACAGGGTCGGACTTTAAATACAGGCTGAAAATGCCTGCATTTTGATATGCTTAGTTATACATTTTGATTAATAATAACAAATTATTTACAAGGAGGCCGTTATGAATACTTATACTTCCAAGGATATCGCCAAGACTGCGTTTCTTGCGTTGGAAGAAAAGAAAGGCTTTGATGTAAAGGTGATCGCGATCGACAAAGTATCGACGATCGCAGATTATTTTGTGATCGCGGACGGTAATAATGCGTCCCAGGTCGAGGCGATGGTTGACGAGGTTCAGCGCAAGATCTACGAGAATTATGAGCTTGAGCCGAAGCGCATCGAGGGTGCCCGCAACAGCGGCTGGATCCTGATGGATTACGGCGATATTGTGGTTCATGTATTTTCCTCGCAGGACCGTCTTTTCTACGATCTTGAGCGCGTCTGGAGAGACGGCGTGACCGTGGATACCGAGAGCTGGGGAGACGCCAAGACCGAATAACGCGAGGTGACGGCCATGTTGCTGGTTTACTACATGTTGCTCTGCAACGTCGTTGCTTTTGCGTTTTACGGCGTGGACAAATACCTCGCAGTGAAAGGCAAACGGCGCGTTCCGGAGCGGCGTCTTCTGTTTTTTGCCGTGATCGGCGGTGTGTTCGGCGCGGGCCTCGGAATGCTCATTTTCCGGCATAAGATCCGTAAGAGACGATTTATCGTGACCGTTTCGGTGTCATGTGTCGTGTATCTTTTGCTGATCGCGTTGTGCCTGTTTCTCAATCTGCATCTCACGGTCACCGATTATGAGTACAGAAGCGCGAAAGTGCCTGCAGATATGGACGGTTTCAGGATCGTTCAGATCTCCGACCTTCACAACCAGCGCTTCGGGAGCGGCCAGAAGCGACTTCTGGCAAAGATACGGGAGATCAAGCCCGATATCATCGTGGTGACCGGTGATGTTGTGGATTCGTATCACACGAACTACGGTTACGCGAAGGACTTTTTTGAGGGTGCTGCCAGGATCGCGCCGGTGTATTACATCACGGGCAACCATGAGACATGGCTCGATGCCGCAGAGTTTTCAGAGTTCCTTTCGGATGTCGAAGCTTGCGGAGTGACTTTTCTGGACGACAGGGCAGTCGTCATCGGCGGTGTCGTCCTGAGCGGTCTTGCGGATGCGTCACTGACGGGACTTGACCTTGCGCTGCCGGTACCGGACGCTGACGGAACCGTTTCGGATCGTTCGAACAATTCCGCTGAGGATACATCGAAAGCAACCGTTTTACAGAACTCGGAAAAACCGCTGCAGATCCTTCTTGCCCATGAGCCCGCGTATTTTGAACGCTATCGAAAGGCCGGCGCGGATCTGATCCTGACCGGACATGTGCACGGAGGACAGATCATCATACCCGGTAAGGGAGGCCTAATCTCGCCGGACATGGAATTCTTTCCGGAACTGTACGAAGGAGTGCATGAGAAGGACGGTTCGACCATGGTGATCAGCAGGGGACTCGGCAACAGTATACTGCCGTTGCGCATCAACAATTTTCCGGAGATCGTGACGGTCACGCTCCGGCATATCGAAGAGTAAAAGACAATGAGAAACGCTGTTTCGCCGGCGTTTCTTTTTTGTTTGCAAACATTTTTGTTGTATGATGGAAAGGCACTTCGGAAAATGAGATAATATGTCGTATTTTCCGTAAAATTCCCGTCGGAACCGATGTGAAATGACACATCGCACTGCATTTTCCAACTGCTTTATGGTATAATTTATAAATAGATACGGAATTGTACGACCAGCATCCGGAAGGAGGACATACGATGAAAAGAATCCGAAGTGTCATGCTGATCATGACTATACTCTTCTTGAGTTTTCTCGCCGCGGGGAAGGTGCGTGCGGACGGTGCCGCAGGCTCCGGCTTCGAGGGCGAGATCTTTGAAAACTGCATTTATCCCGGGGGACAGTCGAACTGTTTCTATTTTGTCACGCGGGATTACGTCGATTATCAGTACACATACTCGGTAAAGCGGTATGATCTCAGTACAAACGCGGTCACGACGAAGTATACGATCGCATCTTCCTACGGACTGGATTTTTACTACAGAAATGATACGTTGTATTACATCGAAAAGACGAACACTTTTTATAACGGCGGAAGCGACTGCCCGATCTATAAGATCAATCTTCTGAGCGGAACGCAGTCGGTGCATACGACGGTTCATCTGGACGGCGGACTCGGCAGGAGCGTCGCGGTGGATCAGACCGGAAGAGTGTATCTCTACGCTGGGTCCAGCAATATCCTTTATGTCTTCGGTGCGGACGGCAAAAAGTTAGCAGCGACAACCGAGAGTCTTACCGTTCTTGATATCATCGGCGTTGATGAAGTGAACCACAATATTTATTATCAGGGCAAGTGCAACTGGGTTTACTGGGGGTACGATCACGATATGTCGTGCCTAAACGTAGCGAGATGGAAGTCCGACGGCACAATCGTCATTCCGGCGGAAAATCATTACATCACGATCCAGTACCAGGATTATTTCTACAAGCATTACGGTTGTGCGGAGTGGCTCGGGGATGACTGCAGATACATCGCCGATCTCTCCACATTTTCCTCGGAGAGTCTTTTCATTCTGGATTCCCGTTACATCGATCCCGCGGCGGTAGGCGAGAGCTCGACGACGATCTCCCTGTTGGACAGCGGCGTCTCCGTGAGCGGCGTGAATGTGGACAATGACAAGGCTGTGGTCCTTGCCGTAGGTTCCCGCGCATCGGAGTATGAGAATAATACCGATGTGGCTTCGGTCGGTTCCCGCGCGGTTGTGATCCCGATCGAGGGCAAAGACGCGTTGCTGGTTCTCTCGGATGCGAGAACGATCACTTGTTACGATCTTGAGACTTCGGAAAATGTCGGCGTGGTCAATGCCGCTGCCGATGTTTACAAGATCATGAGAGTCGGAAACAAACTGGTCCTCCTTGAGAAAAATGACACGACCTGGAAGGTTGAGACGGTCAGCATGAACGTGTCGACATCGATCTCACTTCAGGGAAGCAAGACGCTGACAGTCGGCGGTTCCGCAAAATATACGGTCAAATTTGACGGCGGAGTCCAGGTACCGTACACGATCGAATCCTCCGATCCGTCGGTTCTTTCGGTTTCCTCCGAGGGTGTCGGAAGCGCATGGGCGCCGGGGACCGCGGTTCTTACGGTGACGACCAAGGACGGCAGACTGACCTGCAGTGCGACGGTCACGGTTAAGGATAAGAGCGAGACCGCGGAAGGGATGAAACGTTCGACGAAGATCACGACGACGTCGAAGAAATCCAACAAGAGCAAGAATAATTACAGCACCTACGGTTCGATCGTGACTTCCTATCTGACGCAGCTTACCGACGGCAATCTGATGATCTGCAATATCGACGGCAACACGCTGCTCGCGGAGTATTTTGACACGACCGGAAAGAAGAACGGCACGAATGTTACGATCACGGGCGAGCTGAACCGGATCTGCGGTTTTTACGCGGGAAGCAATGCATGGTACGTTGTGTGTTGTCAGAACAATCCGGATGAGCTTGAGGATCGTGAGATCATCCGTGTGATCAAATACAGTAAGGCTTGGAAGAGATTGTCCGCCTGCTCGATCTACGGCAACAACACGATAACTCCTGTATCGGCCGGGTCGCTCCGCATGACGGAAGCCGGCGGCATCCTTTACGTACATACATGCCACACAATGTACAAGTCTGACGACGGACTCAATCATGAGTCGAACATGACATTTACCGTGAAGGAATCGGATATGTCGCTCGTCGACATTTACTCGAGTGTCATGAACGTCAGCTACGGGTACGTAAGTCATTCCTTCAACGAGTTTGTGGTCGTCAGCAACGGCTATGTATACCGCGCAAACCATGGTGACGCATACCCCAGAGGCATGGTGATCACGCGTGTGGCCAGCGGAGGAACGGTTTCCGGCAAGGTCGCAGGCTATGCGACGTTCGGCGGCTTTAACGGTTCCACGGGAGCCAACTACACGGGAGCTTCCCTCGGCGGTCTCGGCGTTTCCGCTACGCATGCATTTGTCGTATATAACCATGAGATCTCGGACGGCAGCGCGGTCCGCAACATTATGGTCGGTTCCTGGGGCCATGTCGGCGGGACGGCGGAGATATTCCCGGTGACGCAGTACATGGACGCGAACGGCTACACTTGCGGTACTCCGCAGCTTGTAAAACTGAACAACAATCAGTTCCTCCTTATGTGGGAGGAGACTCCGGTTTCCGGAGGCGATAAGAGAACGGCGTTTACGTATCTCGATGCAACCGGAAAGCCGGTCGGAGATATTGTTCGCGAGTCGCTGCCGCTGTCGGATTGCCAGCCGATCCTGCTTGCGGACGGCACGGTCGCATGGTATGTCTGCGACGGTACCAACACATATCTGTATGACATCGATCCTTACAGTGTCAGCTCGCTGAAGATCACATCGCAGCCCGAGGATATCACCTCGGTTGTCGGCAATGTCATCACGTTCCGGGTGAAAGCGTCGGGAACAGCACCGATCTCGTATCAGTGGCAGGTGCTTTTGGACGGTCGTACGGAGTGGGTCAACTCCGGGGCGGCTTCCGCGAAGACGGCGAATTTTGCACTGACTCTGCAGAGCGGTCATAACAATATGAAAGTTCGTTGTGTGATCACGGACGGCAACGGCAACCGCAAGGTCAGCGACACGGTTGTCTGTAAAACGGCAAGCTCACCGTACATCAAGACGCAGCCGCAGGACTATATCGGTGCGGTCGGAAGCACGGCGACATTCCATGCGGAAGCAGTCGGTAGCGGCGGCGTGAGTTACCAGTGGCAGGTGCTTCTGAAGGGGCGGACAAATTGGGTCAACTCCGGGGCGGCTTCTGCCAAGACGGATATGTTCGCAATTGTCGTTCAGGAAGGTCATCTGGATATGAAAGTCCGTTGTGTGATCACGGACGGAAATGGTACGCAGAAGATCAGTAATGAAGTCGGATGTTTCGAAGCGGTGCCCCTTGCGATCACAACGCAGCCAGTTGCCAAGACGGTTCCTGTCGGCGGAACGGCAGAATTTTCCGTAGCCGCGAAGGGAACCGGAACGATCACGTACCAGTGGCAGTTCTATAACCCGAATACGCAGAAATGGACGAGTTCGACTTCTGCGACCGCGAAGACGGAAACCTTCAGCATGACGGCGCAGACGGCTCATCAGGGCTTCAAGTTCCGCTGCATCGTCACGGACGTTTCCGGCGGCTCTTTAACATCTGACGCGGTGGTTCTTACGGTCCGGCCGGGACTTACTTCGCAGCCGACAAGTCAGAAGGTTGAACTCGGAGACAGGGTTGATTTTACCATCGGTGCCAAGGGATGCGGAACATTGACGTATCAGTGGCAAGTTTGGGACAGCGCCAATTCGGCATGGAAGAATTCCGGTGCGGCTTCGGCCAAGACGGCGGCTTTCGGATTTACGACGCAGGTCGGTCACAACGGCATGAAATTCCGCTGTGTTGTTACGGACGGCAACGGCAATAAGACATATTCACAGGGAGTCACACTGACGGTGATCCCTAAGATCACGGCGCAGCCGAAGGCGCTTACAGTGCCGGTCGGAGGAACCGCAGAGTTCAGCGTAACGGCGAAGGGTTGCGGAACGCTGAAGTATCAATGGCAGTTCTACAGTCCGAGCACGCAGAAGTGGACGAACTCGTCTTCTGCGAGCGCAAAGACGGCGACATACAGCATGACGGCACAGGCCGCGCACCAGGGCTTTAAGTTCCGCTGTGTGGTTACGGACGGTAACGGCAACACGGTAACCTCTGCGGAAGTTCTCCTTAAAGTCAGACCCGGCATCGTTACGCAGCCGAAGGATGTCACGGTAACTGTCGGCGGGACAGTAAGTCTGTCGATCACTGCACAGAGTGCGGGAACGCTCACGTATCAGTGGCAGGTTTGGGACACCGCAAAGGAGACCTGGAAGAATTCCTCCGCTCCGAGTGCAAAGACCGCGAACTTCACGTTCACGGCGCAGAAGGGCCACAACGGTAAGAAATTCCGCTGTGTTCTTACGGACAGCAACGGGAACCAGACCGTATCCAGAGGTGCTCTTGTAACGGTAAAATAAGGCATATATGAGCCGATCCGATTGTGTCCGGGTCATGATCTTTCGGAAACAACATCGTTCGGACAGGACGGAAAAACAGACCGTCTTCTTGGAATAGAAAAAACTTGGGGATTCCCGGTAAGGGGATCCCCAAGTTTGTTTTTTTTCAGTTAAAAATGTTCGAAAAGAAGCATCAGCGATAGAAGCGGAACAGTCCGATGACAACGCCGAGGATCGTGCAATCGGGCACGATGATCGGGTCCATGGTATCATTTTCCGGCTGAAGACGAATGTGACCGTGCTCCTTATAGAACGTCTTGACCGTAGCGGAATCGTCGATCAGTGCAACGACGATATCGCCGTTGTTCGCGGTGTTCTGTTTGCGCACGAGAATACGGTCGCCGTCGTAGATGCCGATGTTGATCATGCTTTCACCCTTGACATTCAGAAAGAACGTCTCGGCATTCGGCATGTACTCGGCCGGGATCGGAAAATAGTCGACGATGGATTCCTCGGCAAGCAACGGCTGGCCGGCAGCCACGGTTCCGATCATCGGAACGTTCACCATCTCGCGCTCGGTGAGACGGAACGAGTCATCGACGATCTCGATGCAGCGCGGTTTCGCGGGGTCCCTGCGGATATAGCCGTTCTGTTCGAGTGTCTCGAGATGAGAGTGTACGGACGAAGTCGAACGGAGGTCAACGGCAGTGCAGATATCGCGAACCGACGGCGGATAGCCTTTTGCAAGGATCTGCGCCTTGATAAACTCGAGTATTTCCTGTTGTTTTTTCGTAATCTTACCGGGCATACGAAATCCTTTCCGATCGCAGTCGATCTGTGAGAAACAAGGGGAATTGCTGTAAAACTCTATATAAACTATAGCACATTTGTCTGTCGAAATCAAAACATTTGTTCGAAAAATCAGCTTGAAAAGTAACCAAAAATTTAACAGAACAAACGTTCGAATATTGTGCACTTTTACGATATTGACAATTCGAACACCTGTTCGTATAATCAATACAACGAACAAACGTTCGGCAACGAACTGGTTCGGATGTGTTTGAGGGTGTTGAGAGCGGACGATGATTCCGCGTCGGTCCTTTCAGTGAAGGGACTTCGGTGATCAAGATCATAAGAAACGAGAGTGATAATATGAGAACGGAAAGAAAGACAACGATGAACCTGAGCGACAGTCTGAGAGTTGCGAAACTTCGCGCCAGAAGAGCTGCAGTGATCCGCCGCAGGATCAGGATGACGGCGAGTCTGATCGCCGGACTGGTACTGATCCTGATCATCGCGGTCGCCGTTATCTCGAAAAAGGCGAACGGCCGCACGGACCGTACGAAGCAACTGACTTCTGTGTACGTGGAGAAGGGTGACAGCATTTGGAGCATTGCGGAGCAGTTTTATACGCCGGAATGCGGAAGTATGAAAGAGTACGTGAGTGAGATCCGCAAGACGAACGATCTGAAGAGTGATCGCATCCTGTACGGATTCACATTGCTGGTTCCGTACTATGCGGAATCGACGGAAGAGTAACGGTTAATTCTTAAGACTTTCGATATTCCATTCCGGATCAATGCCGGATTGAATCGCGTGAAAGAGGCGCTCCCGAACACCGGGAGCGTTTTTGTTTATCTCCTTGATCAGGTTCTTGATCTCTTCCCTGCGGGTATTGCCGTCCGCCGGGCAGGGGTTCTTCAGGACAGGGACCGGATTCTTGTGAATGAATCCGATCACGTCGCATTCGTTTACGTAGATCATCGGCCGGATCATTGTCAGACCGCTGTGGTCCAGCTCCGTAACCGGCTCAAAGGTATGAAACCGTCCTTCGTAGATGAGCGACATCATCATGGTTTCGATCACATCGTCTTTGTGATGTGCATACGCGACCTTGTTGCATCCGAGTTCCTTTGCGGCGTTGTTGAGCGCGCCTTTGCGGAGCTTTGCGCAGAGACTGCAGGGATTGCCTTCCTCGCGGATCTCGAAGACGATCTTTGCGATCTCCGTGTGTACGATCTGAAGTTCCGCTCCGCTGGACTCGCAATAGGAAGCGATCGAACTGTAATCTGTTCCGGGGAATCCGAGATCCACTGCGATCGCTTTGATCTGAAAAGGGACGGGATAGAAGCGCTGCAGTTCGGTCATTGCGCGAAGAAGCGTCAGACTGTCCTTGCCGCCGGAGATCCCGACTGCGATCGTGTCGTCACGCTTGATCATGTGATAATCATCTACGGCTTTTCTGACCAGACTGAGAAGTCTCTGCATTTTCATCGTTTGATGCTCCGTTTCCTTTGGTTCCTGTCATTCTGTTTGTCATTATAGCACGGTCCCTGCGACAATCCCATACAGGCGAAGGAAAATAGTTAATTATCTACGAAAAAAGTGGTTACTTTGTCGCTTTTGTGGTATGATGATAATACCATATTTCGGAGGATCGCATCGTGAATTTACAGATTCAGAAGATCGGTAATGAGATTAAAAAGAATATCAAGGGAAAAGATGAAGTGATCAACCAGGTGTTATGCGCCATGTTGGCCGGCGGTCACATTCTTCTGGAGGATATTCCCGGCGTCGGTAAGACCACGCTTGCGGTCTCAATCTCCGAAGCCATGTCGCTTTCCTACAAGCGTGTACAGTTTACTCCCGACGTTCTTCCGAGTGATATCACCGGATTCAATATGTACAATGCACATACGCAGCAGTTTGAGTTCCATGACGGTTCCGCCATGTGCAACCTGCTTCTTGCGGATGAGATCAACAGAACGTCCCCGAAGACGCAGTCCGCACTCCTTGAGATCATGGAGGAAGGCAAGGTGACGGTCGACGGTGTGACGCATTACATTCCGAAACCGTTCCTCGTGATCGCAACACAGAACCCTTTCGGTTCCGCCGGCACCCAAAGACTTCCGGAGTCGCAGATGGACCGCTTTATGGTCCGTCTCTCCATGGGATATCCGGATCATGCTTCGTCCGTCGAGATCCTTCGGACGGAAACGGCCAACGAGCCGATCGAAGCTGTGATCAACGGTGATCAATTCATCGAACTTCAGGAGGCCGTTCGTTCGGTCTTTGTGGACGAGGCGATCCTCGAGATGATCGTCAATCTTTCCGAGGCGACCCGCAACTCCGAGAATGTTCAGCTCGGCCTCAGCCCGCGCGGATCCAAGGCGCTGCTTCGTATGGCGAAAGCGCACGCGTATATGCACGGGCGCAATTTCGTGACGGCTGAGGATGTTGTCCGCAATCTCAATTGCGTTATGGGTCATCGTATCGTGCTCAGTTCCAAGGCCAAGGCGAAGAGTATTGATTTCGAATTCGTGATCGGCAAGATCATGGATGAGATCCACGTTCCGAAGATCTGATAATTCTGCTTTGTTTGGAGCTGCTATGAAGAGGGTATTTGCTTACATCCGATACGCGCTGTTTCTCGCGCTTATGGTTTTGCTGTATTTTTACAACAATCATCCGGCAATCCTTCTTTGCCTGATCCTGTCCGTTCTGGTTCCGATCATCTCGGTCGCTCTTTTCCTTTTGACTTACCGCAGGTTTTCATTCGGCGTTTCCCTTCGTCAGGGCATCACTGCGAGAGGCGATGACAATGCGGTGATCCTTCATGCGCAGAATCAATCGTTTCTTCCGCAGCCGAAGGCATATCTGCGGTTTATTCTTTCCAACGAATTGAATCCCAACGAAATCGAACATGTTTTGGAATTGTATGTCGGACCGAAGGAGACACTTGATTATCCGATCCCGGTCCGGTTGATGAACTGCGGCTATTTTAAGATCAGACTTCTGGAGGTCACGGTTTGGGATCTCATGGGATTTGTCTCAAAGAAACTTCCCGCGGGAAGTGAATCGGACACGGTTGTCCTTCCTGTGGAGATCAACCTCGGCGATCCGATGCAGGATTTCGGAGGCGGGAGCAGCGAGGATGAAGTGTTCGAGAAGAATGCCAAAGGCAACGATCCTTCGGAAATCTTTGAGATCCGTGATTATCGGGACGGCGACCGACCGCAGCAGATCCACTGGAAGCTGAGTGCCAAGCAGCAGAGCATCATGGTTAAGGAATTCTCGGACATCACCGGGGAGACTTTTGACATTTATCTCTGTCATGATTTCGGCGACAGCAAGCAGCTTGACGCGTACTTTGATGTGATGTACAGCATCGGACTTCTTCTCTGCAGGAACGGGATCGCTTTTTCCTACTGCCTGCTGAATGAGAGCGGCACGGACGTCGTCAAATATCATATTAACGATATCGAGCATGTGCGCGACTGTGTGATCTCAATGTACTATGAAAAACCGAAGCCGCGCGGCAGTTCGCTGATCCTTTCGTACCTTGACGGCAAGGAGTCGGTGAAGCAGGTGCTTCTTCTGACGTCCCAGCCATTTGCCCGCAAGGAAGAGGCAAGACAGCTGTACAATCATAACAATCTCGCGAGGTTGTATTCCCTGTAACCGATGTCTGCGTTGACTGCGGATGATACGAATACGGGAGAGAGGAGGAGCCATGAAGATTTCCAAGAAAGAACGGCGTCTTACGGATTTTGCCGGTTTATACAGCGCGCGCTACGGTGTCTCCATGGACCTCACGTACACCACGCTTTCCCCGAGAGAACGCCTGCAGAACAGTATTATCAAGGGCATCATCATTTTCCTGTGTGTCTACGGTTCGCTCGGACTTTTCATCTCGAGTCTTTCTCTGCCGTGCATCAAGTTCGCCGTGTTTGCCGCGACGCTGATCGCGTCGATGGCGCTGGCGCTTTTATACTATAATCAGCTGACCTTCAATCTCGGCTATATCCTTGTTTTTGTCGTGGTGTGCGGTCTGTCCTATCTTTTGTATTGGTATGCGAACAGCGGCATCAACGCGATCCTCAATCTGCTCCTTGGAGTGATCGACGACAAATTGAACCTGAAAGGTGTCCGTGAGTACACCGAGTTTGTCACGAACCGAAGACTTACCATCACCTGTTGTCTGATACTGATCGCGATACTCGAAGCCTGCTTCTTCAACTCCGCCGTGTCCGGATACATGAGCCCGTTCCTTACGTTCCTCTTGTTGTATCCGATCGTACAGATCTGCGTATATCTCGACGATGAGATCAACTATTTCTATTTCTTCATGATCGCCCTCGGTTTCTTCGGCGTGTTTATCATCCGAAAGAGCGGGCGATTCGCGACTCCGGTGAAAGGCAATGCTCCGAATGTCGTGATGAAGGGGAATGTGATCTACCGCAAGGCGTCGCGGTTTACGCTCACCATGAAGCATATGTTTGCGACGGCGGGCATTTTCCTTTTGTCCATGATGCTGATCGGAGCGCTTTTCGTGAATATGACGCCCCGCTATATGCGCAGCAATATCAGCTCCTGGAAGGACGGCACGGACTCCGTGGTGAAACAGTTTGCCATGTCGGGTCTGCTGGCGTTCTTCAACCAGTACGCGAGCACCGGCGGTATGAGCAACGGTCGTCTGGGCGGTATTCGCGAAGTCGGTTTTGATATGCAGACCGACCTTGTGATCGAGCATGTGCCGGACAACTACGACGGTATTTACCTTCGCGCATTTGTCGGCGATGTGTACGAGAACAACCAATGGAATCCGCTTTCGGATAAAAGTGTCCGTTCGCTGCGCATGACGTTCCCGGATTCGCTTATGCTGGTCAACAAGGAGACGGACCTTCTCAAGTACCTCTATGAGAACGGCAACGAAAAATCCTCGTTGGCAAAGATGACGATCCGCAATGTCGGTGCCGACCGCGGGTTTTATTATCTGCCGTATTATACGGATGTCGATCTGAACACGCTCAACCCGGCCGGAAGTTCCTCCGTTCTGGTGTGGGCGGATTATCTTCGTGTTGCCCGCAACTTCTATAATTTCGGCAATGAGATCACGCTCTGGTATTATCCTTCGCAGAGCGTATTTGAAGATGCTCTCAAAAATGAAAATCCGCTTTCGGTTGTCGAGAATTACAACAATCCGGTTGAGGAAGCGTACCGGGAGT
Organism: Lachnospiraceae bacterium; assembly: GCA_045130455.1. GTDB lineage: Bacteria > Bacillota > Clostridia > Lachnospirales > Lachnospiraceae > ISDg. Next base: position 2,418 of record JBGUPV010000068.1, on the reverse strand, counting down.
TCGTGTACGATAATTATCTCTATATTCCCCAGAGTATCCGCGGCGATCTTGAGGAGATCTGCGACCGGTACATTCCGGGAGAAGATCTCGAGACGATCATGTCTCAGCTCTATGATTATTTTGCAAACAATTTCCTGTATACCCAGCGTCCCGGCATCACGCCGAACAAGCGCGATTTCGTCGTGTATTTCCTGAAGGAGCAGAAGAAGGGATTCTGTGCTCATTTTGCGACGGCTGCGGCGATGCTCCTTCGCGCCAAAGGGATCCCGGCAAGATATGTCGAGGGTTACAACCTCAGCTATTCGGACGCGACAGTCATGGAGGAGGTCGAGTCGGAAAATGTCGCGGATTGGTATCAGGGATATAACGCGACTGTGGAGGAAGGCGAGGAAGCCAGTGTATTGAAGGTCGAGATCTCCGATATCTATGCGCATGCGTGGGTCGAGATCTACTATGACGGCTTCGGCTGGGTTCCTGCGGAATTCACGATCGCCGATATCGATCCTTCCGATGAAGAAGGAAGCTTCTGGTCCCGTTTCGGCGGCTTGTTCAACAACGATGATGACGGCGACGGAACATCGCCCATCGGCAATCTTACGAAACAGCTGCGCGGTCTGATGCCGGTGCTGATCGCGATCCTGATCTTCGGCGGTCTGATCTCTCTGATCGTGTTTTATTCGCTTCGTCTTCTTCGGATGTATCGTCTGTACTTTGACCGTAAAAACGAACGCCTGACGCGCCAGTATTTGATCGTAACGAAACTCCTGAAAGAATGCGGCATTGCAAAAGAGCGCAATGTTTATCATCACATTGCGCTGCGGTATTTCGTGCGTACATTGGGAATTCAGGAGGAGGAAGCGGCCAATTACATCTCGCTTGTCGAGAAAGCTTCCTACAGTGATTCGGAACTGACTGTGGACGAACTTGAGACTGCCACGGAGTGCTTCAAGCATTTCATCAACAATCTCAGTGAAATCTCGGGAGCCGGCAGAAAGCTGAAACTTCGGCTACGGTATTGATTTGAATCCGGCATTGAATCCGGCATATGATGTCGCTTCGGGATTTGCGGTCAGTCTTTTCTGAGATGAACCTTGTCCTTGGCCATACGTCTGCGTTCTTCCTCAATCGCGGCGTAATGACGTCTTGTCGTATTAACGTCTTTGTGTCCGAGTACATCAGCCACAAGATAAATATCGCCGGTTTCACGGTACAACTGTGTGCCGTACGTGCTTCGCAGTTTGTGCGGTGTGATCTTTTTGAGAGACACCGCGGTGCGTGCATATTTCTTAACCAGGATCTCCGCGGTGCGGACGGTCATGCGGCTGCATCGATTGGAAAGGAAAAGCGCATTCTCGTGGCCGGAAACGGCTGTGATCCCGGCTCTCTTATCCAGATATTCCAGTAGCGCTTCGCGCACCTCGTCGCCGAAATAAACGTAGGCTTCGTTGCCGCCTTTTCGGACGACTTTGATGCGATCGTTGTCAAAATCAACATCCCCTATATCCAGACCGATGCACTCGGAGATTCGGATCCCGGTGCCGAGCAGGAGAGTAACGAGCGCAAGATCGCGCTCCTTAGTCTTTTCATGAAACTTCTGCTGATTGTCGGAGCCGCCGATGCCGTACTCCACGGTGTCGAGCAATTCCGCGGTTTCATTCGGATCCAGACGGACGATTGCTTTCTCGTGAATCTTCGGAACCGCGACCTGCATCGCCGGATTGGTTTTGATCTCGTGATGAAAATAGAAATACCGGTACATCGAACGAACCGCTGACAGTTTACGTTTCAGACCGTTTTCATCGTTGGTAAATGTGACGCCTTCATCGTTGGTATATACTTTGAGATAATCCAGATAATTCTCAATATCATAACACGTTATTTCATCGAGAGAGGAGACGTCGGAAGTGTAGATGCTGTGATCGGCAAATGCTGTTACGTACTTCTGAGCGAAGATAAAGAACTGCTTGAGATCCGTGGCGTAGGCGATCCTGGTCCTTGAAGCCGTCGTCGGTTCGATTCCGCGGAAATAACGGTCGCAAAAGGAAGGCAACGCAGCACGCAGCTCGCGGAGCTTCAGTTCATTTTTCGTGTTCATCTGTTTATGATACGATTCGGTGCGGGAAGCCATAAATACCTCCGGTAAAGCGATTGTTTAGACGAATGTGTGATTGTGTACTTGGTTTGTTCGATCCGACGGATCTGCAGGCAATGTACGGTGGTTACGCGTGTTAAACGGCAATTGATGATATAAAGGTAATCGACGGAAAAAGAATCTGCGAACAGCGATCAGATCGGAACGTTTGTTTACAAATGTCCGGATGATCAACTGAATGTTCGTAAAGATATTTAAACGATACAGCGAACAAATGAATGATCGCAGCGACGATCATCAACTGATCAATGTGAATACCGAGTGTC
>JBGUPV010000067.1:0-14313 GCA_045130455.1 Lachnospiraceae bacterium | reverse complement strand
TCCACGGTTTCCGTTACGGATTCCAAGTACTACAGACAGAAGCTTGTCTCCGTCGGCTTCATCAAGAAATGCGTCCTGACCGGCGGTCCGATCGTCGTTGTCGGCTTCCTGTTCTTCGCGATCTGCATGATCATTCGCAAGCGCAGAGTCTTCAAGGCCGCAGAGTAAAAGAATTTCTCACAGATGATCAAAAAAGCCCGCAGACGTTCAATGATATGTACCCTCTTTACTGGACAACCAGTAAGGAGGGTATTTTCATGCGCTATAGCTATGAGTTTAAGAGAAGATGTGTTGAACTGTATTGGCAAGGTCAATGGCCTGAGACGCCGGAAGGGATTAAGGATCCCGAGAATTTTCGCGGTATGGTGCGCCGATGGGTTCGTCTCGAGGAAGGCAATGGTCCAGAGGTTCTTAAGCATACCGGGTTCAAGAAAAGCTGGACACCTGAAGAAAAACTCGAGATGGTTTCAAAGGTTTTAGCGGGGCGAAGCACTCGAGCTGTAGCACTCGAGGCAGGTATTGGTTCGACAATACTCTATCAGTGGGTTCGCAATTATAAGGATTTCGGTTATAATGGTCTTGTACCAAAACAGAAAGGCCGTAAATCGAGGAACTCCAACATGAAAAAAGTAGGAACGAGAAAACCACCCAAACCTAACGAATCCGAGTATGAAGAACTAGTTCGATTAAGAGCTGAAAATGAATACATGAGGGCCGAGATTGAAGTGATAAAAAAAGAGATCGCCTTGAGAGAAGAAAAGGAAGCTGCGCGACTCAAGGCGAAAAAGCAGCGATCGTCCAAGAACTCCGCGAAAAAGGACACTCCTTAAGAGACTTGTTAAAAGCGATGGGACTGGCCAGATCCACGTATTATTTCGAGATCAGTAAGACGGATAAGGTTACCCTAAGGAATGAGCACCTTATGGTCGATATCCGTGCGATCTTTGAGCACCATAAACGCCGGTATGGTGTACGTCGCGTTTATCAGGAACTGGTTCACCAGGGGATCGTTGTAAATCATAAGCGAGTTCAGCGATTGATGCACCAGATGAATCTGTTAGGGAAGCGACCGAAAGAAAAGTACCACTCCTATACAGGAACGGTCGGGAAAGTTGCAGATAATATCATTGACAGAAACTTCACAGCAAACGCTCCTCTGCAGAAGTGGACAACAGATGTATCACAGTTCAGCTTCTCTTGGGGGAAATGCTATCTCTCCCCCATCCTGGACATGAACACAAACGAGATCATATCCTATGACCTCTCACAGAGCCCGAATCTGGAACAGATTCAGCGAATGCTGAACCAAGCATTTGCGAGGTTTCCGAATGTCAACGGACTCGTTTTTCATTCAGATCAGGGCTGGCAATACCAGCACGCTTCGTACCAGTATGCACTGAAAGAACGCGGGATCATTCAGTCGATGTCCCGGAAAGGGAACTGTTATGATAACTGTATCATGGAGACGTTCTTCGGACGGCTAAAGAATGAAATGTATTACGGCTGCGAGAAGGATTTTCCGTCCTTCGAAGCCTTTGCAGCTTCTTTGAAAGAATACATAGATTACTACAATAACGAGCGGATCCAGGCGAAAACAAAATGGATGCCCCCTGCAAGATACAGGAAAGCATCCATGTGTTTCGGTTGATCATAGATAATGTGTCCAGGATTCTGGGTACATATCATCAATCGTCTGCGGGCTTTTCTTATGGCTCTGTGTTTCTGGCTCAAACCTTGTGTTTCCGGTCATATCCGGCACTCCGGGTTCAGGACGACGGCTGTCCGTACGAGACGTCCAGGTTCTCCCACGCACCGCTCTCATAGCCCTTTGCGCCGGCCGGCGCGTAGAAACTGATCCCCTGGCACATCGGCGTCTCATCGTCATCCGTCGACCAGACCGGTGCCTGCGTCGACGTGAGGACGACATTTTTCGGTCCGCTCTGCGCGAAGGCATAACGGCTGAGAGTCTTCACCGAGGGCGGCAGCGTGACCGTCTCCAGGTACGGTGTCTCAGCGAAGACAAAATCCTCGATCGCCGTCAGCTTGCTTCCCGAAAACGTAACCTTCGCAAGTGCCGTGCAATCGCCGAACGCGCCCTCGCCGATCGAGCTCACGGCGGACGGGATCACGATCTCCGTGACGTTCGGATTATAGTAAAAAGCGTACGGCCGGATCGTCGTCAGCGTGGACGGCAGCGTAACTTTTCCGCCGACGGACGGCGCCGCGTACAACGTCTTTCCGTCCTTGGAGTACAGGCAGTTGTTCCGGACCGAAAAATACGCGTTGGACGAGTCGATCTCGAGAGTCACATTCTCATCCTGCGCGAACGCCCCCTGCCCGATGGTCGAGAGCGCCGCCGGAAGATGCACCTTCGAAAGGCTCGTGCTTCCGGTAACCGCGTAATCCCCGATGGATTCACAGGTGTCCGGGAACACGATCTCCGAGCCGGTAAACCGGTAGAGGAAGGATTTTTCGACCGCAGTGACCGTCAATCCGCCGATCTGCTCCGGGATGACCAGCGTATCCGGATAGTCCTTTCCGTCGTACTGGTAGACCGAGATCCCGTTTGACTGTCTTCGGTAGGAAAATAAGCTGTCCCGGACTTTCGCGTAGTACGACCTCGGCGCCGTTCCGTTGTAGCCGGCCTCCAGCTCATAGTATTTGCCGTTGTAATACGCCATCACGTTCCGGTGTCCGCTGCCGGCACCGGAGTCCTTGTTTCCGTTGCGGATCCACGCGTCGATCCCGAGCATCTCGCACTCGCGGATGATCAGATTGGAGCTCGCCCAGCAGTCACCGCCGCCCTGAACGATCATGTCGACGTAGGACTGGTAGCGGTAATCGTAATCGAAGGATGCAGGGTACGCCGCGATCGCGCGCATCCTGTCGAGATCGCTCATGCCGCTTGTGACCGCGCTCTCCAGATACTCTTCGATCATCAGGTCCGCGTACTCGGTCTCGTCGGACCAGCTTCTCACGGTGAGTTTCGCTGTATCGGAGATCACCTGCCGGCCCTTGCCGTCCGTGACCACGCATCGGAATTTATACCCGTTGTGAGCCGCCTGCGCCTTGATGCTCAGGTTGGCCGTCTTTGCGCTCGCCGACATGGAATTCACCCATGTGCCAGCCCCGGGCCTCTGTGCCTGCCACTGATAGGAAACCGGTGCCGCGCCGATCGCGGACACCGAGAATTTCACCGTCGTACCGGCAACAACCGTGGTGCTCTTCGGCTGCGTCGCAAGCCCGATCGTGAGTTTTACCGTATTTGTTGCCGTCGTGTTTCCGTTTCCGTCCGTGATGACACAGCGGAACGAATACCCGTCGTGCGCAGCCTGCGCCGTGAAGCTGAAGTCCGCTGTCTTCGCGCTCGCCGCAGCGGAGTTTTTCCACGTTCCGCCGGGCTTTTGCGACTGCCATTGATACTTCAGCGTACCCGCGCCGGTGGCCTTCACGGAAAATGAAGCCTTGCCGCCGGTCATCACCGCAACACTCTTCGGCTGCGTCACGACCTTCGTCACGATCGTCAGCACCGCCTCCTCCGAGACGGTCTGTGCCCCTCTCGCGTCCGTGATGATACAGCGGAAGCGGAAATTGTTGTGTCCCGCCTGTGCGGTGATCTTCAGATTACCTGTGGAAGCGCTCGACGACGAGGAGTTCACCCATTTTCCGGTGGAAGGATTCTTCGCCTGCCAGCGGTAGGTCAGGCTGCCGTTCCCCGACGCTTTCACGGAGAAGGAAGCTGTCCCACCCACCGTCACGGAAACATTTTTCGGCTGCACGGTAATGCTCACCGAGGCCGCCTCGCGCCTCACGGTGACCGTTCCGAACCGTCCGCCCGCCGAAGCCTGCGCGGTATACTGCGACATCCAAACGGCGCCCGCGGCAAGGACCGCCAGCAGAAGCGCCGTGATACTGCTTCGTATGTGTTTCACCTTTCTCTCCATATTGACACCTCCCGCATAAAAACGCATCGGTACGGTTTCATTATACGGTAGGTCGAAAAATCGAGTCAATACGCGGCTTTTCGCGCACCCGTTGCGTGTCTTTGTCACATCGAAATGTCGGCAATTCATGCACAAAACGGCGAGATGTCCTCATTTTACGATCCTTCGGCAGTCATAAAAAGCGACAGCCTTTCGACTGTCGCTTCGGATCATCTTATTTTCTGCCGAGCATCTTCGCGATCTTTCGCTTCACGCGGCGGAAGAACGAAACCTTCGTGTACTCGCGGATCACATCGCTGAAAGGGCGCGTACCCAGCGTTCGCAGGAACGCCTCGCTCTTCTCGGGAACACGGACCGACTGCGAGAAACACACATTTCCGGCGAAGATCTCCGCGAAATCCCGCGGATAACACGTTAGCGACGCCTTCGCCTCCTCAAAGAGCGCGTCGCCTTTTTCGGAATTGACCAGGACCATCGAGGTTCCGCCGTCGTCGTCCAGCGCCGGGTCGACCTTCCAGAAATCTGCGAGCGTCAGGTCTCCCTGGCGCGGCACACCCTTGAACCGGCAGTCTCCGCAGCTCGGACGAATGTAGAGGTTGGACGTGAGATACCCGTGCATGAAGAGATTGTTCGCGCCTTCAAAGACAACATGATGGCCGTCCTCAAAGTCGATCCTCGTTCTGCGGGGCGATGTCTTCCAGCCGCCGTCCTTGTATTTGAACCAGACGCGCTTCGCGCGGCTTCCCTCGTTCTTCTCAATCTCCGAAAGCCATTCGCGGTACGCCTTGGGCGAGTTCATTCCGCGGCAGATGAAATCCGCCGTCGTCAGATTGTCATACTCTCTTCCGAGGTACGCATACAGCGCCGCCACCTGGCACGGAGCGCCGCAGTACAGCACTTCCTTCCCGTCAGCGAGCGCCTTTTTGACATCCGCGTAGATCCCGTTCGGGTCGCTCTGAATGTATTTGGACTGGCGGATCTTCGCAAGGCCGTCGCGGTCGGCGACGATCGTGTGCTCCACCATATTATCCTCGCGGTATCTGGCTCCCGCGACAACTCCGCCGCGGTCCAGCACGACGTTCGCCAGTTCGGAAAATACGCCGCCCGAGGTGCTGTTGTACCGGATGTCCGCCTGCTTCGTCCATGCCGCATACGTATTCGGCTCCTCACGGTGAAGCTTCGCGTGCCCGCCTCTCGCGGCACACGTCTTCTCGCACAGACCGCAATCCACGCAGGACTCCCCGATCACCGGGTAGATAAACCCGCAGTCATCGGCCTCCATGCGGATCGCCTTCTTCGGGCATGCGTCGGCGCATGCTCCGCAACCCGTGCACTGCTTCTTCTCAAGCCAGAATTCTTTCATCCTTCGCCTCCGGACCAAGCCTGTTACCAAACCGCTCGCGTTTTCTCGCGGATCATTTCTTCCACGTTACGGCTTCCTTGATGACGCGCGCAGGCACGCCGCCTACCAGGGCTCCCGCAGGAACATCGCCGGTGACAACGGCTCCCGCCGCAACCACGGCACCGTCCCCGATCGTAACTCCGGGCAGCACCTTCACCTCGGTTCCGATCCACACATGGTCGCCGATCGTAACCGGCTCCGTGCGTACCGTGCCGTTCAGCTCATGCGCGTCCGAATCCATCACGACAAATCCGTGTGAGATCGCGCAGTCCGAACCGATCGTGATCTTCGAATGGCAGCGGATCCGGCAGTCACTGTTCACGAACGAGTCCGCGCCGATCTCCAAAACGGAATCCCTGAACAGGATCACGTCCGAGCCGTACATAAAACGCACATTTCCGGCGGTATGAAGACGGCTTCCCGCATCCATTCGAAGGATGCTCGAGCGGCCGTTGCCCTCCATGCTGTTGGCGTTGAGCGTCAGTCTTCCGCCGAGTTCCAACTTTGCCGTCTTATCAAGAAACAGGCGGTCATCGCCGCCGAGCAGGATTTTCCCCGCACCGGAAATCTTTCCGCTGTGGCGAAGGTTCACCCACGCGGACTTCACTCTGTTTCGAATCTTCTTAAGCATACTGTCTCTCCCTCGGACCTCATCATTTTCCGAACAGTTTTCTCTTTACTTTCGCAAGCGATCGCTTCATCGTATCGACGAGTTTATGACGTCCGCGGAAGTACGCCGAGCGGTCCGCCTTGTTCGCGATCTCGGGCTTGGTCACCTTGACATGTTTCGCCGCCAGACGGTCGATGCATCCCATCCAGTAATAGTCGATGAGCTGCAGCTCCGGATGCTCCTCATAAAACTGCACCGTCTCCCGCAGACCGTCAAGAAGCTCCGTGTCAAACGTAAGCCCCGGAACGGCCTCGCAGATCTTGCTGTTGTCGTAGCGCGTCCGGTTGCCCTTGTCACCGATCAGAACCTCGCGGTAGAACGGGATTGCCTCGTAGATCTCCTTCTGGGTGACGTCCAGACGGTTCGCCTTCACGTTCATGATGGTCTCGAGATCCGCGATGACTTCGCCCCAGGTGATCGTCTTATCGGTCGTGATGTGGTACGCCTCGCCGAACGCCTTCGAGTTGCCCATCAGACCGACAACGCCCTTGGCGAAATCTCTCGTGTGCGTGACCGTAACCTCGGTCTCCCCGTTGTCAAACACCGGAACCGGCATGTTGTTCTTCAGCCGGAAAATGAGGGAGTACTCCTTCTGCGTATCCGAAGGAACGATCGGATACGGAATGCGGGTGTTGCCGTAGGTTACGCCCGGACGGATGATCGTGTAAGTCTCCTCCCGGCCCGCGAAATACTTCTTCACTTCCTCCTCGCAGAGGAATTTCTGGTACGCGTATTTCCACGCATCGTTGCCGACAAGTGTCTCATTTTCCGAGATCCTCGCGTCAAAATCCGTGCGCTTGTACACGGTGGCAGTGGAGATGAAGATGTACTGACGATATCTCCCCTCGATGGCCGACAGCGTGTTTCTAAGCTGCTCGGGATTGTACGTCAGGAAATCAATGATGACGTCAAACTTCAGACCTTCCGTAACTTTCTTCACATTTTCGGTGTCACGGATGTCACCGATGAGCATGTGGTACCGCGGGTCGACAAACGCCTCACGGCTCTTCGATCCTCTCGTGAGCAGGTACACCTCGTTGCCGCGGTCCGCCGCCAATGTCGCGACATCCTTGGACAACCGTCCGGTACCTCCGATAAATAAGATCTTCATACGCATTCTCCTTCTCTGAAACAATCACTATTCACTGAATATTCCGAAGCACCACCGCAACGGAAGCGGGGCGCGCCGTCTCTCTCATCTGCGCCGGATCAGACGCTTTGTATAACTGAGCATCTGGCGGAAACTCTCGGTCCTCCGATACACAAGGAAAAGGATCAGGTTGCTCACCGCGACAGCAACAACAGCGTTCACGAGCAACTGCAGTATCCCGTGAAGCGGGATGAAATAGCAGATGCCGTTGCAGATCGCCGCGATCACACCCGCGAGCAGGAAGCCTTTTACGATCAACAAGATATAGTCCGCGGGGCTTCTCTTGAAGACGAGGCGGAACAGGTTGTGGATGACCCACGGCACCGCGATCAGCGCGTAACTGATGATCGTGGAAAGAAGGATGCCGGGGAGTCCCCAGAAACGCACGAGCACGATGTTGCAGGCGAGGTTCACCAGTCCCGCGATCAACGGGCGGAAACGGTCCTCATGCCAGATGCCTGCGGCGTCCTTGTAGGACGTGGACAGGTGCTGGATCACGACGAGGAAGAAATACACGCCGAAGAGGATCACCATGCTGTTCGGAAGAAGATTCTTCGTGCCGACCCACAGACGCACAAAAGGCTGGTACATCGTCGAAAAGCACGCGATGCACACGGTCACCGCCCACAGGATCATGAAGCCGAGCTTGCGGAAATCGTTGTAATTTTTCTCCTCGCTCTCGACCACCAGACTGTTGCCGATGCCCGCCCGGACGCTCGTGAACAGGATGATGAAGAACGATTCCACCGCGGTCATGATGAAATGATAGTTCTGGTAGATACCGAGGGCGGTCAGTCCGATAAACGCGGAGATCACGATGGAGTCGACGGAGATGCCGAGCACCGTGCCGAATTTTGCGGAGAACAGGTCGCGGATCCTTCGGTTGATCTTGGAAACCTCCTCCTGCGGGAGCTTTCCCTTTGCCTTAAACTGCGGATACATGCGGTCCGCGAAAAATGCGGTGATCACGTTGGTCAGGACCTGCGCGACCAGCGTCGCGATCACATAGTAATAATAGTTGCGGAAGAACCACAGCACGATAAACTGAAGCGCGTACTGGAACGTCATCGTCCCGAGCGTGATCTTGCTGGCCACATCCGTGCGCTGATGCGCCATAAGGATGGAGTTCTTGTACGCGAACAGCCAATACGACAGTACCGTGGCTGCCAGGCTCAGAAGATACAGGACATACACGTTCATGTCCGCCGGAACATCGCCCTTGATCAGCCGCGGGATGAACGGCGTGATCACGCCGCCGGCAACCGCGACGATCAATCCGATCACACGGTAGTACAGGCGGTAGAGTTTCATCAGAGCGCACACGGTCACGGAGTCATCCTCCGCGATGGGACGGTACATGCTGTACACCATCGCCGAGCCGACACCGAGTTCCGCCATGTTCAACACCTGAAGCACCGAGGTGAACAGCGAGCTGAGGCCGAGGTACTCCATGCCCAGCTTGTAAATGATCACTGTCCGCATCAGGAACGGGACCAGCAGTTTATACATCTGCAGAAGCGACCCGAACACGATGTTTCGCGATGCGTTTTTTGTTCTCTCTATCTTGGCCATAACTCCACCCGCTGCTTACTTTGACCGATCTCGTCCGGTCTCACGCCTGCTCTCCGCAGAGTTCGATACTCTCTCTCAGATAGCGGATCGACTGCTCGCGCTCCGCCGCAAGGCCGGCCGCGGCCTCCTCGCTGAGTTTCGTCGAGAGATCCGATCCGTCGCCGATCCCGTACGCGACTCGAAGCAGTCCGAGCGGTGACAGCAGATCATGCAGCCGTCCGAACATGTTGCCGAATTCGGGCGAGATCCGCTGGAACACCCTGGCATTTCTCGAGTAGAGGACGGAAAATACCGTAGCGTGGAACGAGTCCGTGCACACCGTGTCGGCGTGGTGGATCAGCCAGATAAACTCCGAGGGAGAGATCGCGTAATGCGCGTGCGCGCTCTTATCGTTGATGTCGATCACCGTCAGCCCCGCGCTCCCGGCGATCCGCTCCGTCTCCGCGCGGAACTCTTCCGACTCCTTGCCCAGGAAGAACTTGAACATGTACTTCTCCGGGATCGGAAAATCAGGCTTTCGCTCCACTTCCGTCCATTCCTCGGGCGAAAGCAGGAGTGTCGGGTCAAGCACCTTCTGTGCTTCCCGGCCCGTCAGCTCCCGGATCAGATCGCAGCCTTCCTGCTCGCGGCAGGAGAGCGTGCGCATCTCCGACAGGAACTGCTTATGCATCTCCCTGTCCGCCTCCGGAAACGCCTTAAAACCGAAACTCGGCGCATAGCAGATGCGCTTGCTCCGGTCGATAAACTGCATATAGTAGTACGGAAGCTCATTGTCCATGTGCTTCCAATTATGCCACACCTGATCGCTTCCCGCAACCGCGACATCAAACTCACTGAAATCGTGTGACTCGATCTTCGCTCTCGGGATGACCGTCACATTATGGATCCACTCCTGCGTAAAACCGGAGATCTTCGCTCTCCGCTCCCATACCGTCGCAGTCGCGGCATACTTCTTCATACCGACGCGCCCCAGAAACTTCTTCAGGAGATTTTTCGCCTTCGTCGACGCCGGGATCCCCACCGGGTTCACCGAGAGGTTGTGCACCTCAAGGCCGAGATTTTCGAGGGTCTTCTGCAGCGCATAGTTCTGCAGACGGTTTCCGAAATTGTGGTTGTTCTGAATTGTGACGATCAATGCTTTTTTCATGATTCCGCAAGCGCCTCCAACTCCGCAAACTTCACCTTCCCGTACTCATTTCTCGGGATAGCGTCCAAAACGATCACGCGGAACGCCGAATTGTGCAGCTTGGTCTTTCCGCTGATAAACGGAACGATCTCGTCCTTCAGGGCCTCGTCCGTCGTGAAAATGTTCATTTTCCGGTCATCGCCCGTGCACACGAAATCTGCCTCGGGATACTGCGTCTTCAGGATCCGCTCCGTCTCATCCAGACTCACACGCAGTCCGAACAGTTTGAGGAAACGTCCCTTCCGGCCGATGATGAAATAGAAACCGTCCGCGTCGCGCTTCGCGATGTCTCCGGTGTGATACTCCCCGCAGAACTCGTCGCCCTTCATAAGGTCCTCACGGCAGAGGGCGTAGCCCATCGTAACGTTCGGTCCCCGGTACCCGAGTTCACCGGTCACGGAGCCGTCCTCGTTCGCGACCTCGTCGAGAAGGAACAGTTCACCGTTCGGGATCGCTTTTCCGATGCTTCCGATCTTCTCAAGCGCCATCGACGGATCGAGGAACGCCATGCGCGCACTCGTCTCGCTCGTTCCGAAGGTCGCGCAGAACCGTCTTCCGTTGGTTTTCGCGTTGTTCGCTACCCACTGGAACATCTTGTCGGTCAGCTTGCCGCCGCCCTCGGCGAGGGTGTGCAGTTTCGGCAGATCCATGCGGTCGAACCCGACACGGCGCATCACTTCGTAGCTGAACGGAACTCCGCAGAAGCTCGTTCCCTCGTTGACGCGGATGAATTCCCAGAAATCCGGATCCATCAGGTTTGCCTTCACCATGAGCACCGACGCGCCCGCGACAAGATGGCTGTTGATCACGTTCAAGCCCATGGTGTAGTTCATGGGAAGATCGCAAATCCCGATCTCGTCCGTCGTCCAGGCGAAAACCCTGGCGACATTTTCCGCGTTGGCCTCGAGATTGCCGTACTTGTGGCGAACAAGTTTCGGGCTTCCGGTGGAGCCCGACGTCGTCAGAAGAAGCGACAGCGACTCGTTGAGCGGGTACGGCTCGTACGCCGTCTTCCGAAGTTCGTATCCGTACGCGGAAAATACCTTCTCACCGCCGAGATCCTCCGCCAGTCTCTCCGGCGCCCAGTAGTAACTCGGTTGATATGCGCGCTCCAGGTTGCCCCGGAGCTCCGCGTCCAGGCCGGCGCTCAGCAAAAGCGGCACCTGGCGGTTATTTTCAAATGCGAGATAACCGATCAGAGATCCCGCGCAGCTCTCACACATGCAGAAAATGACACAACGCGGCAGCTGCAACGCCGCGAACTCCGCGATCGTCCCGCATACTTCCGCGTATGTGAGTGAGTAGCCGGAATCATCCTTAACGGCGACCTTCGCGCCGTCATGTTGATCCAAATGTAAAAACATGTCCGATCCCTCCGTATGTCATACGACCGTTACATGATCGTGCAGCCGTCCACTGCCAGTACCTGTCCGGAAACGTAGCCGGCCAGATCGGAAAGCAGGAACATGCATGCCTTCGCGATATCCTCGGGTTCCGCCAGACGGCCCATGCAGATGTTTGCGATCCGGCTCTGAAGCTTCTCCGGATCGGCCTGCTTCATCATCTCCGTGTTGGTCAGGCCGGGGGCGATGGCGTTGACGCGAATCTTGCGCTCCGCAAGCTCCTTGGCCGCCGATTTGGTGATCGATACGACCGCGCCCTTCGTCGCGGAGTAAACCAGCTGTCCGCGGTTGCCGCGCAGCGCCGTCATCGACGTGATGTTGACGATGCTGCCGCCGTTCTCCTGGCGTCCCATGACGCGGCTCACAACCTGCAGCATCTGGATCGTGCCGTACACGTTGACGGAGAACATTTTCTCCATGTTGCTCTGGCTGATCATACCGATCAGCTCGTTGAACTCCACGCCGGCGTTGTTAACGAGTCCGTCGATATGGCCGCACTCCTTCTTCACCTGCATGACGGCGGTCTTGACCTCCGCCTCGCTGCAGATGTTGAAATACAGCGAGCGGACCTCGCCCGGGGCGGACGCGTTCACTTCCGCGTTCCACTCCTCGACCGAACCCTCGCGCACATCATTGGCGTACACGATCGCGCCGTTCTGCGCAAACAGCGTGGCCATCGCCCGGCCGATCCCACGGCCGGCGCCGGTAACGATCACTACTTTTCCGTTCAACATAATCATCCACTCCTCTCAGCGAATCCATTCCACCTCGATATCATGAACATCTCTTCCGTCGCGTCTGCGAAGGAACTCCGGTGCGACCTGCGGGAACATCGCGCAGCTCAGCACGTCCTCCTCGCTCCTCGCGACATCGCCGAACTGTTCGCGGATACGCGCGAGCTCCGGCTCCAGAAGGTCCGCGGGCCGACAGTTCACTTCCTCGGCGCCGCCGAGCGCCGTGCGGCGGACTTCCTCGTTCACCGTCCCGGGAAGTCTTCCGTACTCACCCCGAAGAAGTCCTCTCGACTCCTTGGTGAATGAACGGTAACGTCCCATCAGAACATTTAACACCGCCTGCGTTCCGACGATCTGACTGGTCGGCGTAACAAGCGGAGGATACCCGAAATCTTCCCTCACGCGGGGAACTTCCCGGAGAACTTCCTCCATCCGGTCCTCAGCGCCGGCCTGCTTCAACTGCGACAGCAGGTTGGAGAGCATGCCGCCCGGCACCTGGTACAGAAGCGTATTCGGATCGACCCTCAGCACCTTGGAGCTGATCAGGCCTTCCTTCTCCATGTTCGCGGCCACGTTCTTAAAATGAGCCGCTGCCTGGCTGAGTTTCTTAAGATCCAGCCCGGTGTCTCTTCCGGTTCCCTGCATCGCCGCGACAACGGATTCCGTCGCCGGCTGCGACGTTCCGTTCGCAAACGGAGACAGCGCGCAGTCCACGATGTCGACGCCGGCCTGGGCCGCCGCCAGATACACCATCGAACCGGTGCCCGTCGTGTTGTGCGTGTGCAGATGGATCGGCACCGACACGGTCTGCTTCAGCTTCGAGATCAGGCGATACGCCGCATCCGGAAGCAACAGATTGGCCATATCCTTCACGCAGATGACGTCAGCCCCCATCTGCACCAGGATCTCGGCCTTCTTCACGAAATATTCCTCGTTGTGAACGGGGCTCGTGGTGTAGCTCAGCGCCGCCTCAACGATACCACCGTTCTTCTTGACGCTCCGCACGGAAGCTTCCATGTTCCGTTCGTCATTTAACGCATCGAAGATACGGACAACATCGATACCGTTCTCGATGCAGCGGCCGCAAAATGCGTCCACCATATCGTCCGCGTAATGCCGGTAACCGAGCAGGTTCTGCCCGCGAAGGAGCATCTGCAGTTTCGTGTTCGGCATCGCCTTGCGAAGCTGACGCAGTCTCTCCCACGGATCCTCCCCGAGGAACCGCATACAGGAGTCAAATGTCGCGCCGCCCCAGCACTCTACGGACCAATACCCCATCGAATCCAGGATCTCGCACGCCGGGAGCATGTCCGCGAGCTTCATGCGCGTCGCGGCCTGCGACTGGTGCGCGTCCCGAAGGATCGTGTCCGTGATCCGAAGAGGCGTATTGCACTCAAATAAATTCCCCATGGCAAGTCCCTCACTCAACCGTGAACAGCACTTCGCCGCCGGAAACCGCAGCCCCCGCGCTGCATGCGATGGATGCGATGACTCCGTCCGCCGGAGCGCAGATCTCATTTTCCATCTTCATCGCCTCGAGAACCAGGACAAGCTCGCCCGCGCGAACGCTGTCGCCCACATTTTTCTCGATCCGGAGAACCGTTCCGGGCATCGGGCTCGTCACGGTACCCGCGCCGCCCTTTGCTTCCGCCGCCGGCGCTGCCGCCTTTACAGCCGGAGCTGCCGGTGCTGCCGCGGGGACCGGTGCCGCGGGCTTCGCGCTGCCTGCCGCCGGCGCCTTGGTCTCCGCAGCGGGCTTTCCGCTCAGAAGCTCAACTTCCATCTCATAGGTCTTACCGTCCAATGTGATCCGATACTTGCTCATTGTAATTCCTCCACCTGATATTTCGTAAAATTAATGTGATTGTCCTCGATGAACTGCTCAAGGCTGCTCTTCTTCACCTCGCGAAAGGAGCGGACGACCACATACTGCGGCTCCGTGCCGCACTCTTCGGCGATCGCCGCAACGGCCATCGCCACGATCTCTTCCTTGCTCATACGTCTCCCCCTTACAGCGGGATGTTCCCGTGCTTCTTCGCCGGGCGCTCCCCGCGTTTATTCTTAAGCATCTTAAACGCCGCGACGATCTTCTCGCGCGTCTCGCCGGGAAGGATGACCTCGTCGACGTAGCCGTGCTCGGCCGCGATGTACGGATTCATGAATTTGTCGTTGTATTCGTTCAGAAGTTCCTCGCGCTTCGCCGCCGGATCCTCCGCCTCCTCGATGGCCTTTCTGCCGATGATGGAGACAGC
>JBGUPV010000066.1:0-24085 GCA_045130455.1 Lachnospiraceae bacterium | reverse complement strand
TAACCGTCGTAGTTGAGGAACGACGGGATACATCCGAAGCTGCGGATCTTATCCTCACCGATCTTGTTGAGTTCCATCGTGCTGATGCCGGGCTTCACATAGCCGGCCATCTCCTCATGAACCAGCGCGAGAAGTCTTCCTGCCTCACGCATTTTCTCAATTTCGCTTTTTGATTTGATCGTAATTGCCATTAAATTATGCCTCTCCTTCCATACTTACCGCGACAATATCGCGATCCGTCAGTCTCAGGCTTATACAGTCTCAGGCTTATTCAAACAATGCAGTGATCTGCGCAAATACCTCGTTGACATCCTTGGTTCCGTCCACGGACTTCATGATGCCTTCCTTGGTATAGTAGTCGATCAACGGCTGCGTCTGCTCGTGGTAGACGGTCAGTCTCTTCTTCACGGTCTCCGGGAGATCATCCTTGCGGATGCTCAGCTCGCCGCCGCACAGGTCGCAGATGCCCGAGCGATGCGGAGGATTGTAGAGAACGTGGTACGTACCGCCGCAGTTGATGCAGGCTCTGCGGCCGCCCATGCGCTCGATGATGTTCTCATCCGGAACCTCAACGTCGATCGCGAAATCGAGAGCGTCGCCGTTTGCCTTCAGGCTTGCGGTAAGCGCCTCCGCCTGTGCGATCGTGCGCGGGAAACCGTCGAGTACGTAACCGTTCGCGCAATCATCCTGCGCAAAACGATCCATGATCAGAGCGAGCGTCAGCTCGTCCGGAACCAGCAGCCCCTGATCCATGTATTTCTTGGCCTTCTCGCCGAGTTCCGTGCCGTTCTTGATGTTCGCGCGGAAAATGTCACCGGTCGAGATGTGCGGAATGCCGTATTTTGCGGCGATCATTTTCGCCTGTGTTCCTTTGCCTGCACCGGGTGCTCCCAGCATAACAATCTTCATATCCGTTGCCTCCAGTTATTCAATAATGCGGCTCCCGCCGCGGAAAATGAAGAAAAGGGCGTGCAGTATGAGACTGCTCCGCCCTGATATCTCCTGTCAGTCACTCAGGAATCCCTTGTAGTGACGGATCAACAACTGTGATTCAATCTGTTTCATGGTCTCAAGGATAACGCCGACAACGATGATCAGAGAAGTCCCGCCGAAACCGAGCTGTCCGGCCTTGAAAAGACCGCACATAACGATCGGAATGAGAGCCACGATTGCAAGACCGACAGCGCCGATCAAAATGATACGGTTCAACACCTTTACCAGATAGTCGGTCGTAGGCTTGCCGGGACGAATACCCGGGATAAAGCCGCCGTCCTTCTTCATGTTGTTCGAAATCTCAATCGGATTGAACGTGATGCTGGTGTAGAAATAAGCGAAGAACAAAAGCATTGCAACGTAGAAGATCGCGCCGATCGTGAACTTGAAATTGTCCGGGTTAAACCAGTTGGCGGTGTTGCATCCGTACAATACCTGCGACCAGAAAGAACCGTTGGCACTGCCCTGCTTACCGAAGAAGCTGGCAATGATCACCGGGAACTGGAAGATGGAGATTGCAAAGATGACCGGAATAACGCCTGCGGTGTTAACCTTGATCGGAATGAAGGAGGAGTTACCGCCTACCATTCTTCTGCCCTGCATCTTCTTCGAGTACTGAACCGCGATCTTGCGCTCACCATCCTGAAGATAGATGATCAGTACAAGCATAGCGATAACGGCTGCCGCAATGATCAGGAATGCGATCAGTGCGGAAACGAACGACTTGCCCTTGATGAAGGTCGAGTACAGAGAATAGAACGAAGTCGGGAAGTTGGAAACGATATTGATCAACAGGATGATGGAAATACCGTTGCCTACGCCGTACTCCGTGATGTTCTCGCCGAGCCACATCAGGAATGCCGCACCTGCCGTGAAAGCGACCATTACGAGAATGATCGAAAGGATCGAATTATCCGCAAGATAGCCGGATCTGTGGAAACCGATCGCCATTGCACCGCCCTCGATCAGAGCGAGCACAACAGTCAGGATACGCGAGATCGAAGCGATCTTCTTGCGTCCGGACTCTCCGTCCTTCTGAAGCTCTGCCAACGCGGGGATCGCGATGGTCAGCAGCTGCATGATAATTGAAGATGTGATGTACGGTGAAACATTCAGCGCAAAGATTGACATCTTCTCCAACGAGCCGCCGGTCAATACACCGATGAAACCGAGATCGGCATTCTGGAAGAACGAGCTGTAGTTCGAACCCATGCCGGGGCAGACGATAAGGCTGCCCAGACGGATTACGAGAAGACATCCGAACGTAAAGAGCAGTTTCTTGCGGATATCTTTAACCTTAAATGCGTTGATGAACGTCGTAAACATATCAGATCACCTCAGCACTTCCCCCAAGAGCCTGAATCTTAGCAATTGCGGATTCGCTGTAGGCATTTACCGACACATTCAACTTCTTCGTGAGCTCACCGTTGCCGAGGATCTTCACACCGTCACGAGGGTTGCTTACAAGACCGATCTCCATAAGAGACTCCACGTTCACGGTAGCGCCGTCCTCAAAGCGGTTCAGCATGGAAACGTTGATTGCGACGATATTCTTGGAATTGATATTCTTAAAGCCTCTCTTAGGAAGACGACGGTACAAAGGCATCTGGCCGCCTTCGAAACCGATTCTCGGAGCTCCCGAACGAGCCTTCTGACCCTTGTGGCCCTTACCGGCAGTCTTGCCGTTTCCCGAACCATGGCCACGACCGCGACGGAAATTGTCGCTGTGCTTGGAGCCATCAGCCGGTCTTAAATCTGCCAAATTCATCGTATGCACCTCCTTATGATTCGATTTCTTCTACCTTGACGAGATGCTTAACCTGAGCGATCATGCCCCTGGTTCCAGCATTGTCAGGAAGGGTATTGCTGCTGCCCGGCTTGTGAAGGCCGAGAGCTGCAACCGTCTTTTTATGCTTCGGAATTGCACCGATGGTGGATTTCACCAATGTTACCTTTAAATCTGCCATTTCGCTACCTCCTATAAGTCGCTTACGGAAATGCCGCGAAGTGCAGCAACCTGCTCGGGAGTCTTCAGCTCGCCGAGACCGGCAAGCGTAGCCAGAACGACGTTGCGCTTGTTGTTCGAGCCGAGGGACTTCGTACGAATGTTCTTGTAACCTGCAAGCTCGAGAACGATACGAGCGGGACCGCCTGCGATGATACCGGTACCTTCGGAAGCTTTCTTGAGAAGGATCTCAGCGCTGCCGAACTGGCCTACGAAATCATGCGGAACCGAACCGTTGTCATCGATCGGAAGCGTAACCATGTGCTTCATAGCGTCTTCCTTTGCCTTGCGGATTGCCTCCGGAACCTCGGCAGCCTTTCCAAGGCCTACACCGACATGTCCCTTCTTGTCTCCGACGACAACCAACGCGCTGATGCGCATCGTACGACCGCCCTTAACAACCTTGGTGACACGCTTGATCTCGACAACCTTGTCTTCCATCTCGACTTGATTTGTATCAATAATAGTGCGTTTCATGTCATTCCTCCTCGCTTAAAAGTTCAGACCGGCTTCGCGTGCCGCATCTGCTAAGGCCTGAATCTTACCTGCATATATGAAACCGCCTCTGTCAAAGACAACCGTGTCAATTCCCTTATCAAGCGCCTTCTTTGCGATGGCTGCGCCAAGAACCTTAGCTGCAGCTACATCGTTTGTCTTCTCGCACTGAGCCTTTACGTCCTTCTCAAGAGTAGAGGCTGCTACGAGCGTGTTGCCGGCAACATCATCGATGATCTGGCAATACATGTGATTGTTGCTGCGGAACACAGCAAGTCTCGGTCTTTCAGCAGTTCCGGAGAAACGATTGCGAATCTTCATGTGCTTCTTGACACGAATTTCTGATCTGCTATCTTTGCTTACCATTGTCTATTCTCCTTTCTACTTCTTACCGGTCTTGCCGACCTTGCGACGGATTACTTCGTCAGCATACTTGATACCCTTGCCCTTATAAGGCTCAGGTCTTCTCTTGTCTCTGATCTCGGCAGCATACTGTCCGACTTTTTCCTTGTCGATACCCTTAACGGTGATCTTGTTCTGGCCGTCCAGAATCGTCTCGATACCGTCGGGATCTTCCATGATAACCGGATGCGAGTAACCGAGCGTGAGCGTCAGGGTCTTGCCCTGCTTAGCAGCACGGTAACCGACACCGTTCACCTCAAGCACTTTCTCATAGCCGTTCGTAACGCCGACAACCATGTTGTGGATCAGCGTTCTCGTGAGACCGTGAAGCGACTTGATTCTCTTAAGGTCGTTCGGTCTCTCGACAACGATCTCCCCTGCCTCAACCTTGATGGTGAGCTCGGGAGCAAGAACTCTCTCAAGGGTTCCCTTGGGACCCTTAACCGTCACTTTATTATTTTCTGCCACTTCAACCGTTACACCGGCAGGAATGGCGATTGGCATTTTTCCTATACGTGACATGCCCGTACCTCCTTAAATCTGATTACCAGACATAAGCAAGCACTTCACCACCAACGTTCTGCTGACGTGCTTCTTTGTCCGTAATGATACCTTTGTTCGTAGAGATGATCGCAATGCCGAGACCGCCGAGAACGCGGGGCAGCTCCTCTCTGCTTGCATAAACGCGAAGACCGGGCTTCGAGATTCTCTTGAGACCCGTGATGGCCTTGACATTCTTGTCCTTACCATACTTCAGCGTGATCTGAATATCCTGGAAATTCCCTACGTCTACCATCTTGTAGCCGCTGATAAAACCTTCCTTTGCAAGGATGTCGGCAATGGCAACCTTGATCTTGGAAGCGGGAACATCTACCGTATCGTGCTTTGCAGTATTGGCGTTACGGATTCTCGTAAGCATATCTGCAATCGGATCGCTCATAGTCATATGATTTTACCTCCATTAATTCTGTAGCGCCACAGCGCCGTGCTTACCAGCTTGCCTTCTTAACTCCGGGGATCTGACCCTTGTAAGCCAGCTCACGGAAGCAGACACGGCAAATGCCGTACTTTCTCAGCACTGCGTGCGGACGTCCGCAGATTCTGCAGCGGGTGTACGCTCTTGTGGAGAACTTCGGTGTGCGCTGCTGCTTCAGCTTCATCGATAATTTAGCCATGAATAACCTCCTATTACTTGGCAAAAGGCATGCCGAAGAGTCTCAGCAACTCGCGTGCCTCTTCATCTGTCTTAGCAGTCGTTACGAAAATAACGTCCATACCGCGAACCTTGTCCACCTTGTCATACTCGATCTCCGGGAAGATCAGCTGCTCACGGATACCGAGTGCGTAGTTGCCGCGACCGTCAAATGCGTTAGCATTTACACCGCGGAAGTCACGAACGCGAGGCAGCGCCAGATTGATCAGACGATCTGCGAACTCATACATCTTGTCGCCGCGGAGCGTAACCTTGCAACCGATTGCAAGACCCTCTCTGATCTTGAAGTTGGCAACAGACTTCTTTGCCTTCGTGATGACGGGCTTCTGACCGGTGATGATCTCAAGGTCCTTGCAAGCAGACTCAAGAGCCTTCGCATTTTCCTTGGCCTCACCGACGCCCATGTTAAGAACAATCTTGTCGAGCTTCGGGATCTGCATTACGTTCTTGTAACCGAACTTCTTCTGCATTGCATCCGCGATCTCGTTGATATACGTTTCTTTTAATCTAGTCAACGTCTTAGACCTCCTCTCATAGATTAGTCGATTACTTCGCCGGTGGACTTGGCAAAACGAACCTTGCGGGTCTTGTCCTTGTCCTGAACCGTCTTAAAACCGACTCTCGTAGGCTTGCCGTTATGTACGAGCATTACATTCGAAGCGTCGATCATTGCTTCTCTGTTCTCGATGCCGCCCTTAGGGTTGGCCTGCGTTGCCTTCTGGTGCTTCTTCACCATATTGCAGCCCTGTACCAAAACCTTGCCGTCCTCGACGCGAAGAACCTTGCCCTCGCTGCCCTTGTCCTTGCCGGTCATGATCTTGACAGTGTCGCCCTTCTTAATCTTCGTCGTAGCCATACTGCCCTCCTTACAAAACTTCCGGTGCGAGAGAGACGATCTTCATGAACTTCTTGTCTCTGAGCTCACGCGCAACCGGTCCAAAGATACGGGTACCTCTGGGATTGAGATCATCCTTGATGATAACCGCTGCATTTTCATCGAAACGGATGTAGGAGCCGTCCTTACGACGAATGCTCTTGACAGTGCGGACAACAACCGCCTTCACTACATCACCCTTCTTAACAACGCCGCCGGGGGTGGCGTCCTTAACGGAAGCGACGATGATGTCGCCGATTCCGGCATATCTTCTTACAGAACCGCCCATAACACGAATGCAGAGCAATTCCTTCGCACCGGTGTTATCAGCAACCTTCAGTCTGGTTTCTGTTTGAATCATAGTGCTTAACTCCTTTCACAGGAATCCGCCGAACACCGCGCGGATTACTTTGCTCTTTCTACGATCTCAACAAGACGCCATCTCTTATCCTTCGAAAGCGGTCTCGTCTCCATCACTCTAACGCGATCACCGATCTTGCATTCGTTGTTCTCGTCATGCGCCTTCAGCTTGTACGTTCTCTTTACGATCTTGTTGTAAAGAGGATGGCGTACGTTGTCCACGACAGCAACAACGATGGTCTTATCCATCTTATCGCTTACGACCTTACCGGTACGTACTTTTCTTAAGTTTCTTTCCACGTGAATTCTCCTTTCCAAGCCTCACATCAGTTCTGTGCGGCTTCCTTCTCGGAAATAACGGTCTGGATACGGGCGATGTTGCGTCTGACCTCTTTGATTCTGCTCGTATTGTCCAGCTGATTCGTTGCGTTCTGGAAGCGCAGGTTAAAGAGCTCCTTCTTGGCAGCAACCAGGTCACTATTCAGTTCGGTTACCGACTTCGTCTTAAGCTCATCGACAAACTTCTTAGTTTTCACTGCCATTACCTCCTTCCAAATCTTCACGGGAAACGATCTTGCACTTGCAAGGCAGCTTGTGGGTTGCAAGGCGAAGTGCCTCCTTAGCGATCTCCTCGGATACGCCTGCGATCTCGAACATTACACGACCGGGCTTAACTACTGCTACCCAGAACTCGGTGGAACCCTTACCGGAACCCATTCGGGTCTCAGCGGGCTTAGCCGTTACGGGCTTGTCCGGGAAGATTTTGATCCAAACCTGACCGCCACGCTTGATGTAACGCGTCATAGCGATACGGGCAGCCTCAATCTGATTCGACTTAATCCAGCAAGGCTCGGTAGCAACAATACCGTACTCACCGTAGGAGATGGTGTTACCGCGAAGAGCCTTACCTCTCATAGTTCCACGAAACTGCTTACGCCGTTTCACTCTCTTAGGCATTAACATTTATCGTTCACTCCCTTCTTTCTTTCCCTTTGCGGGGAGGACCTCACCGAGGTAGATCCAAACCTTGACGCCGACCTTGCCGTACGTCGTGTTGGCCTCAGCAAAACCATAGTCGATATTCGCGCGGAGCGTCTGCAGCGGAATGGTACCCTCGCTGTAGAACTCAACACGCGCCATGTCAGCGCCGCCGAGACGTCCGGAGCAGCAGGTCTTGATACCCTTAACACCGCTCTTCATCGTACGCGACATCGTGGACTTCATTGCTCTACGGAAGCTTACGCGGTTCTCAAGCTGTGCAGCGATGTTCTCTGCAACAAGCTGTGCGTTGCTGTCCGGTCTCTTGATCTCTTTCGCCTCGAGGTTCACCTTCTTCTTGGTGAGCTTCTCAACTTCTGCCTTCAGCTTATCGATCTCTGCGCCGCCCTTGCCGATCACAACGCCGGGCTTAGCGGTGTAAACCGTAACCTTAACCTTGTCGGTCGTACGCTCGATATCAATCTTCGAGATCGCAGCGCTGTAAAGCTTCTTCTTCAGAAACTTGCGGATCTTGTAGTCCTCTACAAGATTGTCTGCAAAATCAGCCTCGGCATACCACTTGGAGTCCCAATCACTGATGATGCCGACTCTTAATCCGTGCGGATTTACTTTCTGTCCCATGCGATACCTCCTTATTTCTCATCCAAAACTACGGTGATGTGGCTCATTCTCTTGAGGATGTGATAAGCGCGTCCCTGAGCTCTGGGCCGGATTCTCTTGATCGTAGGAGCGTTGTTAGCGTAGCACTCGGCAACATAGAGCTTCGTAACGTCCATGCCGTTGTTGTTCTCTGCGTTGGCGATTGCCGACTTCAAAAGCTTCTCGATCACTGTCGAGGCGTATCTGGGATTGTATGCCAAAATGCCGAGCGCCGTGTTTACATCCTTGCCGCGGATCGCGTCAAGTACGAAGCAGGCCTTCTGCGACGAAACCCTTGCGAAGGAAAGCTTCGCGGACGGTCTCTTGTCGGAGTTGGCATTTCTTTCTCTCTTGATCTGGGATCTATGTCCTTTAGCCATGAGATGTATCTCCTTTCAAAATAACGGTTCTCCGTTAGTCATTCTTCCTGCACAAACAACATGCAAATATTTGATGGTCCGGATATTATCTGGACTTCTTCTCATCCTTTCCGTGTCCGCGGAAGTTTCTCGTCGCAACGAACTCGCCGAGCTTGTGGCCTACCATATCCTCGGTAACATATACCGGAACATGCTTCTTGCCGTCGTATACGGCAATCGTGTGACCTACGAAGGACGGGAAAATGGTGGAACGGCGGGACCAGGTCTTGATGACGCTCTTGTCACCCTTCTCATTCATTGCGTTGACCTTGTCAAGCAGATACTGATCGGCGAAAGGTCCCTTCTTTAAAGAACGTGCCATATTGGTTTACCTCCTACTTATTCTTGATCGTGCTTCCGTCTCTTCTGCGGATGATCAGCTTGTTGGACTGCTTGTTCTTAGCGCGGGTCTTAAGACCGAGAGCAGGCTTGCCCCAAGGAGTGCTCGGACCGGGACGACCGATACCGCACTTGCCTTCGCCACCGCCGTGAGGATGGTCATTCGGGTTCATAACGGAACCACGAACAGTAGGACGGATACCCATATGACGCTTGCGGCCGGCCTTGCCGATGTTGATCAGCTCATGGTCGATGTTGCCGACCTGACCGATCGTCGCGCGGCAGATGATCGGAACCATGCGCATCTCGCCGGACGGAAGACGAAGCGTTGCGTACTTGCCTTCCTTAGCCATCAGCTGCGCACTGTTGCCTGCCGAACGAACCAGCTGGCCGCCCTTGCCGGGATACAGCTCAATGTTGTGGATCATCGTACCGATCGGGATCTTCTCAAGAGGAAGGCAGTTGCCGATGCGGATTTCCGCGTTGGCGCCGTTCATTACCGGCATGCCGACCTTGAGGCCGTTCGGTGCGAGGATGTATGCCTTCTCGCCGTCTGCGTAGCAGATCAATGCGATGTTGGCGCTTCTGTTAGGATCATACTCGATCGTCTTAACGATGGCCGGGATATCATCCTTCTTTCTCTTAAAATCGATAACTCTGTACAGTCTTCTCGAACCGCCGCCGATGTGACGAACGGTGATCTTGCCCTGGCTGTTGCGTCCCGCAGTCTTCTTGAGGGATACACAGAGGGACTTCTCCGGCTTGCTCTCGGTAATCTCGGCGAAGTCGGAACATGTCATGTTTCTTCTGGAGGGTGTGTACGGAGTGTATTTCTTAATACCCATGATCTTTACTCCTTTCGTTCATCCGATCTTACAGCCCGGTGAAGAGCTCGATATCGGCGCTGTCTGCGGTTAACTGTACGATAGCCTTCTTCTTCGCTGCGGTCTTGCCTACAACGATTCCGGCTGCCGAGTTACGTCTGCGGTTCTTACCTTCAAGGTTCATCGTGTTGACCTTGGCAACCTTAACGCCGGAGAACATCTTCTCAACGGCTTCCTTGATCTGGTTCTTCGTCGCATCGGGATTTACGTAAAATGCGTATTTCTTTTCCGCCATCGCGTTCATGCTCTTCTCGGTTACTACCGGCTTGAGGATGACGTCGTAGTACTTTAAGTCAGCCATTATGCGTACACCTCCTCGATCTTCGCAACGGCATCCTTCGTGATAACGAGGTTACCGTACTTCAGGATGTCATATACGTTGATGGCGCCGGACGTTACGGTACGTACGCCCTGGATGTTTCTCGCGGAGAGCGTTACGTTCTCGTCCTTGTCCGCGGTCACGATCAGCGCCTTTTCTACCTTAAGGCCGTCCAAAACAGCCTTAACCTGCTTCGTCTTGATTGCGTCGAATGTAAGATCCTCCAAAACGAAAATCTTCTCTTCGGCAACTCTGGAGGAAAGAGCGGACTTGATAGCGCCTGCCTTCTCCTTCTTGTTCATCTTTACGGAATAATCACGAGGCTTCGGAGCGAAAACAACGCCGCCGCCCTTCCACTGAGGAGCACGGATGGAACCCTGTCTTGCATGACCGGTACCCTTCTGTCTCCAAGGCTTGATTCCGCCGCCGCTGACCTCGGAACGGGTAAGCGCGCTCTGCGTGCCCTGGCGCTTGTTGGCAAGCTGAGCAACAACCGCAAGATGCATGAGATGCTCATTGACCTCTACGCCGAATACGCTGTCTGCGAGCTCGATGGAGCCTACTGCAGCGCCTTCTTTATTGTAAACTTTAACTTCTGCCATGATGTAGATCCTCCTTTCTCAAGATTACTTCGCACTCTTAACGGATTCCTTCAGGATGATGAGTCCCTTCTTAGCTCCGGGAACCGCACCCTTAACAAGGATCATGTTGTTCTCAAGATCCACACGAACAACCTCGAGGTTCTGAACCGTCACACGAACGTTACCCATCTGACCGGGCATGTGCTTTCCTTTGAAAACGCGTCCGGGGGACGTTGCAGCGCCGTTCGAACCTGCATGTCTATGGTACTTGGAACCGTGCTTCATCGGTCCTCTGGAAAGGCCGAATCTCTTGATGGCGCCTGCGTATCCCTTACCTTTGCTGATACCCACAGCGTCAACCTTGTCACCGTTCGCGAAGATGTCCGCCTTGATCTCCTGACCTACTTCATAAGAAGCAGCATCCTCAAAACGGAACTCCTTGAGATATCTCTTAACGGAAACACCCGCTTTCGCAAAATGTCCCTTGACCGGCTTGTTAACCAGCTTCTCGCGTACATCGCCGAAACCGACCTGTACCGCATCGTAGCCGTCCTTGTCTGCCGTCTTCTTCTGAACGACCGTGCACGGGCCGGCTTCCAGTACGGTTACCGGTACGAACGCGCCATTCTCGTCGAAGATCTGCGTCATGCCGATCTTCTTAGCCAAAATAGCTTTCTTCATTGCTGTTACCTCCTGTTTCATCTACAGCGGACCCCCGAAAGGGTCATTCTAAAATAACAAGATGATTATTTGTCGATCATCTTAATGCCGATGAACACACCGGCAGGCATCTCGAGCGACGACAATGCATCAACGGTCTTCTGGGCCGGAGCAATGATGTCGATCAATCTCTTGTGAGTTCTCTGCTCGAACTGCTCACGCGAATCCTTATACTTGTGAGTAGCTCTCAGGATCGTGATGATTTCCTTCTTGGTCGGCAACGGCACAGGTCCGCTGACCTTGCTGCCGGTCTTCTTAGCCGTGTCCACGATCTTGGCTGCGGAAGCATCGATAAGCTGATGCTCGTAAGCCTTCAGGGTGATTCTCATTACTTTTGTTGCCATAAAAATAGCCGCCTTCCTTTCGCACTAATTTTTTAGTACGACAAGCGGTTACTGTACACGCTTCCGTGTGTTTCCTGCCTCCCGGTAAAAACAGCCAAGCAAAAATTGCTTGGCTACTGTTACCAATCCGCGTTGTTTCGCACGTGTTATCTGCCTAAAGCAGAACCATTGGTACAGTGACTTGTCGCCAGTTTCATAACTTGACATTCGCTCCACGGAAAACCTGTCCTTGCGGACAGCAACCTCACGCTTCAACGCTATCAAAGTCACAACAGTGGCAAGTATACAGCATGTGCGAAAGAAATGCAACAAGAAATTTGATTTTTTTTGAAATATTCCGATCTTTTTTCGGAAAATGAGTATTTTCCGGGAAAATTCCCCGTTTTACTGCGGCCAAAGCCCGCGAAATGTTGCCTGAAGCTCCTCCGGGAGGCGGACTCCGTACAGCGTCTGATCGCGGTTCACGTTGCGGTCTCCCTCGAAACGGACGGTCACGAACACCGTTCCTTCATATAAGAAGAGTTCCGCTACCGCACTGTACAGCGCGCCGTCCTCCGAGAAGCGGTAGATCTCTCTCCGGTTCGAGTAGTCCGTGACGAACGTGCGGTCCTTCAGCACCATCGTGTCGATCGCGTCCGCAGCCTCCGCCGCTGACAGCACCGCGTCCGCAGTCTCCTTCGTAATGTCGAGCATGTCGTCGGCATCCTTCGACTCCCGGAACACGCGATATTTCGGCAGCGCCTCTCCGCTCTTCATCGATTGCTTCAGTCCGTCGGCAATGTCCGCGCGCGCGTACACACGCTCCGCGTTGTCCACAAGGTAGACGCCCGCGGCATCCCTCTTTACCTTATATAAGGAAGCCATCGTGAGAACGCCCATGGATTTGATCTCTGCGATCTTCTCGTCCTTCTCCGCGTGAACGAAGGAGCGGATCTGCGACCCAACCGTGCGCTCGTCGGTAACGTCGTTGATGAGCACATACTTTGTGCCGTCGTACTCGAGCTCCGCGACACCGGCCGTGTATTTGGCCCTGCCCTTTGTGTTCCCTCCGCGCGTGAAGATAAAGATGCCGATCCCCACAAGGATCAGCATCAGAAGAAGAAATGTCAGTAAGAGTTTTGTTGTCGGACTGAACTTCGTCACATTTGCCTCCGCATCGGTCCCGCATGAAGCACGGGATCCGTATTCTGCCTTATGCTTGATCCGGCAGTTTTCCGTGTTCTGCCCCTCACGGACAGGCAGTTTCTCACTTTCTGCAGCACCGCCCTGCGGTTCCGCCGGTCGCCCCGGTCAGGGCACCGTTCACTCCTTCTGCCAGCGTGCCGCAGCGCCGCACGGAAGGACCAGCCCGGTCTGCGTCACCGGAAGTCCGATCTCGTCCGCCACTACTTTGCCACCGTGAACCGGCGTCAGCACGAGGCCGAGGATATACGCCATCATGGCCGGCTGAAGCCCGGTGGTATACGAGTTGACCAGGAAAAATAACGGATCGTCGTTCAGGACCCCGGCCGTAAGTTTCACGAAATCATAGATGGAATCCTCGAGAGTCCACACTTCGCCCTTCGGTCCCCGTCCGTACGACGGCGGATCCATGATCACGGCGTCATAGCGGCTTCCGCGGCGGATCTCACGCTCGACGAACTTGCGGCAGTCATCCACGAGCCAGCGGATCGGTGCGTCCCCAAGCCCCGAGACCGCGGCATTGTCCTTTGCCCAGGCAACCATGCCCTTGGCCGCGTCCACGTGCGTCACCTGCGCGCCGGCCTGCGCCGCCGCCAGCGTCGCTCCTCCCGTGTAAGCGAAAAGATTCAGTACGCGGACAGGCTGGCCCGGCCGTTCCGCGATACGCTTCCGGATCAACTCGGAGAACCAGTCCCAGTTGACCGCCTGCTCCGGAAAAAGTCCGGTGTGTTTGAAATTGAAAGGCTGAAGCCGGAACGTCAGCCCTTTGTAACCGATCTTCCACTCCTTGGGCAGATCAAAGAACTCCCACTCACCGCCGCCGCTGTGGCTGCGGTGATAATGCGCGTTCGGCTTGCTCCAGCCCTTGTGCGCGCGCGGAGTGCTCCACAAGACCTGCGGATCCGGGCGGACCAGAAGGTACTTGCCCCATCGTTCCAGTTTTTCCTTGTCACTTGTATCGATGACCTCGTAATCCTTCCAGTCCTCAGCGATCCACATACTTTATACTTCCTTCTGCGGGTCCGCACCCGCGATCATTCCGAACGGTATCATTTTCCGAATAACGTCCTAGTTTATACGATGCTCGACCCAGGTGATCTGCGTAGTGCTCGGTGCACCCACCAGTTCCGTGATCACATCCAGGCTGAGCGTTCTCAGTTTTTTGTTCTTGCTCACGTTCAATGTCGCGATGTAGTTAAAGCTGACATCCAGATCCTTCAGCGCCGGGCAGCCGCTCACGTCCACAAGCCCGAGTGTGTTGTAATTGCATCGGAACGTCTCCAGCACCGGAAGACTGCCGAGCGTCAGCGACCAGAGAGTATTGCCTCCGCAATCCACGTAGGTGAGTTTCGTGTTTTTGCTCAGATTCAGCTCGCCGAGCTGATTGCCGTAGCAGTTCAGATGCGTCAGCTTCGTGTTTTTGCTCAGATCCAGCTCCGTCAGATTGTTCATGGCGCAGACAAGCGTCGTCAGCTCCGTGTTGTAGCTGAGGTCGAGTTCTTCGATATAGTTGTAGCCCGATCTTCCCTCGGCAACATCCGTATCGCACATCAGAACCTGAAGCTTCGGAAAATACTCGATTCCTTCCAGGTTGTAAATTGCCATACCGTTGATGTGCATCTCCTTAACAGCCGCGCGCTCCGCATAGCTCAGGAGTCCGTCGTAGTTCTTATCGTATGCTTTCACATAGGCGTTGAACACGGTATCGTCGAAATACTGTCTCGTAGTCGGAATGTTCAGCGTCAGAGTCGCCGCAGAGGACGCAACACTGTTTCCGTTGGCGTCCGTGACAACGCAACGGAACTTATAATTGTCGTGACCGAAGACGGTCTTGACCTTGAGAGACGTCGTCTTCGCGCCGGCGGCGGAACTGTTCACCCAGGTCGTCGTTCCCGGCTTCTGTGCCTGCCACTGGTACTTCAGCATTCCCTTGCCCGTAGCCTTCACGGTGAACGTCGCCGTGTTGCCGATGGTCGCCGAAGTCGTCTTCGGCTGGGTGCTGATCTTCGCCGTCACATTCAGAGTTGCGGCATTTGAGATTGTCTTGTTGCCGTTGCCGTCCGTCACCACGCAGCGGAACGCATACGCGTTGTGCCCGGTCTGCGCCGTGATGCTCAGGGTCGCGGACTTCGCGCTCGCCGCCGACGAATCAACCCAGTTTCCGGCAGACGGAGATTTCGCCTGCCATTGATATTTGAGCGTTGCCTTCCCGTCCGCGACAACACTGAACTTCGCGACATCGCCCATAGCGACCGTCGCGTTCTTCGGCTGCGTCGTGATCTTCGCCTTGACCGTAAGTTTTGCCGACGAAGAGGTCGTCGTCTTGCCGCTTGCGTCTGTGATCTGACAGCGGAAAAGGAAATTGTTGTGCGCGGCCTGCGCCTTAATGCTCAGCGTCGCGGTGTTCGCACCCGCGGCACCGGAATCCGTCCACTTCTTCGTGCTCGGATTGTACGCCTGCCACTTGTACTTCAATGTTCCCGAACCGGTCGCCGTCACGGTGAATTTCGCCGTGTCCCCCACGAGGACCGTTGCTGCCGCAGGCTGCTTCGTGATCGTCACCGCGTTGCGGGTCCGCACTGTCTTCCCCGTCGGCAATGCCAACGCGCTGCCCGCGGAAAGCACGATCAGTGCGACAACGACGGCGATCACGATCAGCGACTTTCCGCCTCTGCCGAATCGTCTTTCTTTCATCTCTGCCACCTCCCGTTTATTCCGTTGTTTCTGCCGACTTCACCGCTCTTCCGCCGTGTGTTTTCGCGTAAAATGAGCCCTTCTCCCGGAAGTCGCACAACTTGCGAAAATTATATACCACACCGATAATCAAGTCAACCGCGAGATTGTCTGCGAAAGCCGCCGAAAACGGCTCCTTTTCCTTTATTTTCCGCCTCTGCCGGGGCCGATTTATTTTTCGTATTTGCTTGACGACGGCCGAGAAATGTAATAGAATTATGTCTGTAGTGCGGATATACCGCAGGAAATATCATACGGAGGGAATCAGAATGGGAATTTTGTCCAGATTTAAGGATATCATGGCCGCCAACATCAACGCGATGTTGGACAAGATGGAGGATCCGGAGAAGATGATCGATCAGTGCCTTCGGAATCTGAATTCCGATCTGGCTAAGGTGAAGTCGGAGACGGCTTCCGTTATGGCGCAGGAGAAGTCCTGCAAGCGCGATCTCACCGCTTGCGAGAATGAGATTGCAAAGATGCAGAATTACGCGATCAAGGCTCTTGAGGCCGGCAACGAGGAGGACGCGAAGAAGTTCCTTGCCGAGAAGGCAAAGCTTACCGCGAAGCTCGCAGGTCTTCAGGACAACTACACGGTAGCAGCCGAGAACGCTCAGAAGATGCGCGACATGCACACGAAGCTTACGCAGGACATCGAGGAGCTGCAGGCTCGCCGCGACACGATCAAGTCCAAGCTCGCAGTTGCGAACGCTCAGGAGAAGATCAACAAGATGACGAGCGATGTTTCCGGTGCGAACGATTCCATCGCAAGTTTCGAGCGTCTCGAGCAGATGGCCAACAAGAAGCTGGACAAGGCTCAGGCAGAGGCCGAGCTCAACGCGAAGAAGCCCGGAAGCACGATCCGCGATCTCACTGCAAAGTACGAGCAGAATCCGGATGTCGACAAGGAGCTCGAAGCTCTCAAGGCAAGCCTTGGCATGACGACGATGGCTTCCGACCCCACTCCCGCGGAGTGATCGGTAATCCCGGAAGCCGGCTCCGGTTTCCGATCAAGATGAATCATTCGAAAGCGGTGTGGGTCTTCCACACCGCTTTCTTTCCGCAGATACTCTAAGCGCACAGGAGGCACGGTATGCAACCCGAGACCTTGATGCTGTACAAGCTGATCATCCTCTACATTCTGGACCGCGTGGATTTTCCGATGACAAACCAGCAGATCACGAACTTTATCATGGACCGCCAGTACACGACGTACTTCAATGTCCAGGAGGTTCTCGTCGATCTGACCGACGACGGCTACATCACGCTCGAGCAGAAGCGCAACGCCGCCTTCTACCGGATCACCCCCGACGGACACGAGGCGCTCTCCTTCTTCTACAAGAACATCTCGCGCAACATCCGCGACGATATCGACATGTACCTGAGCGAGCAGCAGTACTCTCTCCGCGAGGAATCCTCCAATATCGCCGACTACCATGAGGCACGCAAGGGCGAGTACGTTGTAGAGCTCAAGGTTGTGGAGCGCGACACCACGGTGATCGAGATCCACCTGACCGTTCCCGCCCGCGACAATGCCGAGAGCATCTGCCGAAATTGGCGAAAAAAGAACGCAGACATCTATGCCTACGTTCTGAATTCCCTTCTGGATGAGCAGCAGCCCGAAACCTGACGCGGCTACGGAGTTTCCTCCGTCTCCGGCTTCGGCAGCAACGCCTCCATATGTTTCCAAATGTCTTCGATTCCCTGTTTCGTTTCGGCGGAGCAGGGAATTATTATATCTTCCGCTGTCATGTGCAGCGAGTCGCGGATCAGTTTGACCTGCTTGGCCAGCTGGCTTCGCTTGATCTAGTCCGCCTTGGTCGCGATCACGTGGGGCCGAAGCCCGCGGTCGACGATCCACGCGTACATGGCCTTGTCGTTGTCCGACGGCTCATGCCGGATATCCACGAGCAGGAAAATGCACCGAAGCTGCTTGCTCGTCCGCAGATACCGCTCGATCATCTTGCCCCATTTGGCGGCGGTCTCCTTCGAGACCTTCGCATAGCCATACCCGGGCAGGTCCACAAAATACATCACCTTGTTCAGAAGGAAGAAATTGATCGTCTGCGTCTTGCCGGGCTGCGAGGATGTTCTGGCTAAAGCCTTGCGGTTCACAAGGGCGTTGATCAGCGAGGATTTGCCGACGTTCGAACGTCCGGCAAAGGCAAATTCGGGGAGCTCATTTTCCGGAAGGCGGCTGGTGATACCGCATACTGTCTCCAGTTCCGCGCTCTTGATGATCATAGAACTCTCTCCTTTCCTTCCGCTGCCGCTCGGACAGTTGCTTTTCTTACATACACTGCGCATACGTCGCAGGCGTTCTGTCAATTCCTATACGATCGCTTCCTTCAGTACTTCCGACATCGTCTTGACCGGAACGATCTCCATTCCGTCGGTCACTTCCTCCGGGATCTCCGAGAGGCTCGGAACGTTGGCCGCGGGGATCAAGACCTTGCGGATTCCGAGGCTCTTGGCCGCGAGAAGCTTCTCCCGAAGTCCTCCGATGGGCAAAACACGTCCGCGGAGCGTGATCTCGCCGGTCATGGCCACGTTGGAAGCCACGGGCTTTCCGGTCACCGCCGAGTACACCGCCGTCGCCATCGTGATGCCGGCCGACGGTCCGTCCTTGGGCACCGCGCCCTCCGGGATGTGGATGTGAATGTCATGCTTGGCGAAGAACTCTTCGTCCGCGTCCGACACGAGCACCGATCGCAGATAACTGATACCGGCGACCGCGGATTCCTTCATCACGTCACCGATGGAGCCCGTGAGCTCAAGTTTGCCGCTGCCGGGCAGAATATTGACTTCGATCTCCAGCGTGGTTCCGCCGACACTCGTCCATGCGAGGCCGCGGCAGACGCCAACCATCGGTTTCCCGATCTTGTCCTCAGGAAGGAAACGGTATCTCCCGAGGTAGTCGGTAAGATTTTTCGCGGTGATCGTAACCTTCGGAAAATCCTTCCCCTCCCCTTCCGCCTCCGCGATCGCAAGCACGATCTTGCGGCAGACTTTGCCGATGGCACGCTCGAGGGAACGCACGCCGGCTTCGCGGGTGTAGTATTCGATCATGTCGTGGATGGCTTTGTCACTCCACGCGAGTTGCTTCTTCGTCAGTCCGTGGCGCTGCATCTGCTTCGGGATCAGGTGCTCCTTCGCGATGTGCACCTTCTCCGTCTCCAGATAGCTGCTGATCTCGATCACTTCCATACGATCCAAAAGCGGTCTCGGGATCGTGTCCGCGTTGTTGGCCGTCGCGATGAACATCACGCGGCTCATGTCCACGGGAATCTCGACATAGTGGTCGACAAAGCGGCTGTTCTGCGCACCGTCGAGCACCTCGAGAAGTGCCGAGGACGGGTCGCCGCGAAAATCGTTGCCCAGTTTGTCCACCTCGTCGAACAGCATCAGCGGGTTCGACGTTCCGGCCTGGATCATACCCTGAATGATACGGCCCGGCATCGAAGCGACATACGTTCTGCGATGACCGCGGATCTCCGCTTCATCGCGCACGCCGCCGAAGCTGACGCGGACGTAGCGGCGTCCCATCGCCTCCGCGATGCTCTTGGCGATCGACGTCTTGCCGGTTCCGGGCGGTCCCACCAGACACAGGATCGGCGAGTCGGCTTGCTTCGCGCGCATGTGCACCGCGAGGTACTCGGTCACACGCTCCTTGACTTCCTTGAGACCGTAATGGTCGCGCTCCAGAACTTCCTTCGCCTGCAGCAGGTTCGTATTGTCCTCGCTCACCTTGTCCCACGGCAGGGACAGCACGGTGTCAAGGTAATTGCGGAGTACGGAGCTCTCGCTGTTGTTGGACCCGAGGTCCGTGTATCTCTTGATCTCCTTGCGGATGGCGCTCTTGACTTCGTCGGACGCCTCCAGGGCCTCCACCTTCTTCTCAAGTTCCTCCGCCTCGCTCTCCCCGGTATCCCCGAGTTCCGAGCGGATCACTTTCATCTGCTCGCGCAGCACATAATCCTTCTGGTTCTTGTCGATCTCCTGCTGAACCTTCTCCTTCAGTTCCCGGCGGATCCGCATGATCTCCACTTCGTTCGCCAGGATTCCGGAGAGCATCTGGTACTGCTCGATATCATTTTTCGCCTCGAGGATCGACTGGCGAAGCTGAACCGGGATCGGCATCAGGATCATGCTCTGGCATACCAACTGCCGAAGTCCGCGAGCGTTGGTAAGACGGCTGACAACCTCGTCCGGAAGCTTCTTCTCCAGCATGTCGATCATGCGCATGTCCAGGTCGTACAGAGCACGGCGAAGCGCCTCCTGCTCCACTCTGCGCATCGGGATGACCTCAAGCGGAAACTCCTCAACCTCGCCGTAGAGCACGCCCTTGGCGATCGTCAGGTCACGCAGTCTCGCGCGGCTCACGCCGACGACAAATGCGCGCATCTTGTCGGACTGCAGGCGCACCAGCTGGCGCACGTCGACAATGGTTCCGATCTCATGGTACTCCGTGAGTCCGGTGGGAAGGCCTTCCTCCTCGGGATTCATACGAAGCACGACGAAAAGCTTCTCGCGGCGCATCATCGCGCTCTTTACTTCCTCGATCAGGTTGGTGTCCTCGAGCTCGATCGGCGTTACCATCTCCTCGAAGACGACCATGTCCTTCTGCGGAAGCACGATCAACCGCTTGTGTTCCTGCTCGTTCGTGTCATCCTCATAGGGATACCAGTCCGCGCCGGTGCCTGCCGCATTGTCCCCGGTGCGCTCAGGCTCCGGTCTGCGCTCTTCCTCCGCGCGCTCACCCTCATATCTTTCCTTGTCGTTCTGCGACATACTTCCTCCGAATAAATTCAAAACCGGCGGGGCAAGCCATGCCTCCCCGCCGTAAGATTGCTGTTTTTCTAAGCCCCCTGCTCCTCAACGACCTCTTCCGCCTTCTCGGCAGCGTAGGTCTCGTCGCGGATCAGGATCGGTTCTTCCGTTCCCTCGACCGCTTCCTTCGTCACGATGCAGCGAACGACATCCTTCTCCGAAGGGATCCGGTACATCGTATGCATCAGAATGGATTCCACGATCGCGCGCAGACCTCTGGCACCGGTCTTACGCTCCTCGGACTTCTTGGCGATGGCGCGAAGCGCCTCCTCCTCGAACTCCAGCTCCACGCCGTCCAAGTTGAACAGCTTGGCGTACTGTTTCGTAAGCGCGTTCTTCGGCTCGCTCAGGATCCGCATCAGATCCTCCTCCGTCAGCAGGTCGAGCGAAACCGTAACCGGCACACGACCGACAAACTCGGGGATCAAACCGAATTTCACAAGGTCCTGCGGAAGTACCTGGCGGAAAATCTCGCCGATGTTCTTCTCTCCCAGCGTGACCGTCAGATCCGCATTGAAGCCGATCTGCTTCTGTCCGACGCGGGACTCGATGATCGTCTCAAGTCCGTCAAATGCGCCGCCGCAGATGAACAGGATGTTCGTCGTATCGATGTGATACATCTCCTGCTGCGGGTGCTTGCGGCCGCCCTGCGGCGGAACGCTTGCTTCGGTTCCCTCGAGGATCTTCAGCAGCGCCTGCTGAACGCCCTCGCCGGAAACGTCGCGGGTGATGGACACATTTTCCGACTTCTTGGAAATCTTGTCGATCTCGTCGATATATACGATGCCGTGCTCGGCACTCTCGATGTCATAATCCGCTGCGATGATCAGCTTGAGAAGGATATTTTCCACATCCTCGCCGACATAGCCGGCCTCGGTCAGCGTCGTCGCGTCCGCGATGGCGAACGGCACACTCAGTTTCTTCGCGAGGTTCTGCGCAAGATACGTCTTGCCGGAACCGGTCGGTCCGATCATCAAAATGTTGCTCTTCTGAAGTTCGACTCCGTCCTCATCTTCCGCGTCCGCAAGTCGCTTGTAGTGGTTGTACACCGCCACCGAGAGCATCTTCTTCGCTTCGTCCTGTCCGATCACATACTCATCGAGGAATTCCTTCATCTCCTGCGGAGTCACGAGATTGAAGGACGGCTCAGCCTTGCGCTTGCGGTTCTTACCGGCGCGCCCGGCCACATTGTCGAGCAGCTCTTCTCTCTCAAAATCCTCATACATGAGATCCAGGCAGGTGTCAATACAGCGGTCGCAGATGTAAAGCCCGTCCTGCGGTCCTGCGATCAGCTTGCTCACTTCCTTCTCACTGCGGTTGCAGAAAGAACAGCGGCGAAGTCTGTCCGTTGTCTTTGCCATAATAACTCAATCCTCCGATCAGCGGCTGGTGATCACTTTGTCGATCAGACCGTATGCCACTGCTTCTTCCGCTGTCATCCAGTTATCGCGATCCGTGTCGGCTGCGACGACCTCATACGGCTTGCCGCAGTTCTCCGCGAGCATGCGGTTCAACTTCTCCTTCGTCTGAAGGATGTGCTTTGCCGCGATCTCGATCTCCGTCGCCTGACCCTGTGCACCGCCGAGAGGCTGGTGGATCATGATCTCGGCGTTCGGAAGCGCGTAACGCTTGCCCTTTGCGCCGCCCGCGAGAAGGAACGCTCCCATGCTGGCTGCCATACCGACGCAGATCGTCGAAACATCACACTTGATGTAACGCATCGTGTCGTAGATCGCCATGCCCGCGGTTACCGAACCGCCGGGGCTGTTGATGTAGAGGCAGATGTCCTTGCCGGGATCCTCGGACTCCAGGAACAGAAGCTGTGCGACCACAAGGCTCGCCGTCACTTCGTTGACCTCTTCGCCGAGGAAAATGATACGGTCTTTCAGCAGACGGGAGAAGATGTCGTACGAACGCTCGCCCCGGTTCGTCTGCTCAATGACATAAGGTACTAAACTCATAAAACCCTCTCTTTCCAAAGGCGGCCCGACGAAACATCGGGCCGTCCCTGTAAACCATTATACGTTTGCTATACTGAAACCGGAAGTGTCTCCGCTTCCGAAAATGTCGGTCACCCGATTACTTCGCGTTGTCGAAGAGGAAGGAAATCGCCTTCTGAACAGCGAGATCCTGGGAGAGCTGCTTCGTCTCCTCCTCACCGAAGAGATCCTTCACCTTGGCAAGCTCCATACCGTACTGGTCTGCCATCTTCTGCATCTCGGCATCGATCTCGTCCTGCGAAGCCTCGATGTTCTCAGCCTTAACGATCGCCTCGAGGACCAGTCTCGTCTCGATGCGGTTCTTTGCCTGCGGCTTCAACGTCTCAAGATACTTGTCAGGCGTCATACCGGTGTACTGGAAGTACTGCTGAATGTTCAGGCCCTGCATCTGAAGGCGCTGTGCGAACTCCTCAGCCATCTGACGGCTCGTAGCATCGATCATTGCATCCGGGATATCCATGGTCGCGTTGGCGATCGCCTTCTTAACCAGAGCGTCCTCCTGCTCCGTCTTTGCAGCGGCTTCCTTCTTCGCAAGAAGATCCTTCTCGATGCTCTCGCGATACTCGGCAAGCGTGTCATAGTCGGAAACCTCGGAAGCGAACTCATCGTCGATCTCCGGAAGCTCCTTTGCCGTGATCTTGTTGATCTTTACTTTGAATACCGCGGGCTTGCCCTTCAGCTCCTCCGCATGGTACTCCTCGGGGAACGTAACGTTGACATCAACTTCCTCGCCGAGGGACTTGCCGATCAGGCCTTCCTCGAAACCGGGGATGAAGCTGTGGGAACCGATCACGAGATCGTGATTCTCGCCCTTGCCGCCGGCAAATGCAATGCCGTCAACGAAACCTTCGTAATCAATGTTAGCGGTATCACCGTCGATGATCGCACGATCCTCAACGTTGATCTCCTTCGCGTTCTTCTCCTGCTCCTTGGCGATCACCTCATCGATCTCCTCAGCGCTGACCGCGATCTCCTTCTTCTCGAGCTCAAGGCCCTTATAGTCACCGAGAGTAACCTCAGGCTTCTTGGCAACCGTAGCGGTGAAGATGAACGGCTTGCCGGACTCGATCTGCGTAACGTCGATCTCCGGACGGGAAACGAGCTCAAGACCGCAATCCTTCGCAGCCTCCTCGTAAGCATCCGGGATCAGCAGGTTCGCTGCATCCTCATAGAAGAGCTCCTTGCCGTACATCTTTACGACAAGCGCGAAAGGCGCCTTGCCCTTGCGGAAGCCCTGGATGTTAATCTTGTTCTTGTTCTTCTCGTATGCCTTCTTGATGGCATCCTCGAATGCTTCGGCCGTCGTGTCAATGGTGAGCTTCACCATGTTCTTGCCTAAATCTTCAACCTGAAAACCCATATCGGTTTGTCCTCCTTTATCCTTCGCACGCCGGACGCGCCATTTGCCGCCGAGTGCCGATTCTCTGATAATCTGCCGGAATCTTTACAGAATTCAACAAGTGTAGAGTATAGCACAAGCCTTGCGGCAAATCAAGCCAAACTTTTCGGCGGTTCACCGGCCTTTTTTCGGCAATTCCACGGTATTACGAGAACAGATGAGTAAAATCCTCCGGTGCCATCGGTCCGCTGAGTCTGCGCTGCTCCATCGCCGTGAGCATGCGTTCGATCTCCGGATTCTTGCGGATGTAGCTTGCCGGCAGATCCTTCGGCAGCGTCTTCAGCGAGCATTTTGCGAGATATCCGTCGACATCGACGACGAAGCCGATCGTCTGCAGCTCAACTAGGATCGTGAC
>JBGUPV010000065.1:0-8839 GCA_045130455.1 Lachnospiraceae bacterium | reverse complement strand
GGTTCAGAAGGTACGGAACGATCTTCATACAGTCGTCGATCTCAAGCTCAAACTGGTGAAACCGGGGAAACAGTTTCCGGATGTACTGGCCGACGTCCTGGAGCGCGAAATTGCACATGAGGTATTGCTCGTTGATCAACTCCTGCTGCAGGATCCCGTCCTTGTGCTTCTCGTTTTTGATGTCGGTCACGAGGGTGAGCGCGTCCTGGCGGAAGATCTCGCACGAATAGCTGGCCTTGTTCAGCGGAAGATATGTAAAAACAACATCCAACAGATCGCTCTGCAGCTGATCGATCAGGTGATTTGAGAGACCGATCGAGATCTTCAGCGAGTCTGTCGGGTGTTTTTTCCTGTAGTCCATGATGAGCGGGGCGAGATGGCCCTCGTAGATGGAGTCCGCGCTGCCAATCCGGAGATGGTTGTCAAAGCGGCGCGCGTTCGTAATCTCGGCGAGGGAGGTCTGCGTCAGTTCGATGACCTGCTCGGCGTAGAGGCGGAAGCGTTCGCCGTCGGAGGTCAGCTCCACGCTCTTGTTGTTCCGGTTGAAGAGCTTCAGTTTCAGTTCCTTCTCCAGCTCGTTGATCCGGTTGGTCACTGTGGACTGCGCGACGAACAGCTGGTTGGCGGTCCGGGTGAAACTTCTTGTCGAGGCAAGTGTCAGAAAAGTGTTCAGGCTCTCAATTTCCATGTATGTGCTCCGTTTCTCAATTTGAACAATTCGAAAATCGAATAATCGCAATCATAATTATTCACTTTACAAATTATATCACGTCTGCGTATACTTGTAAAAGATTTTATTCGGGAAGGAAGTTAAGGCAAT
Organism: Lachnospiraceae bacterium; assembly: GCA_045130455.1. GTDB lineage: Bacteria > Bacillota > Clostridia > Lachnospirales > Lachnospiraceae > ISDg. The sequence goes on along the minus strand of JBGUPV010000065.1, from coordinate 8,019 downwards.
GCGTGAGATATCCCTGAGCAACAAAACATACAAGCTGGAGCAGGATCCTTACTCCTATCAGCTGCAGGACGTGGAGAAACCGGAACTGTTCCGCGAGATGTTCCCCTACACCGAGACGCCGAAGATCGCGTTCAACTATCGCCGCGTTCCGGAGCAGATGGCGGAGGACATCTTCATCACCGACACGACATTCCGCGACGGCCAGCAGTCGAGAGCGCCCTACACGACCGAGCAGATGATGCACATCTACAAGCTGCTCCACGAGCTGGGCGGCCCCAACGGCATGATCCGCCAGACGGAGTTTTTCGTGTATTCGGAGAAGGACCGCAAGGCTGTGGAAAAATGCATGGAGCTCGGGTATGATTTTCCGGAGATCACCACGTGGATCCGTGCCAACAAAAAGGATTTTGAGCTTGTGAAGTCGATCGGCGTCAAGGAGACCGGTATTCTGGTCAGCTGCTCCGACTATCACATCTTTGAGAAAATGGGCCTGACCCGCCGGGAGGCCCTCGACAAATACCTCGGCATCGTCTCGGACTGCATCGAGGCGGGGCTTCGTCCGAGATGTCATTTTGAGGATATCACCAGAGCCGATTTTTACGGCTTTGTCGTGCCGTTCGCGAACAAGCTGATGGAGCTTTCGGTGCAGAGCGGCGTTCCGGTGAAGATCCGTGCGTGCGACACGATGGGCTACGGTGTTCCGTACCCGGGCGCGGCGCTTCCGCGAAGTGTCTCGGGCATCATTTACGGCCTTCAACATTACGCCGATGTTCCGTCGGAGATGATCGAGTGGCACGGACACAACGATTTCTACAAGGGCGTGGTCAACGCGACGACGGCGTGGATGTACGGCGCCGCGGGCGTCAACTGTTCGCTTTTGGGAATCGGTGAGCGCACGGGCAATGTTCCGCTGGAGGCGATGGTCTTCGAGTACGCGTCCCTGCGCGGACACTTAAACGGAATGAACACGCAGGTGATCACGGAGATTGCCGATTACATCCAGCATGAGACCAATTATGAGATCCCGCCCATGACGCCTTTTGTCGGCGCCAACTTCAACCTGACGCGCGCGGGAATCCACGCGGACGGCATGATGAAGAATCCGGAGATCTACAACATTTTCGACACGGGCGCTCTTCTGAACCGCCCGCCGAAGGTATCGATCTCGAACACCTCGGGCGTCGCCGGTGTTGCGTTCTGGGTCAATGAGTACCGCAAGGCGCGCGGCGAGGCAGCGCTTCCGAAGACCGACCCGATCGTCACGAGCATTTACGACTGGGTGACCTCGGAGTACGAGAAGGGAAGGATCACGGTCATCAGCGAGGAGGAGTTGACGGAGCAGTATGAGACGCTGACCCGCTCGAGAGCGACGATCCTGTGATAACGGTTCGATTCGGCTCGCCAGATTTGCAAAAGACGGTCCGCCCGATCGGCGGAACCGCGGATGCGCTTCCGAAACAAAGGATTCACACGGTCGTTGAGTGATTGAACAGAATTCAACTGAATTGCGGACAGGGAAAGGTGGAAAATTCCTCGTTTTTTGGTACAATAGAGGAGGGCATCCGCCGAGTAGATGTCCGCATTCTTTGTTTCGGGGGAAAATGTATGGATGAGAGAACGCTGTACGTGTCGGACCTGGACGGAACGCTGATGCGAAACGACGAGAAACTGTCGCCGGGGACGATCGAAACCATCAACGCGCTGGTCACGGACGGAATGGATTTCACATTTGCCACCGCGAGATCCATCGAGAGCGCGCGCATGATCACCGGGGAGCTTCGGCTGAAGCTACCGGTGGTCACGAGAAACGGCGCGGTCTTAGCGGACAATAACACGGGCCGGCATATCGAGAAAGCGGTGTTCGCAAAGGCTGAGGTCGAACTTCTGAAGAAGCTTTTGCCGGAGCTGCCGAGGTGCGGTTTCGTTTCGTGTTTCATCGGCGAGAAGATGATCCGCACGGCGTTCCCGGGCGAGCACAACGAGGGTCTGCAGGGCTACCTGGACTACTACAGGAACGACCCGTCGGTGCAGTATTTTCCGAGCTTCGACGAGGTGTTCCGCGGCGAGCCCGGATACGTCACGATCATCGGCGAGAAGGCGGAGATCGAGCCGATCTACGAGCGCGTGCGCGTGTACGACGGGTGGGAGAGCCTGTTTCAGCGCGACACGTACCGCGACGAGTACTGGCTGGAGATCTGCCCGCAGAACTGCACGAAGGCGAAGACGCTTCTGAAGATCAAGAAGGAATACGGCTTCGACCGACTGGTAGTCTTCGGCGATTCGCTGAACGACATCTCGATGTTCCGCATCGCCGACGAGGCCTACGCGGTGTCGAATGCTCGCGAGGAGTTGAAAAATGAGGCCACCGGCGTGATCGGCTGCAACGAGAACGACGCAGTCGCGGAATTCCTGCGGTCGCGTGCCGGGAAGTGAGGAGTTTTCAGGAAAAGTAATCTCCGGAAGTCAGTTTTTTCGGATAAGAAAAGGCTGCAATCGGAGATAACAAACTCAACCAATGATAGAATTCTTTGTCGAATTCAACGAACCGATTATTGAAATAGTTGAATCCGTTTTCTATAATGAAACCATCAAACGGACGGTTTCGAAAGGAGAACAACTATGAGTATCGGTTCGGTGATCGCAAAGAAACGCAAGGCTTTGGGAATGACGCAGAAGGATCTGGCGGCGAAGCTGTCGGTGTCCTTTCAGGCGGTGTCGAAGTGGGAACTGGATGCGGCGCATCCTGACGTCGACCTGCTGCCGGCGCTGGCGGAGATCCTCGGAACTTCGGTGGACGCGCTGGTGGGGTATCGCTCGGCGATCCTCGCGGATTATGACGAGCGCTATCAGAATCCCGGGTACTACTGGGGAATCGAGCCCAATCGCCTTTGCTACGATATCATGCGTCTGCGCCCGCCGGTGAAGCCTTACAAAGTACTCGACATCGGCTGCGGGGAGGGCAAGGACGCGGTGTTCCTTGCGCGGAACGGTTACCGCGTGTCGGCGATCGACATTTCGGAGATCGGTCTCGAGAAGGGGCGCATGCTCGCCGAGCGCTGCAACACCCACGTGGATTTCTTCAAGGCGGACATCGCCGATTACCGTCTGACGGAAAATTATGATATCATATTCAGCAGCGGCGTGTTTCATTTTCTGAAGCCGGAAGTCCGCGAGGAGGTCACGGCCAATCTGAAGAAGCACACGAACGAGGGAGGCATCCACGCGATCAATGTGTTTGTGTCGAAGCCGTATCTGAAGCGGGCCCCGGGCAAGAAGGGCGAGCGGTACGAGTGGAAGAGCGGCGAGCTGTTCTCGTGCTACCACGACTGGCACCTGCACCGGATCGACGAGGAACTGTTCGACTGCAACAGCGGCGGCGTTCCGCACCAGCACTGCATGGACATCATGGTCGCGGAGAAGCGGTGACCAAAGAGGCGGGACCGAAAGGATGACGTGACAGAAAAGCCACGAATTCAAGAGGTAAAGTCTGCAGATAAGTAACGATGAACGATGTGAGGATAGAAGTAATTGTCTCGGGAAGGAGAATGACGGACATGAGCGGTATGAATCTGATGATCACGGGTGCGATCGGAAAGGCTGTCATGTGGGAGTACATCCTTGTTATGCTGATGTTTCTCTTCGCATGGTTTGTACTGCCGCTTTCGCTCTTGAAACTGGCGGACGTGCTCGATCGGAACAAACCCAAGAACCAGTTCGGCGTCGGAATGTTTTTTGCGCTTCTGATCCCGATGATCAACATACTTGTCGGACTCTTTGTGCTGATCGCCAATCCGATCCGGATCCTGGTCCGGAATTTCGCTGAGATCAAGGCCATCGAGCCGATGCTCGCGAGGATCGGAATGGTTGTCCTTATTCTGCTGCCGATCCCGCTGCTCTTTCTGTTCATTTTCCCGACGGCCCTCTCGGACTTTCTGTTCCGGCGCAAGTATGAGCGGGCGAAAGGAAAATTTCGTGCCGCACCGGATCAGTATAAGACACCCGCGGAGTTCCGTGATGAACTGACGGCGCGAGGTCTGTATTTCGACCGGGAGAAGGATGCTCCGCTGTACGACCGGATGCTCCGCAAATATAAGCAGGACAAGGATTTTTCGCTGTACAGCCTCAACGACGGATATTATTACACACCGGGGACGATGATGGCGCTTGACGGGAATGAATTTTACGACGCGTTCAAGCAGGAACTTGCGCTCGACCCGGATACCGCCGAGCCGCAGCCCGCGTACATCTACAACGCGATACTGGGGCTCAACGAAGATACCGGGAAACTGGAGTACATGCCGCTCGGCCGTTACGGGAAAAACGGGTACATGCACGGCCGGTGCTACCCGCTCTTCAAGGATTTCTACGTCGAATGCAAGATCCTCGATGTGAACGGGGACATCTATGCGATCATCGGCGTCGACGAGTGTTTTACGATCACGGATCATATCGGGATCGGGCATTTCGAGCGGCCGTTTTACATGGTCGTCGCGGAGAAGGAGGCCATCACCACATACATTGAAGGCGTGTATTATCCGGACGGTGCGATCGGCATGGGGAAAGGGCGGATCGAGATGTTGATGAACACCGTGAAGAGATCCTGGGCGGAAAACTACCCGGTACGGAAGGTGGAGCGGATTGACATCGACACGCTCAACGCGATCGCGGCGGAGCTGCAGGAAAATGAGCTGGCGGCCGCGCTCAAGCGTTACCGTGAGCGTCAGGCGGAAGGAAAGTAAGAAGGCCGTGCCCGGGGTTGGATTTGCAGTGGGGATATGGTACAATCTGTGCAAACGATGACAGAGGAGGAAGAGTATGCACCTGATCGGAGTAAAAGAGGAAAATAACTGGCTGATCTCGCGATGGGAACTGACGTATCCGGTCGGCTGGAACAGCATTGTCCGCGGCGTGGCATCCGTCTACGGCGCGTACAATTCGGTGGAGGTTCTTGCCGGCGATCTGCCGCTGGACATCATTAGCAAGGAAAGTCTTTTTATCGTTCCGGAGAACCGCGACATGATCATCCGCGGGTTTAACACGATCCTGAACGCGCCCGTGATGATCACATTTTACAACCAGCTGAAGACGGTGGATGTGTATGTCGCGCAGTGTTCGGATGAGTTCCGGAACGTGGATTACGAAAAGTTCAACCACTCGATGTGCCAGTTCCTGGACAGCGTTGAATTGTCAATGTATCAATGATTCTACTAACGTAGAATAAGAGGTGATCACATGCCGCTTCAGATCATTCGGGACGATATAACCAAAGTGAAGGCCGACGCGATCGTCAACAGTGCCAACCCGAAGCCCGTGTATGACTCGGGAACCGACGGCGCCATTTACGCCGCGGCCGGCGCGGAGGCACTCCTGGCGGAGCGAAAGAAGATCGGGGACATCGCGCGCGGTGACGTTGCGGTGACGCCCGCGTTCGCCCTGAATGCGCGATATATCATCCACACGGTGGGACCGGTGTGGGAGGACGGCGAGAGCGGAGAGTTCGAGATCCTGAAAAGTTGCTATGCAAGATCCCTTGAGAAAGCGGCGGAGCTCGGATGCGAGAGCATCGCGTTCCCGCTGATCGCCACCGGCGTGTACGGTTTCCCAAAGGCCGAGGCGCTGCGGATCGCGATGGATGAGATCGGGCGGTTTCTGATGCGGGACGATGTGGAAATGATCGTCTCGCTCGTTGTATTTGACGAGAAGGCGTTTCGCCTCTCAAGCAATCTTTTCTTCGGCGTCAGGTCCTTCATCACTGACGAGGAAGTGCTCAAGGCGCACCTGCGGGAGTACGGGGATGAGCGGCGCATGAACCGCAGACCGGCCCGGTACGACTCCGAGTCGGGAAGAATCCTGTACAACAAGTCCGCAGTGCTTCCGATCAGCGAGAGCAACTTCGACAAGAGCCTCTATATGGTTGACAGGAAGGACGAGCTGTCCTTCCGCGATCATCTGACCAAACTTCTCATTGAGAAAAATATCGACAACAAGGTCGCGTACAAGCGCTCCAACGTGACGAAGGGCGCATTTTCCAAGATCCTCTGCGGCGACACGAAAAATCCGCAGAAGAAGACGGTGCTCGGTTTCTGCATCGGACTTCGCCTGACGCTCGCAGAGTCGGCGGAACTGCTGGCCAGCGCGGACATGGCGTTTAATCCGTACAACAAGCGCGACCTCCTGGTGATGCAGTGCATCGAGACCGGGCAGTACGATATCGATGAGATCAACGCGATGCTCTTCGCGTGTGAGCAGCCGCTCCTCGGATTCTGATCCGGATCTTCGGCGGACGCTGTAACAGGAAAAGTCTCCCGGCGGGAGACCATTTTCCGCGGAAACACGTGTATGATGGGATCAGAAAGAAAAATGATCCCGGGAGGCCGGAAGGACCGGCGGTCCCGATACACGAAGGAGGACGATACTATGTACGGAGCAATCTTAGGAGATATCATCGGCAGCAAATTTGAATTTGACAACGGCGGAAAGACCAAGGAGTTCGAGCTCTTCGAACCCGGCGACAGCTGGACGGACGACAGCGTGATGACGCTGGCGGTGGCGGAGGCGCTCCTTGCGGCCGGCAAGGACGCGGGTGTCGCGGAGATCGAAGCGGCGTGCACGAAGACCATGCAGCGGTGGGGCCGGAAATACCCCGATGCCGGCTACGGCGCGAACTTTATCCACTGGGTATTTGCCGACGAGCCGAAGCCGTACGGAAGCCTCGGCAACGGTTCGGCGATGCGCGTTTCGGCCGCCGGTTGGCTGTACGACACGATCGAGCGGACGCGGGAAGTCGCGAGGGCGACGGCCGCGATCTCCCATGATCACCCCGAAGGACTGAAGGGCGCGGAGTGCACGGCGGCGGTCATTTGCCTCGCGCGGACCGGCGCGGATAAAGAGATGATCGAGGCGTATGTGAAGCATGAGTTCGGCTACGATTTCTCGATGCCGCTTGCGGAGATGCGCGCGAGACACCGCCACGACGAGACCTGCATGGACACGCTTCCGAAGGCGCTGCGGGCATTTTTCGACGGAACGGACTTCGAGGACGTGGTGCGCAACGCGGTGTCGCTCGGCGGCGATGCCGACACGATCGGCGCGATCGCGGGTGCGATGGGCGAGGCGATGTTCGGTGTTCCCGAGGATCTGAAGGCGGAGTGCCTGCGCCGGATCGAGCCCGACATGCGCAAGGTCATCGCGGACTTCGAGGAAGCCCTGCGGTAAGTCCGGCTGGCGGCCGGCATGCGCCGGGCAGTGATGAACGGGTCGAAAAATTGGTTGACAAATCGCGGCGCGGCTGTTATATTGTCGACAATAACACGAGAAAAGCAACGACGGAAAGAGTAGTTCCTCACGAATCATCCAGAGAGAGCGGCGCAAGGTGAGAGCCGTTTATGAGAACGATGAACGAAAACCATTCCTGAGCTGTAAGGCCGAATCCAGTAAGCGTTACCGTATGCCTGCGTTAAAGGTTAGGATTTGATGGAATCCGAAGCGAAAAGTTAAGGTGGAACCGTGCGAGAGCACCCTTAGGACTATACAGTTATGTAGTCGTATGGGTGCTTTTCTTGTGTTGTTAAACCACATCACAAAGCCGCGGAAGCGGCGGACAAGGAGAACAACATGGCAGAAGGATCGAACAAAAGACTGTACATTCTGGCCGGTTACGACGACGCGACGGAAGCGCGCCTCGTCGGGTATCAGAACATCCTCTACGACCGGGGATTCGTCGGTACCCACACCAAAAACCTTCCGATGCACATCACCATCGCGGACTATCCGTGCGAGCGCGAGGAGGCACTCAAGATGCTTCTTCAGAGGCTGTCCGAGGAGGTCGACTCGTTCGAGGTGACGTTCAATCACCTCGGCATCTTCGGCGGCGCCAAGGTGCTTTTCGCGGCGCCGGACATGAGCGATGAGCTGCTTGCTCTCAAGGAAAAATGCAGCGACGCGTTTCATTGGTCGCCGCACACCACGCTGCTGATCGACGAGCCCGACGTGATCTTTCAAGCGGCACCGCACGTGCTC
>JBGUPV010000064.1:0-27353 GCA_045130455.1 Lachnospiraceae bacterium | reverse complement strand
CTATGGTATGATCTCCGGGGAGAACAAGATGCTGATCTGCTATGTGAACTATTTTGAACTGCCGAAAATGAAGGACATCATCGCCAGAAACGGCGGCGCCTTCACCACGATCTCCACTATAGATGAGATCGTAAAATGATCCCGCATTTTCCGATGCGGTACAATAATAAACAGAATTCTTTTTCAGGGGGAGCATTATGAACACCAAACGAAACCTTTTGATCGCGGGGATCGCGGCCGCGGTGCTGATCGCCGTGGTTGCGCTGGTCATGGCATTGAAGTCAGGCAAGAGCGGGAACAAGAGTAAGAGTTCCGGTGAGATTTCGGTGACGCCGAAAGCGACCGAAGTGCCGGCCGATGTGGTAGTCTACACCGTCAAATACACATATGAGTTTGACGAAACCGTGAATACGGAGACGGCGGAGGTGTCGAAGCCGAAAGGGAGACCGACGTGGAGTGTCTCGGATATTCCGGAGACGGAGCAGTCGGAATTGTACGTTGTGAGTGCGGAGATCACATTCTCCAACCTTCCCGGGTGGACCGTCACATGGAAAGAGGATACGCAATCGTCCGTCTGGAGGGGCAGGGGAGTGTTTACTGTTCTTCACGACGGTGCGAAAGTTGTCGACACATATACAAGCTACGGTGCGTTGCATTTTGCGGATCTGAACGGGGACGGGATTCAGGAGTTCTGTGATGTGCAGAATGACACGATCATGGTGTATGACTTCGGCAGTCAGATGCGCAGCGACATGTTGAGAGACAAAACGCTCACCTACGAATGGTTTGAAGGAACGGACGAAGATGTTGTGCTCCGGGAGACGCGAAATGAGGGCAAATATAATTACGTTCAGCGAGGCAAGCTCGTCATTACCGGAGAAACGCTGGAGTTTCAGAAGATCGTGAATCCGACGTCGATGGACTCCGTTGAGGTGATGCCGTTAGCTCGTAACCCGATCGAGTGCTGGTTCGATTGTGAGAAAGGTGATGAGGAGACGCGCCGGATGATCCGTCTGGAGGAGGACGGAGATGATGAAACGACGTGTGTGTACGTTGTGGACAAAGGGCGGTTTTATTTCTATTTTCCGACTCCGGGTGAATATGTGCTCAAACGCTACACGGATGCAGGGATTGTTCAGCTGTGGAGTTGTCGGAGATTCCTGAACGCCTATGTGACCGACCTGGACGGAGACGGAATCCGGGAGTTCTGTATGACGTTCCGGTATCGTGCAGACACTTCTTACAAAGGTGCTGTCGCCCTTTTGGTAGTCGGGTACAGACAGCAGAAGATCGACCAGACCGGCTACGATCTTCGATTCGTTGAGGAGGGCGGAAGGCTTGTCGTCAAGCGCAAACCGATCGGCAGCAATCAAGAGGAAACGCTTTTGCTGGAGAAAGGGGAGGACGATCTGTTTGAACTTGTGGCGCCGTGATCGATCGGTCGACAAAGAACCGTCGCAGCGGCTTGCGGTGTTGCACGGGGCATTGGAAAGAGTCTTTCTGACAGGAAAACGTACATTCGCGGGCTCTCCGACAAGTGGGGAGCCCGTTTTTTGAGTTGGTTTTTCGGAAAAGACAACTGAAAGTGGATTTTCAGCCGAAAACTCTACTTGGAAATAAACTTCTGTTTGAATCAGCGCTAACACTCAACCGAAATTTGTGTTATAATGCAGACAAATCAACCGAGAGGCGAGTGTGGGGGCAAAACAAAAGCCGAAAGAAAGGAGAACAGTATGAGTTTTGGGGAATCGTTACAGGTGCTTCGCAGGGAGAACAAAGTGACGCAGGAACAGCTCGCGGGCTACCTGGGGGTGAGCGCGCAGGCAGTTTCCAAATGGGAGAACGGCAGCTATCCGGAGGGAGACCTGATACCGAGGATCGCGGATTACTTCAAGGTTTCCATTGATTATCTGTACGGACGCAAGGGACGCCGCGACTCGACGGAGCAGCAGATCGTCAATGATCTGGTGGCGCTCTGGCGGGAGGACGGTCCGAACAGTGAGCTTTCGAAGAAGTATATAGAGAAAGTTCACCGCTATCTCTGGGCGATGCAGATCGGAAGCTGGCAAAGCGCGAAGGACTATTATGATCGGCCGGCCCTGCAGGAGGAAGGCGTACGGATGTCCAGCGCGGTCGCATTTGACGACGGTTTTTCGTACCTGCGGTTGGATCGGAACAAGGATTGCTACCTGTTCCTGCATCGGCCGGAGGGGGATCTGGGGTTTGAACGGTGGTTCCACGACACGACCGATGTCAGAGGCTTCTTCGAGAAGATTGCGGATCAGGATAATCTGAAGGTGCTGGGCTTTCTGTACACGCTGGGCGTCGGTGAACTGGCGACGCTCTCGACCATCGAAAAGGTGACCGGCGTGCCGAAGGAGAAGATCCTCGCGTTCCTGAAGTATATGACGGAGAACGTCGGTCGGGACGGGGAGCACGCGGTCATGGAAGTCCAGCTTGTCGGAAATGACGGAGACAACCAGAAGGCCTACGGCGTGAACATGACATTGGGCGGCTTGTTTGTGGGGATTTTTGCGATCGCGGACTCCTATGTCCACTCGCCTCAGGGCTATTCGATGCAGACGAACTGCAGGGAGCACAGCTGGGCGGACCGGTCGAAACTGAAGGAGTGCCGATAGGCGGCACATGAGAAAAGGATGCGGAAGCGTCGGAAAATACGGGGGTAACTATGGAACAGAAGTATCATTTTCCGAAAGACCTGTACACGGATGTCCGGATTGAGGAGACATACAAGGTACAGCTTGTGAAATTCAACGGGGAGCTGGTGACGGACCGGACCGTCTCCGAATGCGGCGCGCTGATCCGCGTGTACGACGGCAACCTGTGGTACACGTCGTCGACCGACGGGATCGACGGGATTCAGCAGGAGATCGACGCGCTGGCGGAACTCGCGAAGCCGAACCCGGAGATCTATTCGGATCCGGCCGTCGCGCTGCTGGAGGTCAATGTCGACGAGCGCCTTCAGTACGAGGGGGAGAATAACCTGAAAAACTTTACAAGAGCGCGGTTTTTGAGCGTGCTCGACCACTATGTTGATGCGTGCATCGATCCCGCGGTGACGGATGTCAATTCCTGGAACATCGGCGTCGGCGGTGCATATGAGAAGAAGAGCTTCTTCTCAAGCAAGGGAAGTGCGATCGTATACGATTACCAGCTCTGCAGCTGCAGCGTATTTTACATGTTCGGCAGCGAGGGACAGCCGATGGCCGGCGGACTGCCGTTCTTTGCGCTGACGCCCGAGGGACTGCTCGGTCATGAGGAGGAGATCGTCGCCGAGCGCGGCCGCTACATCGATTTCGTGAACAACGCGGTGGACGTGGAGCCCGGGGAGTATACCTGCGTGCTCTCGCCGGTCACGACGGCGATGTTTGCACACGAGAGTTTCGGACACAAGAGCGAGGCGGATTTCATGCTGCATGATCAGGTGCTCCGCGACGAGTGGGTCATGGGTAAGAAGGTCGGTTCCGAGCTCGTGTCCATCTGCGACAGCGGCGACATGCCCAACCACGGCTACATTCCGTATGACGACGAGGGTACAAAGGCGCGCGAAACATGGCTGATCAGGGACGGCGTGCTCACCGGACGCCTGCATGATTCTGCGTCGGCAGCGGTGCTCGGGGAGGAACTTACCGGCAACTGCCGTGCGCAGGACTACGGCAAAAGTCCGGTCGTGCGCATGACGAACACGTTCATGAAAGCCGGCGGGGATTCCTTCGAGGATATCATCGCCGACACGAAGGACGGCATCTATGTCTACATGGTTTCCGACGGAACCGGAAACTCGACGTTCGTGCTCAATCCGACGGTGTGCTACCGCATCCGCGACGGTAAGATCTGCGAGCCGCTGCGTGTGCGCATGCTGACCGGATCGGTGTTCCAGACACTGTTCGACATCGACAGGGTCGGCTCGGATTTCGAGATGTTCGACAGTTACACGTGCGGGAAAATGGGCCAGATGGTACGTGTTTCCGCGGGCGGTCCGAGCATCCGTGTCAAGAAACTTCAGGTGAACTGATAAGGGGGATATTATGGCAACGATCAAAGAAAAGCACAGTTCGCATCGGGAAGTCAACAAGATGCGTTACGAGGAAAATAAACCGAAGGCATTTGAGCGCAGGAGCACGCTTGAGAGTTCGTTCCGCGTCTATGCGGACGGCAAGGCGGGAATCTACTATCACTGCGGCAACATCGACGATGCGGAAGGCTTCGCGAGAGCACAGGCCGATCCGGACCGCGCGAGACCGTATCCGTTCAGCCCCGAGGCGGGCGGCGAGAAGTCCCGCGACAAGACCGAGGCTGAGGTGTCCGCGAAGCAGCTGATGGACATCGCGGCAGAGTGGATGAAATACCTCACGGACAATTATCCGCAGTTCACATTTTCCGCGGATTTCAGCTTCGACAGAGAGTATGAGACACTCTCGAACGATCTCGGCACGAACTTTTCGACGAAGGACGCGGCTCTCAGCGCGAGCGTCCTGTTCAAGCATAAAGACAGCCGCGACCTGTCGGACGGCCATTTTCAGTTCAGTCTCCGCACGCCCGACGACGGAACCGTGTTCCGCACGATGGCGGACCTGTATCTCGGCAACTATGAGACCATGGCGGAGATCCCGGAAGAGCTGATCTTTGACATCCAGTATTACTCCCTGACCGGCACGCTGGCGGGCGAGCTGAACGCGGAAGGCCTGGCGCTCGGGACGTCCCGGCTGGCGGGAAAGATCGGCGAGAAGGTGTTCTCGGAGGATTTTACGCTCGAGCATGATACCGGCGAGAAGGAAAGCTGGTTCACCCGGTTCTGGGACGGTGAAGGCTGCGTCATTCCGGAAGAGAAGCTGGTGCTCATCGAGAACGGTGTGATCAAGACCGGATACTCCGACAAGCGAGTCGCCGACAAATACGGCGTTCCGCACACGAAGACCGCGGGTCACAACTACACGGACCTCACGAGCCCCGGCGGACTGAACCTGCGGATCCGCAGAAGCGATAAGACCGTTCGCGAGCTTTTGAACGGCCGGCCGGCGATCATTCCGATGAACGCCACGGGAAGTCAGATCGACCAGATGGGCAACATGACCATGGTCGTCAACACCTCCCTCCTGTGGGACGGCGAGCGTGTGCTCGGCCGGCTTCCGGAGTTCCGCGTGAAGACGAATTTCTTCGACCTCTTCGGCAGGGATTTCATCGGTGTCGGCTCGGATGACCCGATCTACCACGACAAGCAGATACTGTTCCGCATGCATCGCATCGCGGAAAATGAAGACTGAAAGCGTTAACTTTCGGCGCCGCAGCCGGGGAAACTCCGGCAGCGGCGTTTTTTCGTCTTGTCCGCGGTCGCACTTGCCGCCCCGCGGTTTCTGTGGTATGATGTGCGGTGGTACGAAACGGACCGCAACCGAGGAGGAGGTATACTATGGGAAAAGATTCGGTGTTGCGTGTGACGGGCAAGGGGATGCTCCGTCTGAAGCCGGACACGACGCGTGTTACGATCACGCTGGTCGGCTGTTACAAGGAATACGGTGAGGCGCTCAAGCGGTCTTCGACGGACACGGAGAGCCTCAAGGAAGAGATGGCGAAGCTCGGTTTCGCGAGCGGGGATCTGAAGACGCTCTCGTTCCAGATCCAGATGCGCCACGAGAGTTATGAGACGAAGGATCACATCTGGAAGGAGCGGCTGGTGGGCTACGAGTTCCGCCACGTGATGAAGGTTGATTTTCCGAGGGACAACGAGCGCCTCGGGCAGATCCTGTACGCTCTCGCGCACTCAAAGACGGAGCCGGAGCTCCAGTTCAGCTTCACGGTCAAGGACACGGAGGCGGCGAAAAATGAGCTGATCGGCGCGGCAGTCGCCGACGCGAAAGCCAAGGCGGAGGTTCTGGCAAAGGCGTCGGGCGTGAAACTCGGAGGGATCCTGCGCATCGATTACTCGATGTACGAGCCGGATTTCGAGTGCCGGCCGATGAACGGCGCATTTTTAACTAAAGCCATGGGAGCGGCGCGCGATATGTCGATGGAGAGCTACTCCATGGACATTGAGCCCGAGGACATCGAGGTCACGGACACGGTGACGGTGGTATGGACGATCGGCGGCAAGGGCGCCGCGAAAGCGGACTGAGCCGCAGTTCATAAAAGAAATACAGTCAGTTGAAAGAAGGAAAGCAGTTCATGGAATGCAAGACACAGAGCAGAAAGAATCTTCGTTGGGGCGTACGCTCCATGTGCGCGATCGCGATGATGACCGGTCTGATCGTCATCGGCGCATGGATCACGATACCGTTCACGGTGCCGTTCACCATGCAGATCTTCGCCGTGGCGCTGGCGCTTCTGCTGCTCGGCGGGACGAAAGGGACAGTGGCGGTGCTGATGTATCTGCTGCTCGGCGCGTTCGGCGTGCCCGTATTTTCCGGATTCAAGGGCGGCCTCGCGGCGATCACGGGACCGACGGGCGGATACATGACCGGGTTTATCCTGATGGGTCTTCTGTTCATCCCGTTCGCTAAGAGCGGCAAATGGAGGATCCCGGTTTCGGTCGCGAAACTTTTGCTCGGTCTTTTGTGTGTCTATGCGTTCGGAACCGCATGGTTCGCGCATGTCGCGGGCAACGGCCGGAGTGTCTGGGCGATCCTTACGCTCTGCGTGTTCCCTTACATCATCCCGGATCTGATCAAGATCGCGGTGGCGGTAGTTGTTGCGGAGAGCGTCCGGAGAACGGGCATCCTCCGGGAGTTGGACTGACGGTTTAGCGGGGAGGAACGTATGGATCGGAAAGAAGCGAGGGCGTTGTTCTGGAAACGTCCTGCGATATGGATCGTGCTTGTCATATTTGCCGTTGAATTTTTCGCGGTCTGCTTCCTGGCGTCGTTCGAGGAGATCATCCACACCATCGAACTGCCGATCGAGGAGGGAACCGTCATCGTCAGCGCCTCGGATGAAGCGCCGGACCTGGTCCAGCAGTACATTGATATTCAGGAGATCGAAGTGAGCAGCGACCGCTCGGCGAGGGCGATGATGCTCAAGGATATCCCCGCCATCGCCGCGACGGAAGAGTGCGAGGCGGTATATGCGGCGGATCTTTCTCGCGTCAGCGAGATCATCAACGCGAGCAACGAGCAGGGCACGTACGCCGTACTGTCTTTTCCGCGGAAAATGATGATCAACGATATCGGTGACGAACTCCGCAGACTTTTGGGAACGCTGTATCGCGGCGAAGCGCCGGCGGACGGCGCGAAGGAGGCGGTGATCTCCGAGAAGGTCGCGAAAGAGCTGGGCTTGACGGAAAATAATCTCGAAGGCGCGACGATCACGCTGAACGGGACGGAATACAGGATCGTCGCCATCGGCGGCGACGGCAAGGGACTTCTGGGAAATGACTTTCCCGACAGGTCGGACAGGGGAACGATACTGATCTCCTACGAGGAGGGCAGCGATCTCGGAACCTGCCGGTACGATCCCGCGACCTGGGACGCATTTGTCGAGCGGGCGAAAGCCTATGCGGCGAGCTATGAGTCCGAAACCCTCTCTGTCGAGGCGCGCGAGTGCGACACGCTTTTGTTCACCTGCGACGGGGATGCGACTGCGCTCACGGATTATCTGGTCAGCAATTTTCCGAAGAGCGCCGTTTTCTCAAAGCCGCTGTTTCGCGTGGTGCAGCGTGCCAACACGATGATGCAGGTGATGATGACGCTTCTGCTGTTGCTGCTTCCGGCAGGCCTTCTGGAGGCGCTGTGCGACGCCATCCTTTTGGGCAGCGAGAAGAAGGCGCTGGCCTCGCTGATCTATTCGGACGGTGACCAGCGGACGGTGAAGATCCGGACATTCCGCCGGCAGTACTGGCCGTACTGGGTATTGTGCCTGGCCGCGGGAGCCGTCGGACTCGGTTGCTTCGTGTGGCTTGTCACCCTCGGAAAAGCCGGGATCCTCTCGGTGGCCGCGATACTGGTCCTGAAGGTCGCCTTCATGGCATTTGTCTACGGCAGACGCGGCGCGATCCGCAAGCCGAAGGACTGAGAAACAGAGTAAAACGCAAAGAAAAAAGCACCGATTCGGCGGCCTCGCCGGTTCGGTGCTTTTGTGATCATTCGGAAAATGAGGATCCTCCGGTTTTATGCCTCGTGCCGGATCACGGCGAGCAGTTCGTCGCGAACGCCGTCAAGCCGCGCGTCGGCGATGCCGAAATCCATGGCGCGGTAGGACCAGGCGGCGGACCCGATGGAGTAACGCTTCATCACAGTGTGGAACGCGCGGTACCAGGAGAGGACCTCCTCGGGTGCGACGCGGTCGATCACGCCGTATTCGCCGCAGTAGAGCGGCACGTCACGCTCCTCGGCAACCGCGAGAGCATCGGCGAAGAGCTTCTCGAAATACGTCTCATCCGGCGTTGCCTCCGGGTCGTAGGCGGAGAAGGAGGAGGCGAAGATCGCCCCGAGCTGCTTTACGCTGTCCTCGGCGTACTGCCGGTAAGGCATTTTGAACGGGCAGCGGTACGCGGGATCCATGGATGCGATCCAGGTCGCGCCCTGGTGCGTGAAGAGCAGCGGCTCATAGCAGTGGAAGTTGTAGATGATGCGGGAATCCCGAGGCATCGCGATGTCGCGAACCGCCTCAAGGCTGTTGTTGTAATAGCCGCCGACGAGGATGTAAACGTCGGGCGCGATGGCGCGGATGCGGTCGATGCAGGTGTTCGCCACGCGGTTCCAGGTGTCGCAGTAAGCCTTGTCGGTCACCTCGTTGAGAAGCTCGAACGCGACGAAACCGGAGAAGCGGCCGTAGCGGCGCGCGAACTCATCCCAGATCTTGTAAAAATGATCCTGGTACGACTCGTTGTCGAAGAAACCGGCCTCGTTATGCCCGGGATCGAAGGAGAAGCCGGGAGTACGGTGCAGGTCGAGGATCATGTTGAGACCGTTCTTGCGGCACTCCTCGATCGCAAAGTCGAGATAGCGGAAACGCTCCGGCATCATCACGCCGTCGCGCGTCTCAAAAAGCTCGTAGTCCACCGGAATGCGGATGTGGTCGAGACCCCACTCGCGGACCGTGCGGAAATCCTCCGCGGTGATAAACGTGTCGTAGTGCTCCGTTGTATGCGTGCACTGGGAGAGCCAGCCTCCGAAGTTGATGCCGTGCTCATAACCTTTCCAAGTCTTCATCGGTATTATTTTTCTCCTGTATTTTTTCGGCGGATGCCGTTGTTATATCGTTTCTTCGGCGATCGCCGTCGTTCTTTCAACGGATGCTGATGCCGTGTCGTCTTTCGGCGATTGCCGTTGCCGGCGGATCGTCTGTCTGTTTCAGCCGGTCATGCTACGGCTGCAGCGGCTGCGTGAGGAACGTCTCGCTGCCGTAAGGGCCCACGCGGAAATGCGTGTAGGCGAAGGCTGCCGCGGCTTTCGTCGGGAAGAGACCGAACACGGTGGGGCCCGAGCCGCTCATCAGTACGCCGTCCGCTCCGAGAGAGAGCATCTGCTCCTTGATGGTCGCGATCTCCGGGCAATGCGCGAGCGTGACGCGCTCCAGAACGTTGCCGAGCTTGGACGCGATCCCGATGTAGCTGCCGTTTTTGATGGCGGTGATCATGCCGTCCACGTCCGGGTGGTCGAGATTGTCCATATCCAGATTGCGGTAGACGAAGCTGGTGGATACGCCTGCCGGCGGCTTGACGATCAGGATGAAGCAGCGCGGGATCGCCGGAAGCGGGGTGATGATCTCGCCGATGCCCTCCGCGAGAGCCGTGCCGCCCTCGAGGCAGTACGGGATGTCAGCGCCGAGCTGAACACCGATGCGGCGAAGCGCTTCGGGCGTGGCACCGAGGTCAAAAAGCCGGTTGAGGCCGCGCAGCGCGGCTGCGGCGTCCGAACTTCCGCCGGCCATGCCGGAGGCCATGGGGATGCATTTGTCGAGGGTGATCTGAACGCCCTCCTTCACGCCGTAGGTGTCCAGCAAAAGCTTGGCCGCGTCATAGACAAGATTGCCGGGACCTGCAGGAAGATCGGCGCCTCCGACGGAGAGCGTGATCCCCGGAGTCTCCGACTTTTTGAAGGCCAGAGAGTCGTGAAGATCCACTGTCTGCATGATCATCCGGACATCGTGATATCCGTTGTCGCGAACCCCGACGACATCGAGCGCCAGGTTGAGTTTCGCGTAAGCCTGTTCCTTGGTTGCTATCATAAGATCCCTCCTCCCGGTAGGTGTCGATACCTGTTTTCAGTATAGACAGAAGCATCGGAAAATGCAAGGTCGCGGCGTGTGTTTTCCGATTCATTTTCCGGGATTTTCTTATCCGTTTCGAGGGCCCTGAGAGGCATTTTTCGTCGAAAAGGCTTGACCATCCCCACCGATATGGTACAATACTACAGAATGAAACAGATTCGGAGGTTTCTTATGAAGACGGTAGCGATCATTTTCGGCGGCCAGTCGTCGGAGCACGATGTATCGTGCGTGTCCGGCGCGACCGTGATTCGGAATATTGACAGAACAAAATACGATGTGTTGCTGATCGGCATCACGAAGGACGGACGCTGGCTTCTGGCGGATTCGTTGGAGTCCG
This sequence comes from Lachnospiraceae bacterium, assembly GCA_045130455.1. Classification (GTDB taxonomy): domain Bacteria; phylum Bacillota; class Clostridia; order Lachnospirales; family Lachnospiraceae; genus ISDg. Next base: position 16,792 of record JBGUPV010000064.1, on the reverse strand, counting down.
TGGAGAACGGAAGCTGGAAGAAAGGAAAGACCACGGCGATCATCTCACCCGACCGAAGCCGCAAGGGCGTGCTCCTGATCGACGGCGACAGGGCGGAGTTCCGCCCGGTGGACGTGGTGTTCCCCGTGCTGCACGGTCTGTACGGTGAGGATGGCACGATCCAGGGCCTGTTCTCCCTTGCGGGAATCCCCTATGTGGGCTGCGGCGTACTCTGCTCGGCGGTTTCGATGGACAAGCTGTACACGAAGATCGTCGTTGATACCCTCGGAATCCGTCAGGCGCGCTTTGTGCCGATCATGTCGTACCAGCTGGTTGACATGAACGCCTGTGTCGCACAGGTTGAGGAGACCCTCGCGTACCCGGTGTTCGTGAAGCCTTCCAACGCCGGTTCCTCCAAGGGCGTCAATAAGGCGCACAACCGCGATGAGCTGATCTACGCGCTGCGCGAAGCTTCCTACCACGACCGCAAGATCCTCGTCGAGGAGACGATCGTGGGCCGCGAGATCGAGTGCGCGGTGCTCGGCGATTCCGTGACCGTGGACGCGAGCGGTGTCGGTGAGATCCTCGCAGCGGATGAGTTCTACAGCTATGACGCGAAGTACAATAACGCGGAGTCCAAGACGGTCATCGGACCGGAGCTTCCCGAGGGGAAGGCGGAGGAGTTCCGCGACGCGGCGAGACGCATCTTCCGTGCGCTGGACGGTTTCGGACTCTCGCGCGTGGATTTCTTCCTGGAGAAGGACACAAACGAAGTTGTCTTCAACGAGATCAACACGCTTCCGGGCTTTACCGCCATCAGCATGTATCCGATGCTCTGGGGCGCGGAGGGGATCGACAAGACTTCGCTGATCACGAAGCTGATCGAGCTCGCGCCGCAGCGGTAAATGCGGTTTCTTCAGCGGAAGCAATGCCGTTGACAACGGCAATTACGGTTCGAAAGGGGCTGCGGCGGGAACGCCCGCAGACAAGGTTACTATGAGTTCAAATCTACCGATCGGTGTGTTCGATTCCGGCGTCGGCGGTCTTACGGTGGCGAAGGAGATCATGAGTCAGCTTCCCGGGGAAGCAATCCTCTATTTCGGTGACACCGCGAGAGTGCCCTACGGCAACAAGTCGAAAGAGACGGTCATCAAGTACTCGCGGCAGATCGCGCGCTTCCTGATCGGAAAGGGCGTCAAGGCCATCGTGATCGCCTGCAACACGGCGAGCGCATTTGCCCTGGAGACGCTGCAGCGGGAGATCTCCGTGCCGGTCATCGGCGTTGTCAAGCCCGGTGCGCGCACGGCAGCCGCGGTTACGAAAAACGGACGCATCGGCATCATCGGAACCGAAGGCACGATCCGAAGCGGACTGTACGGGGCGTACATCCGTGAGATCCGCCCCGAGGTTGAAGTGCTCGGGCGCGCATGCCCGCTCTTTGTGCCGCTCGTTGAGGAAGGCCTGTGCAACGACGAGGTGACGTACCTGATGGCACGCCGCTACCTGCAGCCGCTGCTGGACGCGTCGGTCGACACCATCGTGCTCGGCTGTACGCACTATCCTCTGCTGCGAGGCGTGGTCGGCGATATCGCCGGTGAGGGTGTGACGCTGGTCAACCCGGCGTACGAAACGGCGCGGGAACTTCACGACATGCTGGCGACGGACGGTCTGCTGGCGGACGGAAGCGTACCGGCGGAGCATCGCTTCTACGTGAGCGACGGCGCCGAACAGTTCCGCGCATTTGCCAATTCCATCCTTCCCTGCGAGATGATCGAGACGGACGATGTGAACGTGAAGGTTTTTGCGTAAATAAATGACGGAAAGTTGGTTTTATGGATATTTTTCTGAAGATCACCGGAACGGCCAGAACGGATTCCGAGGACATGACGGAGACGATCACCCGCGGAACGTTCTACCGTAAGGATGATACGGTTTACCTCTTCTACAGCGGTGCGGATGAGGAGACGCCGGAGCTGATCACGAAGCATCGCATCACGGTCCGCGAGGGGCGTGTCGAGATCCAGCGGACGGGACTCCTGCAGTCGCTGATGATCCTGGCTCCGGAGGAGCGCCACCCCTGCGACTATGTTTCGCCGCTCGGTGTGATCCGGCTTGACTTCCGGTGCACCTCCATGGCGATCCGCGAGTCGTCGGACAATTTCCGAGTGCAGCTGGACTACGAGATCCTGGTCGAGGACACCGTGGTCTCGGTCAACCATCTGGAGATGGAGGCGACGCCGGCGGAGGAAAATGCGAGTTTTCTGATCCCGGATGAGATCATCCCCGAGGAGACGGACGAAGCGGTGAACGTATAAGAGAACATGAAAAATGCGCCGGGCTTTTCACAGCCCGGCGCTTTGTTGTCCTGTTCGTCTGTCGCGGGATCATTTTCCGCGAAGTCTTGCGAAAAGACCTTTCTTCTTCGGCTTCTCATCCTTCTGGAGAGCACCGCGGAGACCGCGCACTTCCATGATGTAGATGCCGCTGATCATGGCCTTGCACTCTTTCTTGACGGGGATGAGATCGAAGATCTTCTCATCGCACATCAGGGAAAGGATCTGCGGACCGATCTTTGCCTTGACTACCGGAACCTTCGCACGGCGCGCGTACTTGGGCGTCTGCTCAAGCACGACGGGCGGGAAGCCGGCATCTTTCAAAGGCATTCGTTTCTTGTCAATGACAAGCATGGAAGCGGGACGCGCCGCAGCCTTCATCTCAGCCATAGCCGCATCATTTCTCTTCTGGAGCTTGCGGCCGACGATCGTGAGCACGATAAAGAGAATAAGGAATATCGCTGCAATGATGGCGAGTGTGATCCACAGCCATTTGAGCGAGAGCATCGGTAACAGAGATAACTGATACATCGTTCCAACCTACCTTCTGAATATATTCGTATGATTCATTTTCCTGCGATTTCCACACAGCGTGACCATTGTATCACGGAACGGTCATGAAATCAACGGAAAATGAAACGCTTTCGGGTCAGTTTTCCGACGGAGTTTCCGCAGGTGCCTCCGCGGTGTCTTCGGCTGCTGCCGGTTCCGGTTCGTCGCAGTTCACGCCGTGGGCGCGGAGCATCTCCACGATGCGCTCGCGGGCCACGCCGGGAAGGGCAACCTTCTCGTCGCGGGACAGGGAAGCCGTCTCGATCGGCTCGCCGATGATGACGGTGACTTTCGCTGCGCGGATCTTCGGATAATGTTTCTCGAGGATGTCGTCCGTGCCGATCATGGCAACGGGGACAACAGGGCAGCCGGAGCGCTCGGCGATCTTCAGACTGCCGGGCTTGAAAGGCTGAACGCCGTCACCGTGGTTGCGGGTTCCCTCGGGCATGATGAACATGGAAAAGCCTTCCTTCACATCCGCGACCGCCGACTGGATGGCCTTCAGACCTTCGCGGGGATCCTTGCGGTTGAGGAACTTGCAGTTGAGGATGCGCATCCACCAGCTTAAGAAGGGAACGTTGCGCGTCTCGTATTTTGCGATAAATGCGGTGCTGTGAAGCGCCGGGATCGCGAGATATGCGGCCAGAATGTCATACATGCTGCGGTGGTTGCCCGCGAAGAGCACGGGAACGCCCTTCGGGATGTTCTCGCGGCCTTCGACGCGAAGACGCCCTCCGGAGATCAGGAAGATCCCCCAGAAGCAGAAGTATTTGGCGATCGGCTGACCGATCTTGGAAGCCGCCTTTTTCGAGAACAGGCGGACGATCAGCAGGATGATCATCGCCGGGGTTCCGACGATCGCGACAAACAGCATATACAACAGTACGAAAAATGTTCGGATCATGAAACGAGCCTTTCCGTCAAAAACATTTGCAACCGCTTTCGGATGCCGTCTCTGTCCGCGGCGGGCAGCGCGGCCCGCGTGGTCGTTCACTGTGCGGCAGGACGTAGTTTTTAACTCTGCATATTGTAATCTAAGGAGTACTCATTTGTCAATCAAAGGAATGAAATCCGGGCGGAAACGCGAGCGGAAAATGATTGACGAAACCGATGTTTTACGATAGTATAGAGATCGGATAGCGCAGTATGCTGTCCGCGAATCAAATATCGGATTGACAGGCCGGCAGCCGCCGGTCCGGGGACGACACCCATTACAAAAACAGAGGTCATAACTGCATCACGTAACGGCAAGGGGGATGATACCCATAGAAAAAAACATTATTGTAACGGACGTAGACGGCAGACGGATCGGCTCCACGTACCCGAAACGGGCAAAGGGGCTTTTAAAGAACGGTCGGGCAGAGTATGTCAATGACCGAGAGATACGTCTTACGAATACTCATGCATCGGCCGTATATACTACGGAGGATGAAACTATGAGTAAAGTGATCAATTTCAACACAAGAGACTTTGTATTTGACGCAACCTGCAAGGTCAACCGAGGATTCCGCGGATTTATCACCACGCCGAACGGCAATGAGGAAATCTGGGAGATCGGCGACTGGAACTGGAACTGGACGCAGATCATCACGGTGCTTAAGGGTCTTGAACCGGACACGGACTATGTGTTCCGCTTCGCCATGACCTTAGGACACAATGATGACAACAGGGAAGAGTCGTTAGTGAATATCTTCCCGGCGGTCCCAGACGCGGATCCGAACGACCCCAGACCGGACAATCATCCGGAGCGCATCCTCGAGGAGGCTGCCCGGAAGAAGGCATGGGACGAGCGGTACACCTATTGCATCAAGCAGAGCCGTTTTCAGCCGGTCATCAGCAAGCGCGATACCGAGCAGGACACGATGATCCGGGTGTTTGAGCTTCCGTTCCGTACGGACAGCCGCACCGAGTGGAAGGTCATGTTCGTCGCGCAGCACGCGGTTGCACGGTTCTTCCGCGCGAAGGACAACGAAGCGTACGCAGGCCTCGAAGATCTCACCTACGAGCAGTGGCGCGAGCAGCGCACGAAGACGCTGGAGGCTGAGAAAGAGGCGGAGTTTGCAGGAGCTTTTTCGGGAATGCCCGAGGGACTTCGCAAAGCAATGTCGTTTCCTCAAGGCGTTTCGGATCTTCCGGAAAATGTCAAAAAGGCCATCGCGATCGCTAACGGTGTTTCGGACAGCTTCGGAAACGGACCCGGATCCAAAGGTTCGCTGAACCTGTCGGGTGCCATCATCCGAAGCGAGTCGCAGTTCAATAAGCTTTTGAAACTCGCGGCAAACGGCATGGAGATCAACCTGTCAGGCGCGGTCCTTGATTACGGGGACGGCGATGAGGATGACGACGAGGACGAAGACGACGATGAAGACTGCGGCGATGAGAATGATGCCGAAGACGTCGCCGAAGACTTCGACCTCGAAGATGACGAAGATGACGACGAGGACGATGACGACGAACTCGAGGAAGACGACGAGGACGATGTCGACATCCGGCGATGAGTTTGCTTGGTCAAAGTCGGTCGGGCGCACGGAGTAATCTGCAAAAGCCGTGTGATCTTCGGAAGCAGGGTGATCTGCAAAAGCAGAGCGATCTGCAGAAACAGAACGATGTGCCGAAGCGGATGTTAAAAAGTCAAAGTGGGATTTACTCATGAACAAAGACAACGGCGGTGCCCAAGCGGCACCGCTGTTTTTCATAAAACGCGGGCGAAACGGGGATCATGGTTGCGCCGACGGCGTGAGATGTGCTATGATAACCGGGCAGGGCTTCGGAATTATCAAAAAGCTCCGTACAGTGACTCTGCATAATGAAAATGTGTACGGCGTAAAAAGATATTGACGATATATAAGGATGGAATGATCCGGGAGGAATCACGATGGACATACGGCTTGGTGATGTGTTGCGTATGAAAAAGGGGCATCCCTGCGGCGGCAACGAGTGGGAAGTGCTGCGTGTTGGAATGGACTTTCGCCTGAAATGCGTGAAGTGCGGACACACGATCATGATCCCGCGGAAGCTGGCGGAGAAGAACCTCCGGCTGCTCACCCGCGACGGCGTTTCGCTCAAGCCGCAGGACCTTGTAAAACCGGCCGATCCGGACGGGATCGGCGATGTGAACGAAACCGGGGACGCAGATTCGGCACAATGACGGGGGAGACAGCGCGCTCATTTTGCGAAGATGCTTATTTCATGCGGGAAAAACCGTGTTTTTTGTATAATTTTCCGCTTGCATTTCGCAAAAAGCTATGGTACAATGTAAATCCGTGATATGTTACACATCATTTTTCCTTGCTCTTGTCTAGTGCAAGGGCCAGAGACCAAAAGGAGGTGCACGCAACTATGAAAAAGTACGAATTAGCGTTAGTTGTGAATGCAAGAATCGAAGACGAGGCCAGAGAGGAAGTTCTTGCCAAGGCGAAGGCTCTCATTGAGAGATTCGGCGGCGTCGTGACCGAAGTTGTCGACGGCGGCAAGAAGAGACTGGCGTACGAGATCCAGAAGATGAACGAGGGTTTCTACTACTTTGTTCAGTTCGAAGCTGAGACCACGGCTCCTGCTGAGATTGAGCATCGCGTTCGCATTATGGACAACGTTCTTCGCTATCTTTGCGTTAAACGCGAAGAGGAGTAAGGAGGACATCCTTTATGAACAAGATTATTCTTATGGGGCGACTTACGAGAGACCCCGAGATGAGAAGCAGTCAGGGCGGTACGGCTGTATGCCGTTACTCGCTTGCCGTTGATCGCCGCTTCCGCAGGGACGGTGAGCCGGAGGCTGACTTCTTTAACTGCACCGCATTCGGTAAGGGTGCGGAGTTTGCAGAGAAATATTTCCGTCAGGGCACCAAAATCCTGATCACGGGCCGCATCCAGAGCGATAACTACACGAACAGAGACGGTCAGAAGGTTTACAGCTGGCAGGTTATCGTTGACGAGCAGGAGTTCGCGGAGAGCAAGAATGCTTCCGCTTCGAACGGTTCCTCGCAGTCGGCATCCGCGTCGAGACCGGATACTTCGAATGCAGGCGACGGTTTTGTGAACATCAACGACGGAATCGAAGAGGATTTACCGTTTATCTAAAGACCGGTGCTGCATTTTTCGGCCGGCAATCGAACAGGAGGTAACTAACCATGGCTTTTAATAAAACCGAGAAGGGTGACAGAAGCGAAGCTCCGAGAAAGAGAGTCATCCGCAGAAAGAAGAAGGTCTGCGTTTTCTGCACCGAGACGATCGATCCGTTTACCCTTTACAGAGACACGAAGGTTCTTTCGAGATTCATCTCCGAAAGAGGCAAGATCCTTCCCAGAAGAATCACCGGAACCTGCGCAAAGCATCAGCGTCTTCTTACGACTTCGGTCAAGAGAGCACGTCACATCGCTCTGATGCCTTACACGGTAGAGTAATTGCATGACAGACTGGCCGGCATCCTTTCGGATGTCGGCTTTTTTGTTTGCTATTGGACCGAATGTGTGGTACTATAATTTCTGTAGCGCAGGGAGAAATTCCGAAACGGAGGGCGTATGAAGAAGAAATCAAAAGGCAGATTGATCCCGTATATGCTGTGGCCGGTCATGTTGTCCGCGCTGTGGCTGCTTGTTTCTGCTGCCCTCTTTTTCATAAACAAAAAGGCGGCGGTGATCGCGCTGTGCGCGACGATCATTTATGCGGCGGCGACGCTGGTCATGTATTTCCTTCGCCGCAAGAACATTCTCAAAGATTACATTCTCTTTTCCATGGACTACGGCGACGTGCAGTCGGAACTTCTGAAAGATCTGAAACTGCCGTATGCGGTCCTTGATGCGGACGGCAGCGTGCTCTGGGGCAACGACGCATTTTCCGAGATTACGAACGGTGCCGTCGGCGCAAACTTCCGCGAGCTGATCCCGGATGTCAAAGCGTACGCGCTTCCCAAGCACGAGGGCGACGAACGTGTGTACCGCACGACTCTCGGCGGCAAGCAGTACAAGGTCGTGCTCCGTTCCCAGGAGTCCCCGGAGTTCGAAGGGCAGTTGAAGTCGATCTCCCGCGGCACTTCGATCAAACTGCAGAAGACGGTGGCGGCGTACTTCTTCGATGAGACAGAGATCACCGCACTGCGCAAGGAGAATTTCGACAGCCGCCTGATCTTCGGCCTTCTGTACATCGACAACTACGAGGAAGTCCTCGAGAGCTTCGAGGAAGTCAAGCGCTCGCTTCTCACGGCGCTCATCGACCGCAAGATCACCAAGTACATGCAGGGAATCGACGCGGTCATCCGAAAGCTGGAGAAGGACAAATACTTCTTCATTTTCCAAAACCGTTATCTCGCGCAGCTGCAGGAAGACAAATTCTCGCTCCTCTATGATGTCCGTTCCGTAAATATCGGCGGACCGAGCGAAGTCGGCGTGACCATCAGTATCGGTTTGGGCGTCGGCGCCGCGAGCTATGAGGAGGGCGCTGAGAGTGCCCGTGCGGCTATTGATCTCGCCCTCGGACGAGGCGGCGACCAGGCGGTCGTCAAGGACGGCGAGATGATCACGTTCTTCGGCGGCAAGAGCGAATCCATCGAGAAGAACACGCGCGTCAAGGCCCGCGTCAAGGCTCACGCGCTCAAGGAGCTCGTGGAGTCCAAGGAAAATGTCTTCATCATGGGCCATACGAACCCCGATGTCGACGCGATCGGTTCCGCGATCGGCGTATACCGCATCGTCAAGCATTGCAACAAGAACGCGTATATCGTACTCAATGAGGTCGGCAACGCGGTCCGCCCGACCGTGAGCAATTTCCTGAACAATCCGGACTACGAGTCCACGATGTTCATCAGCGCATACCGCGCGCAGGAGCTTGCCTCGGAGGACGACCTGCTGGTCATCGTCGATGTGAACCGGCCGAGTTTTACCGAGTGTCCGGAACTGTACGACAAGATCAAACAGGTTATCGTGCTCGACCATCACCGCAAGACTACGGACTCCGTCGACGACGCGGCGCTCTCCTATGTGGAGCCGTATGCATCTTCGGCGTGTGAGCTGGTTGCGGAGATCCTGCAGTACATCGGCGACGGTCTTCGGCTTCGCCCGATCGAGGCGGAGGCCATGTACGCCGGCATCATGATCGATACGAACAATTTCCTTACGAAGACGGGTGTCCGGACCTTCGAGGCGGCCGCGTACCTGCGCCGCAACGGTGCCGAGGTGACCCGCATCCGCAAGGCGTTCCGCTCGGACAAGAAAGAGTATCTGCGCAAGGCAAAGGCCATCGCGGGGATGGAAATGTATCTCGACGATTACGCGATGGCGGTGTGCGACGGCGAGGGGCTGGAATCCCCGAACGTCGTGGGCGCACAGGTGGCGAACGAGTTGATGGAGATCAACGGTGTGAAGGCGTCGTTCGTGTTCACGAAGTTCCAGGATCTTGTATATATCAGCGCGCGCTCGATCGACGAGCTGAACGTGCAGATCGTGATGGAAAAACTCGGCGGCGGCGGGCACATGACGGTTGCCGGCGCACAGCTCGGCGGCGTTACGATCCCCGAGGCGCAGCAGAAGATCCGGGATATTCTCCTGGAGATGCGCAACAGCGGAGAGATGAAATAAATGACAGACGGCGGGATCGCCGTATTCAGGAGGTGTTACCATGGATGTTATCCTGTTGCAGGATGTAAAGGCTCTCGGAAAGAAGGGCCAGGTTGTCAAGGCGAGCGACGGTTACGCGCGCAATTTTCTGTTTCCGAAGAAACTCGGTGTTGAGGCGACCCCGAAGAATCTGAACGAACTCAAGCTGCAGAAGGCCGCGGAGGCCAAGCATGAGCAGGAGGTGCTCGAGGCGGCGCAGGCGCTTGCCGCGAAATTCGAAGGCAAATCCGTGACCGTTCCGATCAAGATCGGTGAGAACGGCCGCGTGTTCGGTTCGGTTTCGGTGAAGGAGATCGGCGAGGCGATCAAGGACCAGCTCGGACTTGACATTGACAAGAAGAAGATCTCGCTTCCGATCGCCATCAAGAATGAGGGTGTCGTGCATGCGGGGATCAAGCTTCATCCGCAGGTGACGGCGGAGCTTGAGGTCCGCGTCGAGGGTGTTCGCTGAGGAAAGGAGACGGAGCGGTATGGCAGAGGAAAATGCTGTACGAAGAGTGATGCCTCATAACCTCGAAGCGGAGCGCTCGGTCATCGGATCGATGTTCATCGACAAGGACGCGATCGCGACGGTGACCGGTATGCTCACGGGCGAGGATTTCTATGATCGTCAGCTGGGCATCTATTTTGATGTGCTTCAGGAGCTGAACCAGAAGAGTGTGGAGATCGATGAAGTCACGGTGCAGAACCGTCTTCGCGAGCGCGATGTGCCCGAGGAGATGTGCACGCTGGATTTCATCGGGGATCTGATGGACGCGGTGCCCACGTCGGCCAACGTCCGGTATTACGCGGAGATCGTGCGCGAGAAGTCGCGCCTTCGCCGGTTCATCCGCATCGCGGACGAGCTCTCGGGCGAGTGCTACGAGGCGAGCGAGGGAACCGAGGAGATCTTCGGCAAAGCGGAAGCGCAGTTCTTCAAGCTCTTCCAGGAGAGCCAGGACACGACGACCTCGACGATCAGCGAGATCGTGGTGCAGGCGCTCAACAACATTGAAAAAGCAGCGAAAAATAAGGGAAATGTCACCGGTATCCCGACCGGATTCGTGGACCTCGACTACAAGACCGCGGGTCTGCAGCCTTCCGATCTGGTGCTGGTAGCAGCGCGTCCTTCCATGGGAAAGACCGCATTTGCCCTGAATATCATTCAGAATATCTCGGTCAAGAAACATATTCCGGCCGCGATCTTCAGTCTCGAAATGAGCCGCGTCCAGCTGGTGAACCGTATTCTCGCACTGGACTCCGGCGTGGAGGCGCAGAAGATCCGTACCGGCAATCTCGAGGACAAGGACTGGAACAACCTCGGTATCTCGGCCCGCCGCATCGGTGAGGCGCCGCTGTACATCGACGACACGTCGGCCATCAGCGTTCAGGAGCTCCGCTCCAAATGCCGCAAACTCAAGCTCGAGCACGACATTCGTCTTGTAGTCATCGACTATTTGCAGTTGATGGAGAGCAAGGGAGCGCGCCGCAACGAGTCGCGTCAGAACGAGGTCTCGGAGATCAGCCGATCGCTCAAGGCGCTCGCCCGTGAGCTGAACTGCCCGGTCATCGCCCTCGCGCAGCTGTCGCGCCAGCCTGAGACGCGTGAGGATAAGCGCCCGATGCTTTCCGACCTGCGTGAGTCCGGCGCCATCGAGCAGGACGCGGACGTTGTTATGTTCCTCTACCGCGACGAGTATTACACGAAGGAAAAATGCAAGGAGCCGGGCATCACGGAAGTGATCATCGGCAAACAGCGTAACGGTTCCGTCGGAACGGTCAAGCTTGCATGGAACGGCGAGCTGACGAAGTTCTCGAACCTCGACACGCGCAACTGATCATAAGGCACAAAAAAAGCGCCCGGCGCAATGCCGGGCGTTTTCTTTTTTCGGAATTACTCCTCTACGATAGAACCGGTAGGGCAGGTAGCTGCACAGGTGCCGCACTCAAGGCAAGCATCCTTGTCGATCTCGTACTTGCCGTCTCCCTCGGAGATAGCGCCTACAGGGCACTCGCCTGCGCAAGCGCCGCACATAACGCATCCATCGTTAATTACATATGCCATTGGTCAGTCCTCCTTCCGAACTTGTGAGCGCTCCCGCACTCACTGTACACATACTACTTCATACGCAACAAATATGCAAGTAGTTTTTTTCGCGCGCGAAAGTGCGGCCTCCCGCACGCGCCGGGAGACCGGGAAAACCGCGGAAAAGTGACGGATTTCCGGCATTTTCCGCAGGGAAAAGCGTCGGAAAATGCGCGCGAAACCGCGGCGAAGAATGATGATTGACACGGCGATGTCCATCGGATATAATTGCGATGGCAGAGAGTTTTGCCGGATCTGACTAAGACAGGAGGAATTGAACGATGATCGTAAGCAAAGATACGAAGATCGGCGAGATCATTCGCGCGGATATTGAAGTAGCACCTATCCTTATGGGAGCCGGAATGCACTGTGTAGGTTGCCCGTCCGCTCAGGGCGAGACCCTCGAGCAGGCTTGCATGGTTCACGGCATTGACGTGGATATGCTTGTTGAGGAGATCAACACGTATTTCGCATCCAGATAGGACTCTGGGAGAGCATGAAGAAGGCGCGGCCGTTGCGGTCGCGCCTTTTTTGTGTTATGCGGTATTCGGTTTGATCCGGAACCTTCCGGGCTTACAGCGTCGCGAGCTGCTCGAGCGCGTGATCCGCGGCAATGCGGCGGAAATACTCGTGGTAGTAGCCGGGGCTGGTCGTCTCGGGTGTTCCGAATTCGTCAGCCAGCGATCTTGCGACGTCGAAGTCGTCCTCGTAGCCTTCAATCGCGTCAAACTGCAGCACGTAGATGCGCTCCGCTTTGTCATAGTAGAGCGAACTGTCAAGTTTGAACGGCTTGAGCACGCGGGCGAGTGCCGTGAGGTTGTCGAGCTTGCGGAAGCAGTAGGCGACGGTCCGGACAGGCGCCTCGGTGGAGACTGCCTTGCGGGTCTCTTCGGGGGTGTTGAACGGCAGTGCGTTGCGCGGAGGCTCCGATTTGATCGGTGCGTCGCTGTCGGCCGCCGTGCTGCCCAATACACGGAACCAGGCATGTAACCTTGCCATCTGATCCCGCAACTGTCTGGAGTTCATGGAATTGCCATCGTCGGAAACGCTCTCCCGGATATCGTCAAAATCGAAATTCTCGGGGAAGGAAGTGTTAGCGCCGAACGAGTCGTCCCAATCGTCCGAGTAATCCCGTGCGGAATTGCTCAGAGTGAGGATCGCGCCGTCCGGAGACAGGGAGGAATCGATGGTGCAGTGCAGGCCGTCGTCCGGTGTGAAATTGTACCGCTCGTGTGCCATGCGGAAAAGCTCGAGGAAGAGTTCCATCGATTTGTCGTTGGCGCAGAGAATGTCCTTAAGCTCCAGGTTGCGCTCCGCAAAATCCTTCTTGCTTACGTAGAAACGTATAGCGCCGTTGGAGAGTTGTTCCATTTCCATACGCGTACACCATCCTTTCTCTGATACGTCGGAAAATAAGCCCCCACAGTATCAGTACTCTTGGGCAAAGTATAAGAGAATAATGCACTAAAGTCAATTCCCCATTTTGTGAAAAAAGTATATCGCAGGAGGCGGAGACTCATTTTTCAATGGTCATGACGTATAATCCGAAGCGCGAAGTCAGGCGGTTTCGTCAATGGACACGGACGGTATTTCGGTGTATGATCAAAGTATCGAAGATCCGGGCGGAACCGGGGGAGCGGCAGTGGTTTCGGGGGAGAACGATGTGGGACATATCACGGTGTTACCGCCTGTTCGAGAATGATCATGTAACCCTGTGCACCGGCGTGAGCGGCCTCGGGCGGACCGGATCGGCGAGACTGCGGGAGAGGGGAACCCCGCGAGAATACAGGACACGCTTCATACAGAAAAAGCGGGGTTTCTTTTCCGCGCCGTTTGTGGTACAATAAACCTCAAGATTACGCTCAGGAGGTTTACATGAGAACAAGAATCTTGAGGGTGACGGCATTGGTTGCCATTATGCTGTGCCTTCTGACAGGATGTGGGGATCTGTTTCCGAAGCCGGAAGAGGAGAAACCGAAGGAGAATCTTCCGTCGACGGAGAAGGCCGATCTGAAGAAGTTCTACAATCTGAAGGAGAACGAAGCGCTTCTTACGATCGACGGCCTTGAGAGAGAAGAAAAGGGTATTCAGAAGAACGGCAAGCTGTACATTCCGCTGGAACTGGCGAGTACGCTTGACACCCGTTTTTACTGGAATGAGTCGGAAGAAGAGATCTGCTTTACGAACGCGGTCAGAAAAGACACGTTCTGGCCGGATCAGAAGCGCCATGCCGAGGGTGACGCGCAGATTCAGGACGATGAGCCGCTCATTATCATGGACGGCGAGAACGGCTACATCTGCACGGACCTTCTGGAGAAGTACGGCCGTGTGAACGTCGAGATCGGCGAGAAGCCGGCGCGCATCATGATCCTGACCACCGGCAACACCATTCTGAAGTCCACGGTTAAGAACGAGGAAGGCACGCTGATGAGAACGGGCCGCGCGGTCACGTATCCGATCGTTTCGGAGATCGAGGAAGGCGCCGTGCTGTACATGGCGGAAGAGCCGTCCGGCAGTGTGTGGACGAAGGTTGTGACGGAGGACGGTGTGCTCGGCTATGTCAACAATCTCGATACCACGACGTACAGCGAGTATGTTGTCAAGGGAAATACGAAGGACACGCCTTATAAGCTTCATAAGCTCGAAGACAAGATCTGCATGGTTTGGCATCAGGTCGGCGATGTCGGCGGAGATGAGCTCAAGTCGGCGATCAAGTCGACGAAGGGGATCAATGTCATTTCCCCGACGTGGTTCACGTTTGTGGACACCACCGGAAAGATCCAGTCTTACGCGAACGAGGACTACGTGAAGGCTGCGCATGCGGCTGGCCTGAAGGTTTGGGCTCTGTGCGATGACTTCACGCCCGGTGTCAAGGGCATGGATATCCTTTCGCACTCGAAGTCCCGTCAGAACCTGATCAACAATATCGTGTCCGAGGTTACGAGGGTCGGTGCCGACGGTATCAACATCGACTTTGAGTACATTACCAAGGATTCCGCACCGCATTTCCTGCAGTTCCTCCGCGAACTGTATCTCGAGTGCCAGAAGTATGATCTGGTCCTCTCGACGGACAACTATTATCCGAACGCTCCGAACGCGCACTATCGTCTGGATGTTCAGAAGGAATTTGTCGACTATATCATTTTCATGGGCTATGACGAGCACTACTCGCTGTCCACGGAGGCCGGATCCGTAGCGTCCATCACGTTCGTTACGAATGGTGTGGCTGCGATGCTCCGCAAGGTGCCCGCAGATCAGCTGGTTCTCGGTATTCCGTTCTTCACTCGCAAGTGGACGATCCCGCAGAGTTACATGGAAGGCGAAGTCGTTCCGAACGAGGCAATGGGCATGAAGTCCGTCGAGGAGTACGTCAAGGAAGCCGGCGGAGAATGGCAGTGGAACGACACTGTGAAGCAGTACTATGTACAGCTCAAGGTCGGCGACGACAAGGTCCAGATCTGGCGCGAGGAAGAGACGTCGCTTAGGTATAAACTGAAGGTCATGTGGGACAATCAGCTGGCCGGCTGCGCGGCTTGGAAACTCGGTCTTGAGAGCGATAAGGTCTGGGATACCATCGCAAGCTCGTTGGCGGGAGATTTCCCGGAGTAAGACGGACCGTCCTGCGGAAGCAGGGGCAAGGAAGTTTTTTGCAGTTGAGAACGATTTGCGGCTGAAAGCTTTGGCCAATGATAACGTTCTGTAAGTGACAACATTTTGTAATTGACAAAAACGATCGGAAGGTGTGCAGCGGAGACACTGCACACCTTTCTCTGAAATCGGGACCGGAGGATCGGAAAGTGATTAAACTCTATGATACGGAACCGTACGCGACCGAATTTGACGCGGTGATCACCGGCGTCCGCAGGGACGGCGGATCGGCGGTCGTGACGCTCGACCGGACGCTTTTCTTCCCGGAGGAGGGCGGTCAGTCCCCCGACAGCGGAACGTTGGCAGGATACCCTGTCGCGGACGTTCAGATCAAAGGTGAGGAGATCTTTCACACGCTCACCGTCGGGGACGGGGATGCTTCGTCACTCGCCGAGGGGGCGAAGGTTCACGGGGAGATCGACTGGGAGTACCGGTATCGCAACATGCAGATGCACTCGGGGGAGCACATTTTCTCCGGTCTGGTGCACGCGCGCTTCGGGTACGACAACGTCGGCTTTCACTTAAGTGACCGCTCGGCAACGATGGACTATAACGGGAAAATGACGGAGGAAGACGTGCGCGCGCTGGAACTCGAGGCCAACCGCATCATCGTCTCCAACCGAGAGATCCGCGCGTGGTACGCGAGCGCGGAGGAATTGGCGGAGCGCTCCTACCGGAGCAAGAAGGAATTGACGGGCGCCGTGCGTCTTGTGGAGATCGACGGCGTCGATCTTTGCGCCTGCTGTGCGCCGCACGTGCGCGTGACCGGCGAGATCGGCTGCTTTAAGGTTGTGGCGTGGGAGAATTACAAGGGCGGAGTGCGCGTTCATTTCCGGTGCGGATTCCGCGCGATGGAGGAGTTCGGCGAGGCTTTGGCCTCAATCACTGCTGTGTCCAGAACGCTCTCCGTCGAACCGGCCAATGTTGCCGAAGCTGTGGCTAAACTTCAGGCGGAGAACCGCGACCTCGCCTATGAGGCGGTCGCTCTGCAGAGGGAGATCGTCACGGGCCGTGTGGAGGCATTGGCGGCAGAGGCCCGCAATATGAGCGCCGGTATCACGGACGGTCGTCTGGCAAAGGATGCTGTGCTGTTTTTGAAAGGCAGGGACGCGGCGATCCTGCGATTCGCGGTCAATGAGCTGGAGAAACATTTTTCGGGCGTCTGCGCGGCATTTTTGCAGCTCGCGGACGGAAGTTGGAGATATATCCTGGAGCAGGAGGGCGGCGATGTGAGCCATCGTCAGCAGATCCTGCGCGAGCGCTTCGGCGCGAAGGGCGGCGGCCCCGGGCATTCGGCGCAGGGAAGTGTGAATGCGGATGAGGCGGCGCTTCGGGATGCTATGGAGTGATCTGAGGGGATGAATAAGACAATGTGGATGTGGATACGGATTGCGTTGTATGTCGTGTTGGCCGTGATCTGCGTGTGTTACGGACGATTTGTCCGATGCGCGGGGACGGGCACCGGCTTCTACCGGATCTGGTTTATTGCGGCGGCCGGTTTCGGCGTACTTGCTGTGATGGCGTTCTTCCGCGTGTGGGGAAGACTGCCGAAATGGATGCATATCGCGTTCGTTGCGGTGCTTGCTCTCGGACTGGCGTTGTTTG
>JBGUPV010000063.1:0-10758 GCA_045130455.1 Lachnospiraceae bacterium | reverse complement strand
GCGAAGGCCGGGGCGCCCTGCAACATCGTGTACGACCCGGCGGGAGAACGGATCATTTTGCTCTATGCGGAGCATGATTTTCCGAATCCGGTCTATCTTCTGGCGAAGCTCGACGGCTACGCGAAGACTTCGGCGCCGAAGATCGCGGAGATGAGCGGAAAATATAAGCTGCAGTTGAATTGAGTACGGAACAGTGTATCGACGGAGGTGTGGCATGAACGAAATGACAAAAAAGCGCAACCGCCTGTTGGCGGAGAAGGTGATCGCGGGGCTTTCGTCCCGCAACATGACGGGTTACTATGCGGAGACGCGCGAGGAGGCGCTGCAGATGGCGCTGGAGCTGATCCCCGAGGGCGCCAGCGTCGGCATGGGCGGATGCATGAGCGCGCAGGAGATCGGGCTGACGGACGCGCTCCGGAGCGGAGATTACGATTTCATCGACCGCGACCGCACGACCAACAAGCGTGAGGCGATGCTTGCGACCTATGACGCGGATTATTTTATCTCGAGCGTCAACGCGATGACCGAGGACGGCGTGCTGATCAACATCGACGGCAACGCGAACCGCGTCTCGGCGATCGCGCAGGGTCCCAGATACGTTGTATTTATCGTCGGTATGAACAAGATCGCGCCCGACGTGGACAGCGCGATGAAGCGCGCCCGCAACGTGGCGGCGCCGATCAACGCGCAGCGCTTCGGGCTGGCGACGCCGTGCACCCGCACCGGTTCCTGCATGAACTGCAAGGCGGCGGACTCGATCTGCTGCCAGATCCTGATCACGCGGCTGTCGCGCCACGAGGGACGCATCCATGTGATCCTCGTCAACGACGAGCTCGGGTATTGATGTACGGCGGGGGAAGAGAGTTATGAGTTTGTTCGGAAAATTCGGTCGTGGACGCGTCTTTACCGTGGGCGAAAAGATCGCGAAGGACGACATCTCGGAGTTTTGGTATACGGTGTCAACCTCCACCGATCCGCCGTTGTTTCAGCGGTACCGGTTCACGAAAAATGACGGTCGCGCGAGCTTTTATCACGAGAAGCGCGAGGGTAACCATTGGCCGCTTCGGGAGGATGACATCACGGTTTCCGGCAGCATCGGGCTGACGGAGGAGCAATGGGACCGGTTGTTTGCGCTTCTTGCGGGCGGCACGGTCCGCGCGAGGGAGGAGTCGCTTGACTGCGGCGATCCCGGGCCGTGGCTTTACCTGTATTGGACACGCGACCGCGGAAAATATCAGGAGTTCGAGTTCGCAGACTACGGGCGCCGCCTCGAACTCGAGGCGTTCTGCGAGGAGTTGAAGAAGGCGGAGCTTGACGGTCACGGCGGTTCCGGTGATGATCCGTCGGAAAATGTGTCGGTGCAGGATGAGCCTTCGGAAATCGAACCTTCGTCCGAAGAACGGATTTCCGTCGAGGAACGGAAGCGTCTGATGAGCGGCCTGGAGGCGTTCCTGCGGAAGAACTTTGTCCCCGAGGTGCCTTTCACGGGTATGGCAGCGTCGGCGGCAGCCCCGGCTGCGCAGGCAATGCAATCCGCGGCGCGCGAATCCGCAGGCGCGGGGAAGATGTCCTTCGGTATTGCCAACGCCTTTGTCGGCATGAGCCTGAAGTGCGAGAAAAAAGCCGCAAAGAAGGAAGAGTGTGCGGCCGCGGAAGCAGCTCCGGAAATTCCGGAGGATGCTACGGATCTTGACGAGGCAGCCCCCGAGTTTTTGGAGGAGTCCGCTGATTTCGACGAGGCAGCCCCCGAGCTCCTGGAGGAGGCTGAGAATCTCGCTGAGGAGGCAGAGGAAGCCGCCGGACCGGAATTTACGCAGGCGCCGAAGGCGGCCATGTCCTACGTTATGTCGGATGACCGCGCGGGCGCTCCGGCGAAGCGCCGCCGTACGCTGCAGGACGCGGTGGAGCAGTTGTCGGAGACGTGGCAGCAGAGTTTGCTTCGAAAGATCGACGAGCGCGGATACACGGACGCCGAGGTGTACAAGCGGGCGGGCATGGACCGCAAGTTATTTTCCAAGATCCGGGGAAATGAGCAGTATCAGCCGAAGAAGAGCACGGCGGTGGCATTTGCCCTGGCGCTCCGGCTTTCGCTTGACGAGACGAAAGACCTGCTGGCGCGCGCGGGCTACGCGCTGTCGCCGAGCAGCCGGTTTGATCTGATCGTCGAGTATTTTATCGACAACGAAGTGTACGATATCGACACGATCAACGAGGCCCTCTGCGACCACGGGGAGGCACTTCTCGGAGCGTGAGAAATATTCGGAGGTGTACAATGAAGCAGTCGGATGTGTATCTGTTCGGTCAGGTTCTGGGGACGCACTCCTTCCTTCTGAAGGACGGTTTCCTTCAGCCGGATGAATACTCGGAGATCGAGGCCAAATACTTCCTTCCCGGCGGCGAGACCGGAACGGCAGCGACGGTGCTGAATTCCCTCGGCGTTTCCGTCCGGATGGACGGCACGTGGATCGGCACGGAAGTGGCGCCGATGCTTCTGGATTTCTACAAGGACACCAACGTGGACTGCTCGCTGTTGCAACTTCCGCAGGATGATCCCGGCGTCATGGACTATGTCGTGATCGCGGGGCTCGTGCGGTCGCCTATGGGACGCTTCCAGACCTTATTTTCCACAGGGAAGAGATGGTGGAGCGTGCCGAAAGAGGAGGACATTGCGGGCTGCAAAGTTGCGGCGATCGACCCGTTCTTCGGCGCGGAGACGCTGAAGGCGGCGGAGCTGTGCCGCAAACTGGGAGTCCCGTACGTCACGATCGACACGCCGCATGAGTCGGAACTTCACCGCTTCGCGGCGGTCAATGTCGTGTCCAAGGAGTGCACCGCCACACACTACGCGGGAATGCCCGCGGAGGAGATCCTTCGCCTGATGCAGGCGGAGACGGACGGACTTACGATCATCACGCAGGGCGCCGGAGAGATGCTCTACGGGCGCCGGGGCGGAGAGATCCGCCGGATGAAGCCGTTCTCCGTGGAGGTGAAGAGCACCCTCGGCGCGGGCGACACGTTCAAGGCCGGTTGCGTGTACGGGCTTCTTCGGAAAATGAGCGATGACGAGCTCGTGCGGTTCGCGAGCGCCTGCTCGGCGGTTGCCATCTCACGGTTCCCGCTTCCGCTCAATCCGCCGAAACTGTCGGAGGTCGAGGCGATCCTGGCGCGATAAGCGCACATTTTACGAATTGTTCATACCGCGGTAATTCTTTGTTGAATTTTCCGCGGTATGATGCAATATAAGCTTCGGACAAAGGTCCGGAAGGTTACAAACAAGGGAGAATTACGCAAATGAGAAAGAGACTGTTGAGCCTGGTCATGGTCTGTGCATTGCTCATGACACTGGTCGCGTGCGGGAAGGAACCCGCGAAGAGAAGAGCGGCAGAGCCGACGGCAGCGGCAACACCTACGGGGAGTGCGCAGACACCTTCGTCCACGCCCACGCCGATGTACGTGCCGGACACGCCGACACCGACGCCCACGGAAGTTCCGGTGACGCCTGAACCCACGGAGATTCCCCTGACGCCTGAGCCTACAGAGATTCCGGCAACGCCGTCTGTGACGCCGGGGACGCCCACCGTGACGCCGGTGGACACGATCACTCCGACGCCCGGAGAGTTTGTCGCTCCGCCCGAGAACTGCGAGATCGCTTTTCCCACGGGAAAACT
Source organism: Lachnospiraceae bacterium (assembly GCA_045130455.1). Classification (GTDB taxonomy): domain Bacteria; phylum Bacillota; class Clostridia; order Lachnospirales; family Lachnospiraceae; genus ISDg. The sequence goes on along the minus strand of JBGUPV010000063.1, from coordinate 7,090 downwards.
GTATCATTACGACATGGAACTGGCGCTGAACGCGGAGGCGCACACCGTCGGCGGACATGTTGTCTTTGACTTCTTCAACGATACCGACGAGCCCTGGGATAAGCTGTGTCTTCGGGATTATTCGAGCGTCTTCACCGATGAGGTGGCGGCGGGATATGACCGGGGCACCGAGATCGAAGGCGGGCTGACGGAGATCCTCAACGTTACGGACAGCCGCGACAACTCCGTCCTTGCGTGCGAGCGCGAGGAGGATCCGTCCGTGGTCTGGCTGCAGCTTACAAAGCCCCTCGCTCCGGGCGAGGAGATGACCCTCACGTATGATTTTACGGCGAAGATCCCTTACGTGGCCGATCGCTACGGCTACTATGACAATGTCTTCAACGTGAGCAATTTCTACCCGATCCTCGCGGAGTACGACGCGAACGGCTGGTCCCACGAGCGCTACATCGCGGTGGGCGAGTGCTTCTACTCCGAGGTGGCGGACTACGATGTCCGCATCACGGTTCCGGCCGGGTTTAAAGTGGCCACGTCCGGAACGGATGTTTCGAAGTCGGAAAATGAATCCTCGATCACTTATACGTACAAGGCGCCCTGCGTCAGAGCGTTTGTATTTTGCGCGTCCGACCGCTTCAAGGTCATGGATGCGACTTACGACGGCGTTCACGTGAACATCCTATACCATGAGGATATGGATGAACTCGACTACATGGCCGATGCGGTTAAGGCCTCGTTCAATGCGGCGAGAGATTCCCTGGCGGCATTCGGCAAGGCGTTCGGCCGTTATCCCTACGAGGAGCTTGACATCGTGATCGCGCCGATCGATGCCGGCGGCATGGAGTATCCGAATCTGATCATCATCTCGGATGCGGAATGCTCGCCGACGTATACGGGTGACAATTGGGACATCCCCGTGTATGAGATGGCGGAGACCTGCGTGGCCCATGAGATCGGACATCAGTGGTTCATGGGGATCGTGGGCAGCAATTCCGGCATCGAGCCTTGGCTGGACGAGTCCCTCGCGTCGTACACGGAGATCGTTTACTACGAGTATTGCAATACTGTACTGGGCATGGAGGACCACCTGATCAGGGAGTATAACAGCCGGGAATACATGGATCTGTGTGATCCGAGGACCGCGAATATGATCAATGAGTATCATTATTTTCCGCTCACGCAGTCGTATTACGATTACCCGTCGGACAACACCTACATTCAGGCCATCTACGGTATGGGACCGATGGCGCTCTATCAGATGGCGGAGATCCTCGGATACGATGAGCTCCTGGGTGTGATCCGCGAGTACGTGCGCAGAAATGCGTTTACCAACGCCGACACCGAGGACTTCTTCGAAGTGCTTACGGAGTACGCCGGAACGGCCAACGCGGACCTCAACAATCTGCTTGCCAACGTCTTCGGCCGTTAACCTCGGAAAATGTCGCCCGACAGGCGACCATTTTCCTCTCAGACCGTGCTATAGTTGCCTCAGAAAGAAAAAAACAGGCCGCAGGGCGGCGGAAAGAGAGGCAACAATATGAAGAAGGGTTTGACTGAGATCGTTTATATTCTGGACAGAAGCGGCTCCATGGGAGGCCTTGAGGCCGACACCATCGGCGGTTACAACGGGATGCTCGAGAAGCAGAAGAAGGAGGAGGGCGAGGCGCTCTTCTCGACGGTGCTCTTCGACGACAGGATCGATGTTCTGCACGATCGCAAACCGATCGGCGAGATCGAACCGATCACGGACAAGGAGTATTTCGTGAGAGGCTGCACGGCGCTCCTCGATGCGGTCGGCGGCGCCATCCACCACATCCGCAACGTGCACAAGTACATCCGCGAGGAGGACGTGCCGGAGAAGACGCTGTTCATCATCACGACCGACGGCATGGAAAATGCGAGCAAGCAGTACGACTACAAGAAGGTCAAGAAGATGGTCGAGCAGCAGAAGGAAGCCGGCTGGGAGTTCATCTTCCTCGGCGCAAACATCGACGCGGTCGAGGTTGCGGGACGCTTCGGCGTCGCGGCAAACCGCGCGGTGCGCTACGAGTGTGACTCTGTCGGAACGGCGCTCAACTTCACGGCGATGTCGAAGATGGTGAGCCGTGCGAGAAAGAGCGAGAGCGCGATGGCGATGTCCGCGGCGTTCGACTGCGAGGAGGAACTTGAGGAGATCCGTGAAGATTACGCGAAGCGCGGCAAATAGGCCGGCACACATAACCGACCGGACACGGGAACATCAGGCGCGGAGCCGCGAGAGCGGCCCGCGCTTTTTTGTTTCGGAAAAGAGGGCCGAAAGTGACGCAATGTCTTACAATCGGGCATGGATTTCCTTCGGGGAATTGTCAGTAATCTCTGTTCAAAGAAACGGTGTTGTGCTACAATAAGAACAGTATCCCGGAGAAGGATAGTCCGGCGCAATGGGAATAGTGGTGAAGAGCGAGCGCCGGTGAAAGGGGTGTAACGGGTATGGATTTTCAGGCATTTGTCGACAATATTGACGCGATGACCTGCGTCATCTCGGTGGAGATGCTCGAGAACGGTCATTACGGGGACATCCGTCTTGTCGCTGGCAACAAGGCTTATGTGAATTCGATCGAGGCAGCTTGGGACGGACCGCAGCTGATGAGCAACAAGTTCGTGCCGAATAGTCTGTATCAGAATTATTTTCCGCAGGATCTCAATTTCGAGACCATCTGCTACCGTGCGGCCGTGGAGAAGATCCCGGTGCACACGTATGTGCATCCGGAGCGGTTCGACTTCTGGTTCAACCTCTTTCTGCTCCCGCTGAAGAGCGAGGGGAACATGTACTACTGCACGTACACGCAGGAAGTGTCGCAGAAGGCGGACACGTCGAAGATGACGAATATCTCGCAGGATACGGCGACCGCGGTGCTAAGCACCTGTATCAAACTGCATGGGGCGACGGACCTCTCGGAGGCAATGCAGGAGGTCATTAAGGACATCCGCGCGCTGTGCGGCGCATGGGCGTGCGCGATCCTTCTGGTGGATCCCGAGACCAGAACCTGCCGCGCTCTGGCGGAGGACCGCGAGAATCCCGACGTGAGGTCGTCCGTGAAGGCCGTGCTGGAGATGTACCCTGATTTCTACGATATCACGGAGTCCTGGGAGGACACCATCGGCGGCAGCAACTGCCTGATCGTGAAGAACAGCTCCGATATGGAATATGTGAAGCAGAAGAACCCGCGCTGGTACGAGACGCTGGCCGCAAACCGGGTCACGAGCATCGTGCTCTTCCCGTTGCGCTCCGGCAGCAGCCTTCTCGGCTACATGTGGGCGACCAATTTCAACACCGAGAGTGCGGACCGGATCAAGGAGACGCTTGAGCTGACGAACTTCTTCATCGCGTCCTCCGTGGCTAACGATCAGCTTCTGAAGCGGCTGAAGGTCATGGGCTCGGTGGATATGCTGACGGGCGTTCTGAACCGTAACGAGATGAACAACCGCATCGACCGGATCAGCAAGGGGACGGACCGTGTGAAGAACATCGGCATCGTGTTTGCCGATGTCAACGGCCTCAAATGCATCAACGATGCCAAGGGCCATATTTCGGGCGACGAGCTCCTTAAGAACGCGGCTAATGTGCTGATCAATGTGTTCGGTAACTATGATATCTACCGCGCCGGCGGCGATGAGTTCATGATCATCGTCACGGACACGACGGAGGCTGAGCTTGAGGAGAAGGCGGCGAGAGTGCGCGCCGGAAACCTCGGCTTCGACCGCGCGAGTTTTGCTGTAGGATGTTGCTTTGTCAAGAGTTCCGAGGAGATCTTCTCGGCGCTGCACATCTCGGATGAGAGAATGTACCAGGACAAGGAAGAGTATTACAGGAAACACCCGGAGCTTAAGAGATAACGCGGGAGGAGCGGTAACGGTATGGAGACGTTGGAACAATTCCAGCTGGATCTGATGCTTGCGCTGAGCGGTATCGGCGTGGCGTTTGCCGTGTTGGTCATCCTCTCCAAGGCGCTCTCGAGACGCAGAAGACTGGCGATCGTCATCCTCGAACTTTCGGCAGCGTCTCTGCTTTTCTTCGACCGCCTCACTTACATCTTCGACGGGGACGCGAGCAGCAAGGGCATAACCATCGCCCGCGTGAGCAATTTCTTCGTGTATGTGCTCACGCAGTTTATCGTGATCGCATTTATCCATTACATCATGAATATCATCCGCGAGGATCATGCGATGAAGATCCCGCGGGTGCTGTGGTATCTGTGCATTCTCATGTTCGCGGGCATGCTCTTTGTCCTTGCGGGCTCATTTACCGACTATCTCTATTATTTCAAAGAGGGAAATCTTTACCAGAGAGGACCGGGATTCCTTGTCTGCTACATTTTCCCGAGCCTTACGACGGTTTTTCTGGTATGGTTCGTGATCGTTTACCGCAGGCATTTCAGTCGCACGATCTGTCTCTCTCTGCTTCTGTTTTTACTGGGGCCGGCTCTGGCTTCGATCATCCAGTTCTTCGTCTACGGGCTGTCGCTTCTGAACCTCATGATCTCGGTCATGTCGATCCTAGCGTACATATTTGCCTACCTCGACATCAATGAGAAGGTGGAGCGGGCAAATAACAGCAAGATCGAGCATCTGGAGGAGCAGCGGAAACTGTCGCAGCGTCTGTTCGAGCAGATCGCGACCGTGCTTGCCAACGCGATCGATGCGAAGGACGAGTACACCCGCGGCCACTCCCGCCGTGTCGCCGAGTATTCGGAGAAGATCGCGCGGGAAATGGGGAAGAGTGAGGACGAGTGTCGGCAGATTTACTACACCGCGCTCCTGCACGACGTCGGCAAGATCGGCGTTCCGGACAGCATCATCACCAAGAACGGCAAACTGACCGATGAAGAGTATGCGGCAATGAAGCAGCATCCGGTCATCGGAAATCAGATCCTGGCGAGTGTCGAGGATTATCCGTACCTCTGCATCGGCGCGCATTATCACCATGAGCGCTACGACGGCCGCGGCTATCCCGACGGTCTGAAGGGGGAGGAGATCCCCGAGGTCGCAAGGATCATCTCCGTCGCGGACGCGTACGACGCGATGACATCCAACCGAAGCTACCGCTCGGCGATCCCGCAGCAGATCGTGCGCGAGGAGATCGTCAAAAACGCCGGGACGCAGTTCGATCCCGCGGCGGCCAAGATCATGCAGTACCTCATCGATATCGACAACCAGTACCAGATGAAGGAACGCAAGACGGCGAAGGAGCTCCGTGGAGACGACGAGATCCGGTGCGCGGACTTCGCGGACGAGGTGTCCGAGGGAATCCTGGTCAGTGCGCAGGCGACGAAGATTCATTTTACGTATGAAACCGACGAGGGTCATGAGGGGACCTCGCCGACGATCATCCTGTTCGACTCGCTGGACGCGCACTATCACAGGGAAGCAAAGGAAGTCCGCGAGCGCATGTTCTTCGAGTACGGAACGATCCGGCTCGACGGCACCGCGAAGACGGAAGGCGCGCGGAAGATCGAGGTTCGCAGACCCGAAGACCGTGATGCGGACGGCAGCCGGATGAGCAGCGGCAAAGCGGAAGGCGGAAAATCCGCCGGCCGCAGGACGGAGTACGATGTTGAGGCGGTCCGCGTGCGTGACCATATGATGCTCCGCTACAGCGACGGCGGAGAGGAGACGGTCGTGATCACGGCGCTGCCGGATTCGACGCGCTTCGCGTATATCGGTCTGACCGGCGAGCATTGTACGATCAACGAGGTCGTGATCGAGCACTCCGAGACGGTCGCGGAGAAGGGAAGCATTCCGCGGATCGTTGAGGAGATCAGTTATATCAGGGAAAATGAGGGAGACATCCCGAACGTTCAGATCGACAGTTTCCGATCGGACACTTCGGCAGGTGTGGCCGTCGAGGGCGCGATGAAACTTACGTTCCACTCGATGAGCCTGCCGACGGCGCGACTGATCTGGCATTGTCCGTACATACTGCTGTACCATTCCGAGGACGGGACGCGCAGCGGCGCAGATTACCGCGAGTTCGGTCTGGTCAGGCTGGACGGCGAATACTGGGAAGGCAGCGGCGTGAAGAATACGATGAACGTCGTCAAGAAGGACGACTTCCGCGGCTGGGACCGTTGGAAGGAAGCCAACCTTGCCGGCATCGACGTCGAGGTGTCGGTCGTCCGCAGCGGAAACCGCGTGACGGTCGTGACCGAGAACCTCGGCCTTTCCATAGAGAACACCACCGAGTTCCCCGCGGGAACCGCGTCGGTGTACGTTGCGCTGACGGGGGATCAGTGCGCCATAACAAACATCCGGATCGAAAAGAACTGAGAGGATGAGATTACGAGGAGGAAGTATTTTCCATGGCAGAACCATTTGAATTTTATAAGGCGGAGAAGATCGCGGAAGGCAGCTGGATGATCAAGAACGCGTTCATGGAGCCGTCTTACGCGCTGTGCTACCTGATCGAGGGCGCAGACTGCGCGTTGCTGATCGACTCGATCCTGGGCTTCGGCAACCTGAAGACCTTCTGCGAGACGCTGACGGACAAGAAGATATTAGTCGCCAACACGCATTCGCACTCCGACCACATCGGAGGCAACTTCTTTTTCGACAGCTGCTACATCCATCACCGCGACATCGGGTCGTTCCAGGAGAACATGATCTACACGAAGGAACAGGTCATAGAGATCGCGAAGCAGATGGCGCCGGAGGAAGTCCGGGGATTTATTCAGGACGATGGCAATTTCGCGGACTGGAAGCCGATGAAGGTGTATCCTCTGTACGACGGGGATGAGTTTGACCTCGGCGAACGCAGGATCGAGGTCGTGGAAGCCGGCGGACATACGGCCGGCTCGGTTGTATTTATCGACCACAAGACGCGGATCGCGTACGCGGGCGATGCGTGCAACGGCAACACGTTGCTGGAGCTGCCCGGCGGGCTTCCGGTCATCACATACCTGCGCAACCTGCTGCGCTTAAAGGAGCGTCAGAGCGAGTTCGACATTCTGTACTGCGGACACGAGGTGCTGGAGCCCTCCGTCATTGACGAGGCCATCGAGACGGTATCGCGGGTCATCGCCGGAACGGACGCGCGCTGCGAGCGCCCCGGCATTATGGG
>JBGUPV010000062.1:0-18922 GCA_045130455.1 Lachnospiraceae bacterium | reverse complement strand
ATACAGTAAAGAAGGCTCATTTTCCGAGTAAAGGTTGACACCGGACCGGACTGGGTAGATTATAGGGAAAGAGGTTTTACCATTTCTTTACTTTTTGTTAGCGATGTCTGAAACAATGTCGATTATGATAAGGCCATAAACCGAAACGGAGGGAAAAAACATGAGTGAAATAATCCTGCAAACACATGCGTTGCGGAAGGTTTACGGCAAACAGGCCGCGGTTGACGGAATCGACCTGAAGGTTGAGAGAGGTGCGATCTACGGCTTGATCGGCAAGAACGGCGCGGGTAAGACGACGACGCTGAAGATCATCGGCGGATTGGCCGAACAAACATCCGGCGAGCTCGAGATCTTCGGAAAGAGCGGATCGGCGATCGGAGCGGTTCGAAACCGCGTCAGCTGCCTGATCGAGGATCCGGGCCTGTACGGAAACATGACCGCATATCAGAACATGCGCGCAAAATGCCTGCTCTTCGGCATCAAGGATAAGAAGTACATCGATGATCTGTTGCAGCTTGTGGGGCTGGGAGATGTCGGCAAGAAAAAGACGAAGCAGTTTTCGCTCGGTATGAGACAGCGACTCGGCATCGCGCTGGCGATGGTCGGCGAGCCGGACATTCTGGTACTCGATGAGCCGATCAACGGTCTGGATCCCGAAGGTATCGTGGAGATCCGCGACACGCTCACATCGATCTCGCGTGACAAGGGCATCACGATCGTGATCTCCAGCCACATCCTCGAGGAGCTTTCCAAGGTGGCTACGCACTACGGTATCATGCATCACGGACGTCTGGTGGAGCAGATGACGGCGGACGAGCTTCAGGAGCGTTGCAGCATGAGGATCGAGATCGTTACGGACCGCCCGGACAAGGCGAGCACGGTGCTCGATCAGATGGGCATCACGAACTACAAGGTCGTTGACAAGGAGACGATCAACGTCATGGAGCGGCTTGACGATGTCGCGTACATCAACCGGGAGCTCAATGAGGCGGGCCTTCTGGTCAGCAAGATCACAGTCAACAACGAGAGTCTTGAGTCGTTCTTCCTGAATATTACGGAAGACTGAGCATTGTGTGGAAAGGAATGGTATAATAGTTATGTTTAATATGATTCGCAGTGACTTCTTCCGCATGGTTCGGATGAAGAGTTTTATGATCATCATGGTGATCGTCGGTGTGCTGAACGTCGCGTCGCTGGTGGCTGCCAAGGCGATTCAGAATGATGAAGCTTATCAGGAGTATTTGCAGAAGGTCATGGAGGAAGCGGCCAAGGAAGATCCCAGCGCTTCGGACATCGGAATGTCCATCACGATCAAGACCGACGAAAACGGTGATTACGATGCGCTGGAGCTGATGAGGTCTTTCCTGGGCGGTTACATGGCGCTGTTGTTTCTCGGAATTTTCGTGGTCATCTTTGTAACCGCGGATTTTAACAACGGGTACATCAAGAACTACGGCGGACAGCTTAGGTTCAGAACGAGGCTCCTGTGCTCGAAGAGTGTTTGCATGGTGGCGTTCACGGCGTTCCTCTTCGTGCTGACATTTGTTACTTCCTGCATCGGCGTCTGGATGACCGGCGCTGCGGTGAAGATCGCTGACGGCGGTATGTTTGCCAAGTACGTGGGCGTTCAGTTCCTGCTTCATGTGGCATTTGCAATTGTGATCTCGGCAATCTGCGTGATCGTTCGCAACAATCTTGTGACCATGGTACTGTGCTGCTGCATCGCGATGAACGTGATCGGTATCCTGTACCGTTTGGCAGACAAACTTCTCCATAAGCTCGGCTGGAAGAATGCGGACATTACGAACTACACAGTGAGCGGGCGGATCGCGAAATATTCGGAGACAGCGAACATGCTCGGCTCAACACTCATCATCGCGGTTGCATTTTGCGCCGCAGCCATTCTGATCGGCGGACTCTGGCTCCGCAAGAAGGACTTTGTATGAAAATAGCATGTATTGTAATCGGTTTGATCGCAATATCGGAGGCAGTGAGCCTCCTGCTTATGCGGCGGCAGCATCGTATGATCTGCCGCCAATTGGCGTTTATCCGGGAGTATGAATCCCGCAAGCGCGTGGAGATCGATGTCGAGCGTTTCGGAGAGCGGGAGCTAGCCGACGAGATCAATCTGACGCTGGACCACGTGCGTGAGCAGCAGCGTGCGCTCCACGAGCGCGAGAAGCTCGTGGCCGATGCTTACGCGAACCTCTCGCACGACATTCGCACGCCGCTGACATCGCTGGACGGTTACGTTCAGCTTCTTCGCGACGCGAAGAATGACGAGGAGCGCGAGCGCTACAACGCGGTGATCGTCGAAAGGATCGGCACGATGAAGGAACTTCTCGAGGACCTCTTCACGTATACAAAGCTCAAGAACGACGCCTACGAGCTGGAGACGGAACCGATCTCTCTGCGCAGCGTGGTCGCCGAGACAGTACTTTCCTACTACGATGCGTGGATGGAAGCCGGTGTGACGCCGGAGATCCTGCTGACCGACGAGGTCCTGCCGATCATCGGCAACGAGCTTGCCGTGAAGCGCATCCTTCACAACATTACAAAAAATGCGGTCATTCACGGCCGCAATGCCCTGAAGATCTACCTTCATCGGGTTGACCGCGAGGCTGAGATCGTGATATCCAACCCCGTGGAACACCCCGAGGAGATCGAGCCCGGCCGCGTGTTCGAGCAGTTCTACACAGCCGACCGGTTCCACCGCCAGGCTTCGAGCGGTCTGGGGCTTGCCATCGCGAAGGAATTCACGGAGCGTATGGGCGGGACCATCGGCGCGGCGCTCGACGGCAATGTATTTTCCGTCACGATCCGTCTGCCGCTCGACAACAGCCGATAAGGCAAGAAATGATGGAAAAATTAACGGTTTCGGTGTAAAATAAGAGAATAACCGAAGAGGTTCGGGGAGGTGTCGGAATGGAGATCAAAACCACGAAATACAGTCATGTTTCCGGGACGGACGAGCTGCCGTTGGCGGTCGTTCGGACGGAGCCCGCAGACGCGGCCGATGTGTGCGGCGCGGCGATCCTTGTGCACGGCATGTGCGAGCATAAGGGGCGCTATGAGGCGTTCGTTGATTTTCTGGCGGAGCAGGGATATATCGTGACGATCTACGACCAGCGCGGACACGGCGAGAGTGTGCTGTCGCCGGATGATCTGGGGTACCTTTACGACGGCGGTTACGAGGCGATGATCGCCGACCTGCACGAGATGGTGACGGAAGCAAAGGCGTACGCGAAGGAGCGGAGCGGGAGTGAGGAGCTTCCGTTCGTGATGATCGCGCACAGCATGGGAACGATGGTCGCCCGCTGCTACATCCGCGAGCATGACGACGAGATCGACAAGCTTGTGCTTTTGGGATGTCCGTCGAAACTGAGCGGCATGTGGCCGGGGCTTCAGTTCGTGAAGGGGCTGATCGCCGTACAGGGCGGACGTGCCCGCTCGAAGGCCGTGGATTATATCGTCGGCAACGGCTACGACAAGCCGTTTGCCGCGGAAAATACGCCGCACGCCTGGACGAACTCCGACCCCGAGGAAGTGCGCATTTTCAACGAGGATCCGCTCTGCGGCTACAAGTTCACGCTGAACGGCTATGAGAACCTGATCCGGCTGGCGATGCTCACGTACACCGGCGGCGGTTACGCCATGAAGAATCCGGAACTTCCGATCCGGTTCTACTCGGGTGCCGAGGATCCCTGCGCGGTGTCGCGGGAGAAACTCGGCGAGGCGATCAAACTGCTGCGCCGGCAGGGGTATAAGAACACAAAGGGGAAAATGTACCCCGGCATGCGTCATGAGATCCTCCGGGAGCCGGAGAAGGCGAAGGTCTGGGCGGACATTCTGGCATTTCTTCAGAGCTGACGCGCCAGAGAACGGAGACACATAACAGGAAAATAACACAGGGGTTTACCTATGGGGCAGTATATTTTGTCCTTCGACGCGGGAACGACGTCGGAGAGAGCGATCATTTTCAACCATGACAGTGAGATCGTGAGCGTGGCGCAGAAGGTGATCACGCAGTACTATCCGCAGCCCGGCTGGGTGGAGCATGATCCGATGGAACTTTGGTCGGCGCAGCTCGGTGTGGCCGTCGAGGCGATGAGCAAGGCCGGAATTCCCGCGGAGGAGATCGATGCGATCGGCATCACGAACCAGCGCGAGACCACGATCGTGTGGGACCGCGAGACGGGGCGGCCGGTGTACCGCGCGATCGTATGGCAGTGCCGCAGGACCGCGGACTACTGCGAGCGGCTTGCGCCGTACGCGGACCGGATCCGGGAGAAGACCGGACTGGTGCTGGATCCTTATTTTTCGGCGACGAAACTGGCGTGGATCCTCGATCACGTCGAGGGGGCAAGGGAGCGCGCCGAGCGCGGCGAGCTTCTCTTCGGCACGGTTGAGACGTGGCTGATCTGGAAACTGACCAAGGGGGAGCGTCATGTGACGGACGTCAGCAACGCGTCGCGCACGATGCTTTTCAACATACATACCCTCGCGTGGGACGAGGAGATCTGCGGCTGGCTCGGGATCCCCATGGGGATGCTGCCGAAGCCGGTCGGAAACAGCGAAGTTTACGGGGAGTCCGCCGCGGAATTTCTGGGCGGCCCGATCCGCATCGCGGGGGCAGCGGGAGACCAGCAGGCGGCGCTGTTCGGCCAGAGGGCGTGGACTGTGGGAGATATCAAAAACACGTACGGCACGGGTTGTTTTCTGTTGATGAACACCGGGGAAAATCCGATCCGCTCGGAGAACGGCCTCGTCACGACGATCGCGTGGGGACGCGGCGGCAAAGTGACGTACGCGCTGGAAGGCTCGGTCTTCATGGGCGGTGCCGTGGTTCAGTGGCTGCGCGACGAGCTCGGGCTGATCGCGACGGCGGCGGAGACCGAAGAACTGGCGCAGAAGGTGCCGGACACGAACGGCTGTTACATCGTGCCCGCGTTCACCGGCCTTGGGGCGCCGTATTGGAAGCCTGAGGCCAAGGGTGTCATCACCGGACTGACGCGCGGTGTCGGCCGTTTCCACATCATCCGCGCGGCACTCGATGCGATCGTGTATCAGGTCAACGATATCGTCACCGCGATGGAGCAGGACGCCGGGAACACGGTCGGTTCGCTCCGGGTTGACGGCGGTGCGAGCGTCAACGATTTCCTGATGCAGACGCAGGCGGACATCAGCGATGCCTGTGTGATCCGGCCGGCCTGTGTGGAGACGACGGCGATGGGCGCCGCGTACCTCGCGGGGCTTGCGACGGGCTTCTGGACGGACGGGGAGCTTGCGCACGGCGGTGAGGGCGAGAGCATTTTCCGACCGAAGATGAGCAAAGAGGAACGCGAGGAACGCATCCGCGGCTGGAAGGAAGCGGTCGGGATGCTTTTGTGAACGATCATACTGCGGAGCGTCGTAAGCTCCGGTAAAAAGGGGGAGATACTATGGATCGGTTTGATACTCTGTTTGCGCGCTACCATGATCTGAAAAATGAAAACGGAAAATTCAGTTGGCTGGGAGCGTTCTGGTGGATCGGTATCGCTTTCGTGATCGGTCTGATCTGTTATCTGAAGGAAAGCGAGTCTGCCACGGGAACCAAGGCATGGCTCGCGACCATTGCCCTGATCGGCGCGATCATTTTTGTTGCTGTCAGCTTCGGGATCATTATTCGAAGATCGCAGAAGATCTCGGAGGAGATAGAGGACTGCAAGATCTCGCTGAAGAAACTGTATGTGTCCGATGCCGCGGACAAATATTTCTCGGATTACCGGTACTATCCGGATCGGGGATTTGCCGAGGATGACGTGGACACATTTGCGATCGATCTGGCTTTTACCCTGAGCGATGACTATCTTGAAGGAACGCTCCCGAACGGGATCCGGGTTCGCAGAGCGGATGTACATAGGGGTGAACGCCACGCCACGTGGATCATTTACGATTCTCCCAAAACGCTTGAAGAAACGCTGGTAATCCGGCCGAGATCGGCTTTTGATTTTCAGCTTTACCCGGAGATCGAGACGGAGGACAGCGAGTTCAACCGTCTGTTCCGCTGCTTCTGCAATGACAAGGCGGAGGCGTTTTACATGCTAACACCGAGAATGATGAGAGCGCTGATCGAGGTGCATAAGAACCTCAAGCGTCTCGAGAGTGCTTCCGTCGAGATCACGTTCGTGAAGCACAAATTTCTCGTCGTGCTGCGCAGAACGACCGATCCGTTTGAGATCGATTTCAATGAGCTTACGAGCCGTGATGCGGAGACCGCGTACGCGACGATCGAGTTCTATTACCTGAAGCTGATCGGCGAGGCGCTGGGCGTTCAGGACGATGTGAAAGAGCCCGAACTGTCGCGGGAAGCACAGCGGAAGAAGCAGCAGGAAATGCGCGCGCAGAAGGAGCCTTGGTGGAATTCGCCGGAGTACGCAGAGTCTTCGGAAAATGCGCCGGCTGAACAGAAGTAATCTGCGACCGGCGACTGCCTGTTTGATGTTTGGATGCCGTGGTAACACTTGGTTTTGTCGGAATAGAAGGAGGGGCTTATGGGATTTGAGGATGAACTGCACCGCCTGAAGGAAGACTACAATAACAGGTATAATAATGCCGGAGAAATCCGAAAAGCAATGTTGTCGGAGGAGGCCAAGCGTGTTTCTTTGGCCTTTCGCTCAAAATGCATTGATGAAGCAAAGAAGGGGCATTCATTTTTCGACATGATGCAGGGATATATTCCGATCCGCAAAGAGGATGTCGATAATGCATCCAAACTGATACGCGATAATGTCTTGTTTGCAATTGAGAACAATATTCAGTCGTTTACCGGAAAACGGAACGACCTGGTTACGCCATTTGTGCTTCCTAAAGAGAAGGCTTTCTTTACGGCGGAACTGCGAAAGTCGCTTGACGATCTGGATATGGAAAATGCCGTGATCAAAGTGGTTACCGTCTACCGGCCCAAAACAACAAGCAAGGAAGTCGGCTTTTTGATCCGAAAGACTCAGAGTATCACGCGTCAGATAATCGATCATGATGCTTTCCGTATCAGCATGAGTTGGTAAGAGCGCTTAAAAACCGGGAGCTTTTTGTTTTATAAACTCCCTTGGAGGTTACATATGTTGATCATCCGTGATCTTGATAAGATATACAAGGGGACGACCAAGGGCGTCTCCGGCATTTCGCTTCATGTGGAAAAAGGCGACATCTACGCCTTCATCGGGCACAACGGCGCCGGCAAGACGACGCTTCTGAAGGCCATCACCGGCATTCACGCCTTCGACCGCGGGACCGTGCTGATCGACGGGCTCGACATCACGAAGGAGCCGGAGGAGACCAAGCGCCGCATCGCGTACGTCCCCGACAATCCCGACATCTACGAGTTCATGACCGGGATCCAGTATCTGAATTTCATCGCGGACATCTTCGGCGTTTCGAAGGCGGACCGCGAGGAGCGCATTGCGAGATTTGCTGGGCAGTTCGAGATCACCGATTCCCTCGGCGATCTGATCTCCGGTTACTCGCACGGTATGAAGCAGAAGCTCGTGCTGATCTCGGCGCTTCTGCATGAACCGAAGCTGTTGATCATGGACGAGCCGTTCGTCGGACTCGATCCGAAGGCAGCGTTTCTTCTGAAGGAGTTCATGCGGGAAATGACCGCCGCCGGCGGTGCCATTTTCTTCTCCACCCACGTCCTCGATGTGGCGGAAAAACTGTGCAATAAAGTGGCCATCATCAAGGAGGGCCGCCTCGTCACATCCGGTCTCATGAGTGACGTGGTCAAGGATCAGTCGTCGCTGGAGGCGATCTTCATGGAGACCGTGGAGAATAAAGAGTGATCGGTTGAGAGAAGGAAAATACAGCGTATGAACTCATTTTCAACAATATTCCGGGCGGAAATGCTGAACTACGCCGGCCTCAACGTCTACCGCCACACAAAGGATCCCTCGGACAAAAAGCGGCGGACGCTTCTGCTGGTCACGGTTTCGGTACTCCTGGTCATGGCGGTCGCCTACATCGCGGGCGCAGCATACGCGCTTGAACTCTACGGCATCGGCCGGGCAATCCCGATGGTCTACCCGGCGACGGCGGTTATGTTGACATTTTTCGTGGAGATGTTCAAGGTGCGCGGCAATCTGTACCGAGCAAAAGACCGCGAACTTCTCGCGGCCCTGCCTGTGCGGAGTTTCCCCGTCGCGGCGGCGCGCATCTGTAAAATGTACCTCGAAGGCGTGATCGTCACCGCCGTTGTGATCCTCCCGAGTTTCCTGATCTACGGGATGTGGGAAAAGCCGGGCGCGGCGCTTTGGGCAACCTTGCCGCTTGTGCTCCTCGTTCTTCCGATACTGCCGGTGGCGTTGGCTGCCTGGTTCGGCATCGCGTTCGCGGCGCTGATCGCGAGAGTGCGCCACAAGGTGCTTGTCGAAGTGCTGATCGCGGTGATCGTTGTCGTCGGAACCCTGGCGGTGCCGATGCTGATCTCCGGGGGAAAGAGTTTTTCCGTCGATCTGTCGGACTTCTCGCAGAGCGCTGACGGCTGTAAACTCTCGCAGGACGAGATGAATGCCAAGATCGGAGAGCAGGCGCGCGAAATGCTCGACAGGGTCGAAGCGGACATGCCGATCCTGAAGACGTGGGGTTCCTGCTTCAACGGGACAAAGCCCGCGGGACTCGGCATCCTAGCGGTTGCCGCGTTGCTCGTTCTCACGTTCACGATGACCGTGATCGGGCGGAATCTCTTCACGATCTCCGGCAAACTCGCGCCGGTGGCGGTGCATCATGACTACAGGCTGACCTCGCTTCGGTCGCGCTCCGTGACGGAGGCGCTTGTGCGCAAGGAGAGCAGCCGGTATTTTTCGTCCGGCATCTATGTTTCGAATACGATCATCGGACCGATCCTGGCCGTAGTTCTCGCGATCGCGCTTGCGTTCGTTTCCCCCGAGACGATCTTCCGTGATATCAAGGGTCTGCCGTTTACTCTGCATGCGACGGCGGCGCTGCCGTTTATTTTCGGAATGATCTTCTGCATGATGAGCATCTCTGCTTCTTCGGTATCAATGGAAGGCAAAAACTGGTGGATCGCGAGGAGCCTTCCGATCGCGTCGGCGGACATTCTGAACGCGAAACTTCTGTTCAACCTGATCATGCTTGCGCCGTTCTACTGTGTCACGGAAGTCATCCTGCTGTTCACGGTCCGCTGCGGGATCCTGCAGCGACTGTGGTTTCTGGCGGTGCCGTTGGTGTACGGGGCGTTCGCCGTGGTATTCGGTCTTTTCATCAATCTGAAATTCCCGAAATTCCGCTGGGAGACCGAGACAGAAGTCGTAAAGCAGAGCGCAGCTGTCGGGCTCAGCATGCTCGGTATCTTTGTTGCGGTCCTGCCCGGTTTCGCGGTGCTGATCCTGCCGGGCGTTTACGCGAACTTTGTGACGGCGGCGGTCACGGTACTGCTTGTGCTGACCGGCCTTTGGCTGTATTCGAAGATCCTTCATACGGATCTGCAGCGGCTGGGCGAATAATGATCACGGAGGGTGATTTATGGCAAATGAATGGACGGTACGGCCGGCGACGGCAGATGACGCCGCTGCGATCCGCGAGATCTGCAGCGACGATCTGGGGTATCCCTGCGAGGAGGCTCTCGTGCGGAGCCGGCTGGAAGGCCTGAATCCCGCGCGCGAGGCGGTATTTGTCGCGCTTTTCGAAGGAAAATGCATAGGATACATCCATGTTGAACGATATGAAACATTGTATTTTGAGTCGATGGCAAATATACTTGGAATAGCGGTGCGAAAGAGCCATCAGGCCGGCGGCGCCGGGACGGCGCTTCTCAAGGCCGCGGAACAATGGGCGAAGGAGCACGGGATCCGGCGGATGCGCGTGATCTCAGGGGCAAACCGGACCGGAGCCCACACATTTTACGAGACGAGGGGTTACGTCTTCGGGAAAATGCAGAAGAATTTCAGCAAGCGTCTCGACTGACGCGCTGTTGCGGGGGAAGGCAGCGGGAGAAGATTAAGTACCGGGGTTGGAAAGGACAGTTATGTATCATTACGTTTTCTTTGATCTGGACGGCACCCTGACGCAGTCGGAGTTCGGCATCGTCGAGGCCGCAAGCCGCGCGCTGGCGCACTTCGGGATCGAGACGCCGAACCGGGACCTTCTCAAGCGGTTCATCGGACCGCCGCTGTATGTTTCGTTTCATGAATTTTACGGATTGTCGGACGAGGACAGTTTCGAGGCGATCCGCGTCTATCTTGAGTACTATGAGAGCGAGGGCGTTTATCTGGCACCGCTTTTCACGGGGGTGAAGGAGATGCTCTCCGCGCTTCACGATGCCGGTTGCAAACTGATGATCGTCACTTCAAAGCCGCAGAATCTGGCGGAGGTCGTGGCGGAGCACGAGGGCGTCCTCGGTTTCTTCGAGGGCGTGGCCGGACCTGAGGCTGAGGGACGTGACCCGAACAAGGCCGTGCTGATCCGCAGGGCAATGGAGCAGCTCGGGCTCACGGACGACGATCGTTCGGAGATACTGATGGTCGGCGACCGTTTTTACGATATCGACGCGGCTGTGGAGGTCGGGATTGATTCCATCGGCGTTCTTTACGGTTACGGCAACGAGGAAGAGCTTCGCAAGTCCGGCGCGACGAAACTCGTGGCTTCTCCTTCGGAGGTCGCGGCAGCGGCGCTCGCCTGAGCGGAGAGCACGTAAGTGAGATCGGAATAGTGTTGACGAACGGCGACGACGCCGATTCGAATGGAAAGGTTATTGGCGGATGAGTGAAAATGAGACCTTGCAGGGCAGTCCGGTGCGAAAGAAACGGAGTGTCCTGCGGAAATTATTGATCGGTTTGGGAATCACGATCGGCGTGATCCTGCTTTTTGCGATCGGCGTGATCGGATGGCTGACGATCACCGAGTATCGGCCGGAGGAGCGCGAGAACCTGACGGTGACGCCGGCGGCCGGTGAGGCAGCCCTGCCTGCGGCACCGACGGACCGGGAGATCACGCTCATGACGTGGAACATCGGCTACGGTGCGCTCGGTGACAACGCAGACTTTTTCATGGACGGCGGCTCCGGCGTGTACACGGCGGACGAGGAGCGTGTCAACGCAAATCTCAATGAGATGCTCGGCACGATCCGCGATGTGAACCCGGACATTCTGTTTGTACAGGAGATCGACGAGGACTGCTCGCGGTCGTACGGGATCGACGAGATCGGTTTATTTTCCGAGACGATGAACCGGGATCTCGGCCGCGGTTTCCAGTCGACATTTGCATACAATTTCAAGGTGAAATATGTTCCGTACCCGTTGCCGCCCATCGGGCGTGTATACAGCGGGATCCAGACGCTCTCGGCGTTCCGGATCGACACCGCGGAGCGCGTGAAGCTGCCGAGCCCGTTCAAATGGCCGGTGAGCGTCGCGAACCTCAAACGCTGTGTCTCGATCCACCGCTGTCCGGTTGAAGGAAGCGGGAGGGAGCTCGTTCTGATCAACCTGCATCTGGAGGCGTACGACTCGGGAGAGGGCAAGATCGAGCAGACGAAGATCCTCAAGGAGATCCTGGAGGCGGAAGTCGCGAAAGGCAGTTATGTGATCGCCGGCGGCGACTTCAACCAGACATTTTCCAATGCGGACGTGAGCGCGTATCCGCAGCAGGAAGGAAAATGGGAGTGCGGCAAGATTGATGTCTCCGAGTACAGCACGGAGCTTTCGTTCCTGACGGACACGAGCGCGCCGACGTGCCGAAGCCTTGATCAGGCGCTGGAGGGCGCAGACCGCGAGACGTTCCAGTATTATGTCGTGGACGGATTCATCGTGTCGGGCAATGTCGAGGCTGTTTCAGTGCAGACGATTGACCTTGGATTCCATGCAACGGACCACAATCCCGTCGTTTTAAAAGTTAAGCTTAAGCTGGAAAATCAATGATTCTACTGATGTAGAAAGGAGACGCCTATGCCACCCGGAGGAAGAATGGGAGGACCCTTCGCGAGAGGGTTCATGACCGAGGAGGAGAAAGCCAGCCAGCCGAAGATCACCAAGGCTCTGCTGAAGAGGGTATTTTCCTACCTCAAGCCGTATTGGAAGCAGCTCACGCTGGTGCTCATCTGCATCGCGATCTCGTCGACGATGTCTTTGTACCCTGCGGTGCTGACCGGTAAGATACTCGATGAAGGTATTATCGGGCGCAATATGAAGCTGCTGATCATCTTCATCGTCGCGTCGTTCGGATTAACGCTGGCGTCCAATCTGATCGGTGTGGTGGAGGCGTACGTCAACACGTGGATCGCGCAGCACATCACGTACGATATGCGCAACCAGATGTTCTCGCATCTGCAGAAAATGTCGCAGCGGTTCTTCACCTCGAACAACCAGGGCGATATCATCACGCGTATGACCAGTGACATCTCCGGTGTCGAGTCCGTGATCACGAACACCTTCCGAAACATCCTCTCAAACTCGATCACGCTCGTCGTGGCTCTCGTGATGATGTTCCAGAAGAACTGGATCCTCGCGGTGCTCGGCATCTGCGTCATTCCGCTTTTTGTCATCCCGACCAGAAAAGCCGGCAAGACGAGATGGAAGCTGACAGGCGAGGCACAGGCCTGCAACGATGAGATCAACGGCATCCTCAACGAGACGATGTCGGTGAGCGGTCAGCTTCTGGTGAAGCTCTTCGGCAAGGAAGAGAAAGAGTACGGACGCTACAAGGATGCGAACGGTCGCATGATCCGGCTCAACATCCGCGAGCGCATGGCCGGCCGCTGGTTCTTCGTGGTCCTCAACACCGTGACGAACATCGGCCCGATGCTTCTCTACCTTGTGGGCGGCATTTTGATCATGAAATATAACAGTTCCCTCACGCCCGGCGATATCACCGTGCTCGTGGCGTTGCTGGGACGCACATACATGCCGGTCAACAACCTTCTGAACATCCAGGTCGACTGGATGCGCTCGATGGCACTGTTCACGCGTATCTTTGAATACTTTGACATGCCGATCGAGATCGAGAACGCGCCCGATGCGGTCACGCCCGCCGAGGCTCACGGCGAGATCACGTTCGAGCATGTAGATTTCTCATACGATCCGGAACGGCAGATACTGCACGATGTGAGCTTCAAGCTCGAGAGCGGGCGAAGTATCGCGATCGTCGGCCCGTCGGGATCGGGCAAGAGTACGATCATCAATCTGATCCCGCGACTGTACGATGTGCAGGGCGGACAGGTGCTTTTTGACGGTATCGACGTGAAGCAGCTCGACCTCGGATTCCTGCGCAGAAACGTCGGCGTTGTATCCCAGGAGACGTACCTCTTCAACGGCACGATCCGTGAGAACCTTCTCTATGCGAAGGAGGACGCGACCGAGGAGGAGATGATCGAGGCCTGCAAGAAGGCAAATATCTACGACTTTATCGAGTCACAGGAGACCGGCCTCGACACGATGGTCGGCAACCGCGGACTGAAGCTGTCCGGCGGCGAGAAGCAGCGTATCTCCATCGCGCGCGTTCTTCTGAAGAACCCGGCGCTGCTGATCTTCGACGAGGCGACCTCGGCGCTTGACTCCATCTCGGAGAGCAAGATCCAGGAGGCCATCGACCCGATCATCGAGGAGCGCACGAGCATCCTGATCGCGCACCGGCTCTCGACCATCCTTGCGGCGGACGAGATCCTCGTTGTCAAGGACGGTGTCATCGTCGAGCGCGGCCAGCACCGCGATCTCGTCAAGCTCGGCGGCGTCTACACCGAACTGTACAACACGCAGTTCAAGAAAGTGGACGAGGAAGGCCGCGTGAAGGAAACGGTGGACAGAGAACTTTCGGAGTTGGCGACAGAGTCATGATCATCGGAAAATGCAACGTCCGCTGAAATACGGTCAAACGAAATAAAAATGCAAAAGGCTCAGAGTCGGTATGAACTCTGAGCCTTTATCATGTCCGCTATTCAGCCCAATCTTCCAGTTTCAGTCCGGTAACTCTCGAAAACTCCTTTGTGTTGTGTGTAACAAGTGTGAGTCGAAGTGAGCGAGCGTGAGCGGCGATAAGAAGATCATTGCTGCCGATAGGATTGCCCTCGGCTTTGAGTTGATATCGGATGTCGCCGTACTCCCGCGCAGCAGCTTCGTTGAACGGCAGAATGGTAATTCCTGAAAGAAAGAGCAAAAGAGCAATGCGATTCCTGTCAGGATCCGAGCTGTTGGCGATACCGTATTCCAGTTCAGCCATGGTGATGGAAGAAATGGCGATTTCCGACGGATGATGAGCTCTGAGCCGGTTCAGAACACTGATCGGATTGCGCTTTTTGGCGTAGATGACGGTGTTGGTGTCAAGGAGAAATTGAATCATAAGATATCCTCGCGTGTTTCTTCAGGCAGCTGAGGAATCGGCTCGGAAAAACAATCGTCCGTAAAAAGCGACAGCCCGAGAAACAGGCTTTTCCACGGATCATCATTCGGCATCAAGATGACTATGTTGCCGATGCGGTTTACGCATACTTCATCGGCTTCAAATCGGCAACTTTTCGGAAGGCGAACAGCCTGACTGCCGCCGTTTGTAAATACTTTGGCTTTCTCCATATGGGAACCTCCTGTTGTAAGAGATAAAACAAATCATCCCACAAGAAGTATATACCTACGTATATATTTTGTCAACATTCAAACTTCACCATCGGAAAATGATCCTCAGAATTATTCGAAGCGAAAACACCGATGTCATTCGTAATTCGCTCGTTCTTCTCAACGAGCCGACGTCCTGTGACAATATGATACCTCAATCGGAACAGACATGTTGCTGAAATCGTTCCGTCGTTTTTGTACAGAATGACAGACCCCGGTGTTCCTTCCGGCCGGAGCCTTGTTTTTCCGCATTTTCAAGCGGGAAAACGCCCTTTGGAAAAAATGACGGAAAATGCGGCTTTCGGGCCACGGATTTTTTACACCCCGAAAATGGTTTTTTTCTGAATTTTCTTGTAATCCGCGCGGATTATTTGTATAGTATAATTTGTGTTTTGTCTCAACCAAAATCTCAAAAAAAGAGGGGTTGTCACTATGAGTAATTGCGCGATTGTCGGTATCAACTGGGGCGACGAAGGTAAGGGCCGTATGGTCGACCTTCTGACGGAGCGTTACGACTATGTTATCCGCTATCAGGGCGGCGGCAATGCCGGTCACACGGTCGTCAACGAGTTCGGTAAGTTTGCCCTCCATCTTCTTCCGTCGGGTATTTTCCGCAAGGGTGTTGTGAACATCCTCGGAAACGGCGTGGCGCTCGATCTCGAGAATCTGTATCAGGAGATGCAGACGGTCATCGGGCAGGGCGTTCCGATCACACCCGAGAATCTGAAGATCAGTGAGCGTGCTTCGCTGGTCCTTCCCTGGCATCGTCTTCTCGACGGGCTTGAGGAGGCGCGTCTGGCGGACAAGAAGTACGGTTCCACGAAGCAGGGAATCGCGCCTTTCTATTCCGATAAATACCAGAAGAAGACGATCCTTGCCGGTGAGCTTTTCTATCCCGAGAAACTCGACGAGCACATCAAGGACCTTCTGACCTGGAAGAATCTTACGCTCACCGGCGTGTACGGTGCTGAGCCGGTTACGTACGAGGATTTGAAGGCCTGGTTCGAAGAGTACGGCGAAAAATTCCGTCCGTTCATCTGCGACACGGGCAAGGTTTTGAAGAAAGCCGTGAAGGAAGGTAAGAGCATTCTTTTTGAGGCACAGCTCGGTTCCCTTCGTGATCTGGATTACGGCATTTATCCTTACACCACTTCGTCGAACGCGATCGCGGCATTTGCACCGGTCGGTTCCGGACTTCCGTCCGCGAAGATCGACGAGGTTGTCGGTGTTGTCAAGGCTTACTCGACCTGTGTCGGCGAAGGACCGTTCGTGTGCGAGTGGTTCGGCGAGGAAGCGGACAAGCTTCGTGAGGCCGGCGGCGAGTACGGCGCGAAGACCGGCCGTCCGAGAAGAGTCGGCCCGATCGATATCGTGGCGACCCGCTACGGTGTTGAGTGCCAGGGTGCGACGGCCATCGCTCTCACCAAGATGGACGTCATGAGCTATATGAAGCAGATTCCGATCTGTGCGCACTACGAGCTGAACGGCGAGATCATCGATGATTTTCCGTTCCCGGCAGCGCTTGAGTCCTGCAAGCCGGTCATCGAGTACATGGACGGCTGGAATTGCGATATCAGCGGCATCCGCCGTTGGGAGGATCTCCCGGTCAACGCGCGCAAGTACGTTGAGTACATCGAGAAGGAGATCGGTTGCTTCATTCAGTACGTTTCGGTCGGACCGGAGCGTGACGCATATATCGAAAGAGATCCGAAAGGAGCCAACACCGTGAAAGAATATCGTCCCGTTAAGGAAGGCAAGGTCAGAGAGATCTACGACATCGGCGACAACATGATCCTGGTTGCGACCGACCGCATCAGCTGCTTCGATGTCATCCTCAACAACACCGTAACGAAGAAGGGCACCGTGCTCACGCAGATGTCGAAGTTCTGGTTCGATTTCACGAAGGATGTCGTGAAGAACCACATGATCTCGGTTGACGTGAACGACATGCCCGAGTACTTCCGTCAGGACCGCTTCAACGGCAACAGCATGCTCGTGAAGAAACTCGAGATGCTGCCGGTTGAGTGCATCGTCCGCGGTTACATCACCGGCTCCGGCTGGAAGAGCTATCAGGAGAACGGCACTGTATGCGGCATCAAGCTTCCCGAGGGCCTTCAGGAGTCCCAGAAGCTGCCTGAGCCGATCTATACTCCTTCCACGAAGGCAGAGATCGGTGACCATGACGAGAACATCTCCTTCGAGCAGTCGATCGAATACCTTGAGAAGCGCTTCCCCGGCAAGGGCAGGGAGTACGCAGAGAAGCTTCGCGATTACACGATCGCCATCTACAAGAAGTGCGCGGATTACGCTCTGACCAAGGGCATCATCATTGCGGATACCAAGTTTGAGTTCGGTCTGGACGAGAACGGAGAGATCGTCGTCGGCGACGAGATGCTGACTCCCGACTCCTCCCGCTTCTGGCCGCTCGCGGAGTACGAAGTCGGCCACGCTGAGCCTTCGTACGACAAGCAGTTCGCACGCGACTGGCTCAAGGCGAACCCGCATGACGACTGGACGCTTCCGCAGGAGGTCGTTGACAAGACCATCGCCATCTATCTGGAAGGTTATGAGAAACTGACCGGTAAGAAGCTGGATTAATGAATACTTCGGAAAATGCGTCCTGCATTTTCCGCACGGAATGAGGGTTCCGCTTGCGGAGTCCTCATTCGCTGTTTCATCACGTACGGGGAATCCTTGTCCGTGATAAAGCCTTTGGCAAGAACGCAATGGCTTTCTTGCTGACAATTCGGATCATTCTCCCGCGGGGCACGGCAATCGCTGCCATGCCGTACGGGATAAACAAAGAGCAAGGAGACATACTATGAGCGACACCAACCGTTACACGAGCCCCTTCTCGGAGCGTTACGCCTCCGCGGAGATGCAGTACATTTTCAGCCAGGACAAGAAGTTTTCCACCTGGAGAAAACTTTGGATCGCCCTTGCGGAGACCGAGATGGAACTCGGACTTTCGCAGGACGGAAAGCCGGTCATCACGCAGGAGATGATCGACGAGATGAAGGCACACATCGACGACATCGACTACGCTGTCGCGAAGGAGCGTGAGAAGCTGGTGCGCCATGACGTTATGAGCCATGTGTACGCGTACGGACTTCAGTGCCCGAAGGCAGCCGGCATCATTCACCTCGGTGCGACGAGCTGCTACGTCGGCGACAACACCGATATCATCGTGATGCGCGACGCGCTCAGGCTTGTGCGCAGCAAGCTGATCAACGTGATCGACAAGCTTTCGAAATTTGCCGACAAATACAAGAGCCTTCCGACGCTGGCGTTTACGCATTTTCAGCCGGCGCAGCCTACCACGGTCGGTAAGCGTGCGACGCTGTGGCTTCAGGAGTTCTGCATGGACCTTGCCGACGTCGACTATGTGATCTCGACGCTTCGCCTTCTCGGATGCAAGGGTACGACCGGTACGCAGGCGTCCTTCAAGGAACTCTTCAACAATGATCAGGAGAAGCTCGATGCGCTCGATCCGATGATCGCCGCAAAGATGGGCTTTGAGGGCTGCTATCCGGTGTCCGGTCAGACCTACTCCCGCAAGGTTGACACGAGAGTCATGAACGTCATCGCAGGCATCGCCGCTTCTGCTCACAAGATGAGCAATGACATCCGCCTTCTTCAGCACCTGAAGGAAGTGGAGGAACCGTTTGAGAAGAACCAGATCGGTTCCTCGGCAATGGCTTACAAGAGAAACCCGATGCGCTCCGAGCGTATCGCGTCGCTGTCCCGCTACGTGATCATCGACGCACTCAACCCGGCCATCACGTCCGCGACGCAGTGGTTTGAGCGTACGCTCGACGATTCCGCGAACAAGCGAGTGGCGATCTCCGAGGGCTTCCTCGCGATCGACGGTATCCTCGACCTCTGCCTCAATGTATCGGACGGCCTTGTGGTCAACGAGAAGGTCATCGAGAAACGCCTCAGAAGCGAGCTTCCTTTCATGGCTACGGAAAATATCATGATGGACGCGGTAAAGCAGGGAGGCAACCGTCAGGAGCTGCATGAGGAGATCCGCAAGCTCTCGATGGAGGCGGGTGCTACCGTTAAGCAGAAGGGTCTTGAGAACAATCTTCTTGAGCTGATCGCCGCATCGGAGGCGTTCGATGTGACGCTCGGAGAGCTTGAGGCGTATATGGTTCCGGCCAATTACGTCGGCCGCTCCGTTGAGCAGACAGAGGCGTTCCTCGCGAACGTTGTGAAGCCGATCTTGGAGGCCAATAAAGAGAGTCTCGGAATTACGGCCCAGATAAACGTGTAAAAAGAGTTACTGTGGTGAACCGAAGCGTGAGTGAGGCCTTTTGACATGAAAGCTT
>JBGUPV010000061.1:0-3298 GCA_045130455.1 Lachnospiraceae bacterium | reverse complement strand
CATCCGACGGCGGATGAGCAGGGATTCCGTACCGACGTTATCAACGCTCTGAAGAAGACCGGTCTTCCGGCAGTGCGTCTTCCCGGCGGAAACTTCGTTTCGGCATGGCAGTGGAAGGATTCCATCGGACCGATGTCGGAGCGCAAGGTTCATCTGGATCCCGCGTGGTACCAGATCATTCCGAACGATGTCGGACACGACGAGTATCTGCAGTGGGCGGAGAAGATCGGCGCGAGATCGCTCTACACCGTCAACATGGGCACCGGGCGCACGCAGGACGCGATGGACTGCGTGGAATACACGAACTTCGAGGGCGGTACCTACTGGTCCGACCTGCGTATCAAGAACGGCCACGAGAAGCCTTACGGCGTGAAGACGTGGTACCTCGGCAACGAGATGGACGGCCCGTGGCAGCTCGGTTCCTGGGACAAGGATCCCCGCGCCTACGGCGTGATGGTCAATGAGACTTCAAAGGCGATGAAGTGGATCGACGCGTCCATCAAGACAGGTGTCTGCGGTTCCTCCGCGCCGTTCATGGAGCATTTTCCGGATTGGGATGAGGCGGCCCTGGACGTGTGCTACGACACGGTCGACTACCTTTCCGTTCACCACTATCACAGCGCGCCTCCCGGAGACACCAAGGCGCTGCTCGGCGGAGCCCTCTACTATGAGGACTACATCAACACGCTGACCGCGATGTGCGATTACGTTCAGTCGAAGCACCGCTCGCCGAAGCAGATGATGATCTCCTTCGACGAGTACGGCGGCATGGTCCGTCCGAACTCCCCGCTCAACCCGGGCTGGGGACGCTACAACATGGCGCGCTCGCACTACCGATTCAACCCCGACCGTAAGTACGTTCGCCACGATCCGGACAAGATGCCCGACCGTCGTTTCCCGGGAGGAGATCTGACGCAAATGCTTTCCATGGCGTCCATTCAGCTGGCGCTCCTGCGCCACGCCGACCGCGTGAAGATCGGCTGCATGACCGGCGGCCTCGGCGCTCTGTGCGCTTCGAACCACGACCATGTATGGCGTTCGGCTTCGCACTACGCGTTCATGCAGATGCTCACGTACGCGAAGGGCACCTCGATGAAGGTTGCGGTGGAGAGCGAGACCTACGACATTCCCGCATATGCGATCGACGACACCTCGCAGTACACCGGCAAGAACGGCGTTCCGTACGTCGATGCGGCCTGCGCGTGGGACAAGAAGGGCAAGCGCCTCTCGGTATTTGTCATCAACCGCAGTGAGACCGACGACTATGCGCTCTCACTGGATGTCAAAGGCTTCTTCGACGGCGTTGCGGCAATGCCTGTCACGGCGAGCGTCGCGGAAGTGATCGACCGCGGCTGGCCGGGCTTCGGCGCTCAGCCGCCCAAGGCAGCTCCCGCGGAACCGAAGATCACCCTCGCGAAAGCCACCGGCTTCACGTCCTGCACGATGTTTGAGATCGCAGGCGATCCCGAGGCGCAGAGCGAGTTCGGCAACGACGAGATCTTCGCTCCTTCCGTCAACAAGCGCGCCAAACTTGCGGACGGCGTGGTCTCCGCACACATCAAGCCTCTGTCGCTGAGCCTGATCGTTCTGGAGTGATCCGGACTTCAATTGAATAACACATAAGACAAGCCCCTGCGGACGGTGACGGCCGCAGGGGCTTTTTGCGTTGTTGTTACAGGGAGGGCGTGGGGAGAAGAGAAGTCGGGACAGTTAATCAAATCACGCAATAAGATGCATAAATAATCTTGACTGCAACACAGCATGATACTATAATTTATAATGGATGCATATTAAAACCGTGTTATGCAATTGGAGAAGGGAAAGGAGGGTGTATGGCTACAGTAATTTTGCTGGGGGCAGCAGGAGCAATCCTTGCATATAAGCTTCTTCATAAGAAGAACTGATGCAAAGGTGAGAATTCTCAAAAGATGAAAGGAGAAGGAAGATGGCTGTTGGATCTGTGCTTGTCGGTATAGCAGCAGTGATCATTGTTGCGAGACTTCATTTTAAGAAAGATTAATTTTGTTGAGCGATTATTAGAAACTGAGATGACTTGAGGGGACAGGATAGAGAGCAATCCTTTCGTTTCTGCACCTGCTCAAGGGATAATGCTGCTGTGGAGTATGTGATGATAGACAAGAAATATAATGCGATATTCCGTCATGAAATACGGAAATATACTGCAAGAAAATATGGAGCGCTGTTTGAATTACTGCTTCCGGCGGCGGTTTTTGTTGTCTTCTGCTTCTTGTTTCGATACGGAAGAAGTATTGATGAAACAAGCAGAATAGTTGTGTACGCGAGTAGTGATATGCATCCGATTATCTGCGGGATTGTTGAACGTGAAAATATCTCGAATGTGAGCATCAAGGAAGGTTCGTTTCAAAGAAGCGATGTGTTGTCAGGGACGGTGACGGTAGCGGTTGTAGTTTCGGATAGAATTGAACTGTATTTTGATTCGTCGCATCTCACGGATTTTGATCCTGTTTATCAGGCTGAGACGATTGCGGATTACTTATCCGAGTTCATGACAAAAGAGCATATCAGTTATGGATGTCTGAGCTTTGAAAAGATTGATGTGAGCACTGCTAGGGACAATTTTATGGGGACCCCGTTTCTCTTTTTTTCGGTGTTTATCTTTGTGGGATTGTTCCTGCTCATTGATGCAATCGGAGATCGTGCGATGGAAATGGTCGCCAGACCGATCGAGGAAGGCTCTTTTGACATGGTTAGGTTGTCGCCTGTACCACTCAAGACAGTTATGCTTGCAAAGTTCACGTTTGTTCTTGTGTTTGCGACAGTAATCTCGATGTTGTTTGGGGTTTCGTTGTATTTGGGAGTCAGATTTTTGGTCCCGGATGTTTTTAGGATGTTAGCTGAGGCTTCGGGAAGCCAATTGCTGCCATTTGTGTTAATCTTTATTTCCATATGGGAGTGCAATCTTTTGTGTGCCGCAGGCGCATTCTTGATTGGAGCAGTGTTGCAAAGTGTTAAGAAAATGTCAACAGCACTGTCAGTTTGCGCATTAATCGTGCCGGCATTGATGGAATTGTGTTCGTTTGTTTCGGCTTCGATATGGAGGTATATCCCGGCGTTGAATCTTTGGAAAACCTTTGAGGATTGTTTGGAACGGAGGTGTTCAAGGGTTTCGTGCCTTGTCGGTATAGGGTTAACTCTTATCTTGGCGGCAGTGATTTATTTTCTTGCAGTGGCTTTATACGAAAGGAAGGGCTATGATAACAATACAGAATCTCAAAAAGGATTTTGATAAAGGCAGAGTTCATGCAGTAAGAAACCT
>JBGUPV010000060.1:0-3612 GCA_045130455.1 Lachnospiraceae bacterium | reverse complement strand
GAACGCGGACAGCATCGCGAAGATGAAGAAGGGCGTTGTGCTGATCAACACGTCCCGCGGCGCGCTGATCGACGCGGAGGCGCTCGTGGAGGGCATCAAACAGCGCAAAGTCGGCGCGGCCTGCCTCGATGTGTACGAGGAGGAATCCAATGTGTTCTTCCACGATTACTCGAACCATATCGTCGACGACGACACACTGGCGCGCCTGATTTCCATGCCGAACGTCATCGTGACATCGCACCAGGCGTTCCTCACGGAGGAGGCGCTCACGAACATCGCGGACACGACGCTTGCGAACGTCGTTGAGTTTTTTGAAAATGCCTACAGCCGCAACGAGGTCTGCTACAAATGCCCCGAGGTTGAGCGATGCAAGCAGGAGCACGAGAAGAAGTGCTTTTAAATCGAAACGAACAGGAAAAGCTCCGGATTCACTGCGAATCCAGAGCTTTTTTCAATGTGTTCAATACATGTTTTTTGTCCGCGCACCATTTGGGTTCGATCAACAGCCGCTTCGGTCCGTCGCCGGTGATACGGTGAACCGTCGTCTCCGGCGGGAGCAGCCGGAGTGCTTTCACAAGCAGTTCCGCGTACTCCTCGAGGGTCATGATGTGCCACGGCTTCGCGGCAAATTCCTCCGCCATGCGTGTGCCGCGCAGGATCTGCAGAAGCTGCAGTTTCACGCCGTCCGGCGGGGGCGTGAGGGATGAGAGAAAGCGGACAGAGTCCAACATGTCGGACTCATTTTCCGAAGGGAGACCGAAGATCAGGTGGACGATCACCGTGAGGCCGGCGGCCTTCAGACGATGGTAAGCGTCCTCGAAAGTGCTGCGCAGATAGCAGCGGTTGATGTGCTCCGCGGTGCGGTCGTTGGCGGTCTGGAGCCCGAGTTCGACCCAGACCGGCTTGATCCGGTTCAGTTCCGCGAGCATTTCGAGCACATCGTCGCCAAGGCAGTCCGGCCGCGTTCCCAGCGAGAGGATCACGATGTCGTCCCGCTCAATCGTGCGGCGGTACAGGTCGCGCAGGCGAGCAAGGTCCCCGTAGGTGTTTGTGTACGACTGAAAATACGCGATGAAGTGCTCACCGCGCGTCTTCCCGCGGATCAGAGCCTTCGCCTGCTCGATTTGCTCCTCAATCGGTGCGACGCCCGCGGCAAATTCTCCGCTTCCGCCCTGGGAACAGAACGTGCAGCCGCCGACACCGAGAGTCCCGTCCCGGTTGGGACAGGTGCAGCCGCTCTCGAGGGAGAGACGGTAGATCTTCTCGCCGTATTGCGCTTTCAGTTCTGCGGAAATGGTACGGATATGCATCGGTGCGTCCTTTCTTCGGATCATTCGGATCAGCCTCAGTATACCACGAAGAGGGCGGTTGGGAAAATAGAAATCCTGTATACATTTTGCGGCAAACGTGCTATACTGTCCGCGGAAGGCAAAGGCGTCTTACGACAAGACAACTTTGCCTTTTTTGTGTCGTAAGATGAAGACAGGGAGCGTGAAACTATGAAAAACAGATTGATCGGAGTGACGGCGGCGGTGCCGCAGCTGCGCGTCGGTGACGTGCGGTACAATACGGAGCAGATCGTCGGGATGATCGCCGACAACGCGGACAGCGGCGTGATCGTATTTCCCGAGCTGGCCCTGACGGGCTACACCTGCGCGGACCTTTTCCACAGCGACAGGCTTCTGGAGGAGTCGGAAAATGCGCTCGCGGAGATCGCTCGGGCGACCGAGCGGACGGCGGTGACCGCGGTCGTCGGTGTGCCGGTCCGGTTCCGGAACAGCATTTACAACTGCGGCGCGGTGATCTCCTGCGGCAGCTTGAAGGCGCTGATCCCGAAGACATATCTGCCGAATTATTCGGAGTTTTATGAATGCCGCTGGTTCGCCTCGGGCAAGGGGCTGACCGGTGAGAGCGTGCGCATCGCAGGGCAGGACGTGCCGTTTGGAACGGACATCCTCGCGGAGGATCCGGTGACGGAGGCGGTGCTCGGTGTCGAGCTGTGCGAGGACCTTTGGGTGCCGGACAAACCGAGCACGCACGCGGCGCTCGCGGGCGCGACGATCATCGCCAACCTTTCAGCGTCCGACGAGCTGATCGGCAAACAGGAGTACCGCAGGGAGCTTGTGAAGCAGCAGAGCGGCGCGTGTTATTGCGCGTACATGTACGCGTCGTCGGGCACGCAGGAGAGCAGCACGGACCTGGTGTTCTCGGGGCACAGCCTGATCGCGCAGAACGGAAGTGTCCTGCGGGAGAGTATTTTCCCTATTACACCCCACTGTGAAACTGCGGTCATCGACCTCGGGTGCATCCTGCACGACCGAAGACGCCAGAACACGTTCGGAAACAGTGACAGTGTGCCGTCGGAAAATGCGTCCTGCGGCAGCGGAGCAATCGGCCGCTACCGCCGCGTTCCGGTTCGAATCCGCGCGATCGGCGCCGACGAGGTGAGCGCCGAGGAGCTGGCGGAGCACATGAACCGCTATGAATACCCGGTGGCGCGCAATCCTTTTGTGCCTGCCGACAACAGCGAGAGAGACGCCCGCTGCCGACGGATCCTGCAGATCCAGGCAAACGGGCTGGCCACGCGCGTACGTGCCACGGGCATCAAAAACCTCGTCATCGGAATCTCCGGCGGACTCGATTCGACGCTTGCACTGTTGGTGTGCGCCGAGGCGAAGAAACTTGTGCCGGACATCCGCATCATTGCCTACACGATGCCCAATGAGGGCAACACCACGGGGCGCACGTTCAACAACGCACGGCGGCTGATGGAACTGCTGGCCGACGAGGCGCACACGGTGCCGATCAACGAGGGCGTGAAGCTTCATCTGGAGCAGCTCGGGCACGAGCAGAGCTATCAGGGCGAGGGTGATGTGGCGTATGAAAATGCGCAGGCCCGCATGCGAACGTACATCCTCATGGACGCCGCAAACATGAAGAACGGCCTCGTCGTAGGCACTGGCGACCTGTCCGAACTGGCGCTCGGCTGGTGCACCTACAACGGCGACCACATGTCCATGTATGCGGTCAACACATCCGTCCCGAAGACGCTCGTGCAGTTCATCTGCCGCACCTACGCCGGGATGTGCGACGCCGCCCTCCGCGACGTGATCCTCTCGGTTTGCGACACACCGATCACGCCCGAGCTCACACCGAGCGACAACGGCCGCATCGCCCAGAAGACCGAGGAGAAGATCGGCCGCTACGACCTGAATGACTTCTTCCTCTTTTACACTCTGCGTTACGGCTTTGAGCCTCTGCGCACCGTCGCCTACGCCTGCCGCGCCTACCCCGAGCTCACCGAAGCTGAAGTCCGCGATATCGCGAAGAAGTTCTTCAAACGTTTCTTCACTCAGCAATTCAAGCGCAGCTGCCTCCCCGACGGTCCGAAAGTCGGTTCCGTAACGCTCTCGCCCCGCGGCGACTGGCGCATGCCCAGCGACGCCTCCGTGGCACTGTGGGTGGAGGGGCTGGAATAAGAAAAATAGTGGGAAAATTATGGGACTAAATGAAGAAGAGCCAGTCCTAGAATTGCTGTTTTAAAAGCTTGTTTTTGCTTGCAACTACATTTGCAAACTGGCAATTACTTTTGCAAAGTAGTACATTTAGTAG
>JBGUPV010000059.1:0-21429 GCA_045130455.1 Lachnospiraceae bacterium | reverse complement strand
ACAAAGGGAAAACAAATTAAGCCTATTCAAATTTTCATATAATATCAGCCCGGTAAGGTAACACTTACTCGGGCTTCTCCTCTTTTTTGGGGTAATATTTTGCAACAACGTAACGGCGAGCACTTTTTAACGGTGCCCGCCGTTTTCGTTCATATTTTCCTTTTGTTCATTGACCGGTTCGGTTCACTTTTTCTTCTGACGCTTCACAACCTCGCGGTCCTTCCAGCGGATCGGCTTCGGGAGCTTCTGGTCGATCAGCATCCGGATCCGGTTGTAATAGTTAAGCTTCGATCCCGCAGAGTCGGTCTCGGTCACAACGATCGCCGCATCCGGGAACGCGCGCCTAAGGTTCGGATACACGCCCCGGCCGGCGCACACGTTGGCCATGCAGCCGAACGGTGCGATGCACAACACTTTGCGGATGCCGTGCTTGATATAGTCGATCGTCTCCGCTCCGAGCAGCCAGCCGTCGCCCATGTTCAGGTTGTGCGACACAAGCCCGAGGGAATTGCGATCGATCGTCTTGTAACGGCTC
The DNA here is from genome assembly GCA_045130455.1 of Lachnospiraceae bacterium. Classification (GTDB taxonomy): domain Bacteria; phylum Bacillota; class Clostridia; order Lachnospirales; family Lachnospiraceae; genus ISDg. Next base: position 20,894 of record JBGUPV010000059.1, on the reverse strand, counting down.
AGGCAGTGGAAGCCATTCCTGCGAAGCGTGAGGATCATCGAGTTCTGCACATGCACCATCAGGCGCTTCGCCAGCTCAAACGCCACCCTCTCCGGGTTCCACTTCTTCGGTTTGTGCGAGTCGATGTAATAAAGCCCGTACCACGAACCGCCGTTGACGTGCGCCTCGCAGCCGTTTTCCTCCAGGAACGGGATCACGTTCCAGTTCCCCAGAGCACAGTATTTGACGTAAAATTCCGCGGCCAATCCGATGATCTGCCGCTTCTCATCGTTCTTCGGGATCGCCCGGAACGATTTGGCCATCCGGTCGAAATTGCGCTTCATATGGTGAAGCGTCAGGTGCTGCCCGAGCCGAAGGTCTCTTGAGAGCTCCTTCATCCAGCGCCGGCACAGCGCATCGGTCTCGCCCTTGTTTTTCTCATACGGGCGCGTCTGATGCACCAGCAGAAGCAGCATGTCGCCGTAGAACAGGCCGAACAGACCGCGGATCGCCATACTCAAGCTGATCGGCAGCGAGATCTCGTCGCAGACGTGGCGGACGTTGATGGTCATCACCTTCACGTCCTCAAAATGCGATTTGCGCAGCGACCGCTGCATCAGCCCGATGTAACACGCGCCTCGGCACGCGTCCCCGGCCGTCGGCATCAGAATGAACGTCTTCTTCGGGTCGTATTTGCCGCTCTTCAAGGCGCGCACCACCTGCCCCGTCATGAGCACGAACGGATAGCAGATGTCGTAGTTCACATACTTCAGGCCCTCCTCGCGGATTTGGAACTCGTCGCTCTCCGTGAGAGGCACCACGCGATACCCCTTGGACCAGAACATAAACCGCAACAGCGGAAAATGCATGTCCAGCGTCGCCGGGATGAGGATCGTATTTTCCTCCCGGTTGCTTTTTATCCGATACATACCTTACCCCCGTCAACCGTCCTACGCGGTGCGGACCGCGCTTCGGTTGTCCTATTATTTTACGAAAAATAAGCAAAAAAGTCAATCCGGGGAAGCTCCGACAGATTGACCGGACAGGCTGTTTTGGTTTTGACTTTTGCCCTCATCGGTAGTATAATAGCGAAGATGAGATGAAGCCGTTTTCGGCGCACAAAAGACATTTTCAGGAGGAACGTTACGATGGGAAAAGTTGTGATCATGGATCATCCGCTGCTGCAGCATAAGATCGGCATCATGCGGAGAAAAGAAACGTCCACGAAGGATTTTCGCGAGCTTGTGAACGAAGTCGCGATGCTGATATACTACGAGGCGAGCCGGGACCTTCCGCTCGCAGACAAAGAGATTGAAACGCCGCTGTGCAAGACGACGGTCAAGGAGATCGCGGGCAAGAAGCTCTGCGTGGTTCCGATCCTCCGCGCAGGCATCGGCCTCTGCGACGGTATCCTGCGTATGAACCCCAGCGCAAAGGTCGGCCACATCGGCCTCTACCGCGATGAGGAGACGCTCGAGCCTCACGAATACTTCTGCAAGATGCCTCACGACGCCGACGAGCGCGACATCTTCGTCGTTGACCCGATGCTTGCGACCGGCGGTTCCGCAATCGCGGCGATCGACATGCTCAACAAGCGCGGCATCAAGCGCATCCGCTTCCTCTGCCTGATCGCGGCTCCCGAAGGCCTGGAGGCTCTTCGCAAGGCTCATCCCGAGGTTGACATCTACATCGGTGCCATGGACGAATGCCTCAACGACAAGGGCTACATTCTTCCCGGTCTCGGCGACGCCGGCGACCGCATCTTCGGCACGAAATAACTTTCAAAAACCACAAGGACCCCGACGACATGTCGAGGTCCTTTTTTTATGCTATGCGAACAGGCACCGGATCAGATAGAGGATCGCCAGATGCACCGGGTAGAACGCGTAAAATGCATATTTTGCGATGTTTCCCTTCACAAACCCGCGCTTCCCGTTGTAGACCGCGATCAGCACGTACGCAGGGACGGTGCGTATGCCGAGCAGCAGGCTGCCGACGATACCGAGTGCAAGATACTCCCTGCGCAGCAGATAGAACAGGACGATCACGCTGTACCCGCGAACGCCGTAGTCCGCGCAGAAGAAATATGACAGCACGAACAGTCCGATCACCGCGACGGCCTGCAGCCACTTTTTGTCGCGGAACCGCTCGAGGCACCATATGCCGAGCATGCCGAGCAAAAGCGTGAAGAAGACGTTCTGAAGTTGGTACCATTTGCCCGGCTGCAGCAGGTCAAACGGCAGCTCGGACACCAGCGCGCCGATCAAAAGTGCGAGCGCGTAACGCAGCCGGCTCCGCGTGTGCAGATACCCTTCCACGATCAGATAACAGAACAGCGGGAACGCCGTGCGCCCGACGGTGCGCATGATCCAATACACATTGATATCAAGCCCGGAAACCGCAGCGAACCGGTACCGAAAGAATTCGGGAAATGTGTCACAGAGATACGCCGCGAGGTGGTCGATCAGCATCGTAATGACGGCGACAAGCTTCAGCGCGCTGCCGCTCACTCCGCCTCGCGCGCCGACCGGTTCCCGGGAAATCTCCGGTGCCACTTCATTTTCCGCGATCATCTCTTCCGCCATTCTCTCATCTCCCGCGTTGAATCCCGTCAAAGCTACGCGAACATTGTAACATCTTATCCCCGCGCGGTCAATCTTTCCCAAGCGCGGCAAACATAATCCATTTGTCGGCGGACCGTTATACGGTAAGATATTATTATAATCATTCTATCATACTCCGCGCACAGGAGGTGTCGCATGAAAACTCTCTGGAAACTCACCAAGGAAGCCGCGCGCTACAAGGGCCTTTACGTGATCGCCATCTTCTCGACGTTTGCGCTCACCGTCATCAACCTGACGGCGCCGAAGATACTCTCCAAGATGACCGGGATCGTTGAAAAAGGCGTCGACGACAGTGCTCTCACCTCCATCCGATGGCTCGCGCTCATTTTGCTCGGGCTCTATCTTCTGCGCGTCCTGTTCCGTTTCCTGAGCAACTATCTCGCGCACCGCGCCGCATGGTACCTCGTCGGCGATCTGCGGAGCCGCCTCTACGACAAGCTTCAGAGCCTCGACCTCGCGTTCTTCCACGACAAACAGACCGGCGACCTAATGAGCCGCGTCGTCAACGATACGCGCGATTTCGAGCTTCTCTATGCACATATGATCCCGGACATCATCACGAACTTCGTGACATTTGCCGGCGTTCTCATCATTCTTCTCACGGTCAACTGGAAGCTCGCGCTCGTCACGTGCGCGCCGATCCCGCTCATCCTGCTCTCCGGCGTGATCTTCGCCAAGATCGTCCGCCCGTTCTTCCGCGCTTCGCAGAAGACCATGGGCGAGCTCAACGCGCAGCTGCAGGACAGCCTCTCCGGTCTGCATGAGATCCAGGCGTTCGGCCAGGAGCAGTACGAGGGTGAACGCGTTCGCCGCAAGAGTTTCGAACAGGTGACGGCAATGCTCCGCGCCCTGCGCGCAAGCGCCATTTTCCATCCCTGTGTCGAGCTGCTCTCCGCCGCAGGCACAGTGCTCGTCGTCTTCTTCGGCGGCTACCTTGCGTACAAGGGTCAGCTGACCGTCGCGGACATCGTCGCGTTTGTCCTCTATCTCGCGCTGTTCTACGCGCCCGTCTCGGGTCTGGCGAACCTTCTGGAGAGCCTCCAGCAGTCGCTGGCCGGTGCGGAGCGTGTCACGATCATCCTCGAGACGCCGTCGGCCATCACCGACGCTGCGGACGCCGAGGAACTTACGCAGGTGCAAGGCGCCGTCTCCTTCGACCACGTCAGCTTTGATTACGGCAACGACATTCCGGTGCTCAAGGACATTTCCTTCGAGTGCAAGCCCGGCATGATGGTCGCTCTGGTCGGTCCGACGGGCGTCGGCAAGACCACGGCAACACAGCTGATCTCGCGCTTCTATGACCCGGTGGAAGGCCGCATCCTCGTCGACGGACATGACATTCGCAACGTCACGCTCGCGAGCCTGCGCCGCAACATCTCGCCGGTTCTGCAGGATACGTTCCTCTTCAACGGCACCATCGCGGAAAATATCGGCTACGCCAAGCCCGGTGCCACCCCCGAGGAGATCGAAGCTGCCGCCCGCGCGGCCTACATCCACGATGACATCCTCGCGATGCCCGACGGTTACGAGACTCAGGTCGGTGAGCGCGGACTGCGCCTCTCCGGCGGTCAGAAGCAGCGCGTTGCGATCGCTCGCGCGATCCTCCGCAACTCCCCGATCATTATCCTCGACGAAGCTACGGCTTCCGTCGATGTGCAGACCGAGCGCCACATCCAGGCGGCCATCAACCGCCTCGCAGGACAGCGCACCATCATCGCGATCGCGCATCGACTCTCAACGATCCAGAACGCCGACCTCATTCTCGTCATCCGCGACGGCGAGATCGTCGAGCGCGGCAACCACGCGGAACTCATGGCCGCCAAAGGCCACTATTACAACCTCCAACAGGCGCAGGAAGTCGGCGTCATGGTGGAAGACTGAACCACTGACAACTCCTCCTTTGAGTAAAATAAACGGTGCTGCCGTTTCGCGGATCCACCCGCGATGCGGCAGCACCTTTATTTGTTCCTGCTCTGTTCAAAACCACTTCCGTTGGAAGTCCACGGAGAACTCGCACAGCGGCTCAATTCCCTGTCCGGTCCAATTAACCGCCCCGGTATTCTGAAGCGTTCCGACGAGTTTCGCATTTAGAGCCTTGAAGCTCTCCGACTCCAGAGTCAGATGATCGCCGACTATGAACTTCCACTCGTCCAACGACGCCGAACTATCCGTTCCTCCGTTGTTTACGGATAATTGCAACTTACCGTCGCTGATCGTGATACAGAACTCGGCACCCGCCGGAAGATCAAACTGCGGATCGATTGCAACCTTCTCAGCCACAGCCATGCAATCAGAGATCGTGGCGATATCATTACCCTTTCTGTACTTTTCCTCTTGAGGATCAACCACCTTCTCAGTCACCATAGGCGTATTTGATTCACTGCCTCTCTCGTCCGAGTCGTCCTTATCCGTCAACTTAATGACCAGCAGAACGACCGCAACTACAAGAATGACGGTAGCACCGATCAGCGCCGCAATGAGCCAAGGTTTTTTGTTGTTCATGATGCGAATTCCTCCGTGATTTGTCATTTCACTATGTTATTTCAGTCCCCATTTTCTAGCAAAGTTCGGATCATAATCGAAAATCTTCTCAATGCCGAAGGCTTCCCAAACGACTGAACCATTCCCCATCAAAGTCCCTTTAATTGAGATAGTCAATGTTTTGAAATCATCGGATTGAAGCTCAATGTGATCTTCGGATAGATTCTTCCAGTCTTGGCGTGCGGCTTCAATTTGCCCTCCAATTCCACCACCTGAGTTTAATGTCAGTACCAAAACCTCCACCCCGGACAGGGAAAACACCGTCCCCTCCTCGAGAGCATATGCCGGATCTATGGCAACCTTTTCAGCAGCAGCCATACATTTTTCAATCGCAGCAAGATCTGCCGCCCGATTATCCTTCTCTTTCTGTTCCTTCTGCTGCTGTTCTTCTTTTTCTTTTGCCGTCCCGGTCAACAACGCAGCGTAAAACTGGTCCGTCGCCGACGGTTCTTTCTCATCATCTTTCTTGGCAAGTAAAACGCTCAGCACTACGACCGCAACGATCAGGCACAATACTGCTACGGACAGCACGATGATTATGATATTTTTCGTCTTATCACTATTCCCGCTCATACAGCTGTTCCTTCCGTTCTTCGAGGATCATATACACTACTTCGATTACTCCATCTTCTTGAACAACTTGAAGATGTCTTCCACGCTCTTGTTTCCGTAGACCATGGCTGCGATCACGACGACGCCGTTGTCATGGCATTCGCGGAACGCCATCTCCATCGTCATGCCGTCCTGCTCCATCTTAATGATGAACGTCATGTACTCTACTCCGTCAATCTTGCGCGTGCCGGTCTTCATCGACATCGAGTGCTGGGTGTTGTCCACATCGACGTCGATCACACCGCCCGAGCCGTACTGCTGCTCAAAGCTCTTGCGCACTTCCTCGAGGTCCATCTTGCCGCTGTGCGTCATGACCATGCCGATAGAGACGCTGCCCTGCGATCCCATCTTGTAAAATGCGAACGGGCATTCCATATCGTAGCCGATATTTGCGGCCATCGCCTGTTTGAGCTCTTCTTCGCTCAAGAGCGTCCACTCGCTCGCGATCGTCGCCTTGATGTTGGCCCAGGAATTCTCATAGGTGCGGTTATTCCGCACACCGCGGGAATACGGGTTGTTGTCAACCGGCGTCGGCGTGTCGGTCGGTGCCGGCGTATCCTTAACAGCGGTCGTGGGCGTAGCTTTCGCGGGCGTAGGCTCCGCCTTGCCCGTCACCGTGGGATCATCCTGCCCGGCCTCGCCGGATCCCACGGGATCGTTTGCCTTCGCAAATGAGTTCCCGTTGCCGCCGCCTTTACTGTTATCGTCCGATGTGTAGGAAGACGGTTTGTCCTTCTTCGTCAACACACCGCTGCACACGACAACGACAGCCGCGAGCAGCACCAGAAAGATTGCCAACACGATGATCACGATCTTGTTCCGGTTATCATTTCCGTACATGTTTTTCTCCTCCCATCACTGTATCCTCATTTTTCGGCGCCCCCGCGCCGTTACTGACAGCGTATCAATTATCGACCTGCCTGTCAAGAGAGAACGGGATTTCCGCTTCCCGACGCGCAAAAAAGGACGGCACAGAGCCGTCCTTCTTCATCATTCTGTTTGTTGTCGTCTCCGTCCGATCAGCCGTTGCGGTTGCTCATGAGGGACGAATTCTCGGTGATCACGCTGACATTGCTCTCCGACCAGGTCACCTTTCCGTTCTTGGAAGCGCCGGTAAATGAGCCGTTTTTGATCTGGGCAAAGGTCGCGGACATCATGGTCATGATGTTCTGCTCACGGATCTTCTGCTCCCAGCCGTCCTCCAGACCGCTGCCGATGAACGAGATTGACACCTCGCCGTTGTCCACACCGATCGTGAAGGTACCGTCAGCACCCTCGGACGCGCAGAGCTCCGACTCGTACATCAGCTGCTCCAGCATCGTGACGTCTCTTGCCTGAAGCGCCTGCTCATAATGATACTCGACGCTGTCCTCATCCGGGATCGGCGTCGCAACGGTCGCTTTGCTATCCTTGCCCTTGCCGTCCTTTTCATCATCGGACTTAAGGGCAAAGTTGTATACGAGACCGCCGATCAGCGCCAGCACAAGCACAGCCAGCACCGCGATCAGTATCTTGCCCTTACCTGAGAGATTTGCCAAACGGTTCATGTTCGATCACTCCGCCGAGAAGGAATACACCGTGCAGAAATCGTACGCCTCACCGGCCTGGAAAATGCTGGTCGGGAAGCTCGGGATATTGCACGAGTTCGGATAGAACTGCGTCTCAAAGCAAACGCCTGCGCGCTTTCCGTACGTTGCGCCGCCCTTGCCCTTGTTGGGATCGCCGTCCGGGTTGATAAAGTTGCCGGTGTAAAGCTGCATGCCCGGGAGATCGGTGTACACTTCCATCTTGCGTCCGCTCTTCGGATCGTAGAGGGAGGCGACAAGCTCCATCTCATCGTCCTCGATGTCGAGGTCGAGCACGTAGTTGTGGTCGTAACCGCCGGCGATCTTGAGGCACTCCATATCGGCGTTGATGTCGCGTCCGATCGGCTTTGCCGTCTGGAAATCCATCGCCGTTCCGGTGATGTCCATCACCTCGCCAGTCGGGATCAGCAATTTGTCCGTAGGCGTGATCTGATGGCTGTTGATCCAGACTTCCTGGTCAAGGATATCGCCGCTTGCCTGTCCGGCAAGGTTGAAATACGAATGGTTGGTAAGGTTGATGACCGTGTCCTTGTCGCTGACTGCAAAATACTCGATCGCAAGGTCGTTGTCGTTCGTGAGCGTGTAGGTAACCGAGACATCGAGATTGCCCGGGAAGCCCTGCTCGCCGTCCGGCGAAAGACGCGAGAACTCAACGCTCACGCTCTCCTCGTCGGTGTAGGTCTCAGCCTCGTAAAATACTTTGTTGTAGCCCATCGGGCCGCTGTGAAGGTTGTTCACGCCGTTGTCGTTCTTCGCGATCTCATACTTCTTGCCGCCGACCGTGAACGTCGCCCCGCCGATGCGGTTTGCATGGCGACCGATGAACGAGCCGTAGCCGGGTCCGTTGACCTCGTAGCCCGTTACGCTGTCGTATCCGAGCGCTACGTCCGCAAGATTGCCGTCTCTGTCAGGCACGACGATGTTGACAATGACCGCTCCGAAATCGCTGACAGCGACCTGCATGCCGTTGTCGTTGATCATCGTGTAGAGCGAAGCTTCCTTGCCGTCCTTCGTCTTGCCGAACGCCGTTTTTGTTATCTTCATGTCCTTCTCCTTTTCAAATGGTCTTCTTTAAAACGAGCCGTCCCGGCCGCTGCCGGCGACAAACCCCATTACGGTCATCATAGCAAATGCCGAAGCTTTTGTCACGCAAAGTTGTCTCCGAAACGCCCGCGCGGACGCTTTTTCGGCATTTTCCGGAAAATGGATTGAAAAATGCGTGATTTACGGCAAATAACTAGTCATATCCCTTTCAACGCTTACGCGCGCACCGCGTCCGCAAGTTCGGAGATCGCCACGAGACGCTGCTCTCCGGTGGTCATATCCTTGAGCATCACGGTGCCGGACGCAGCCTCGTCCTCGCCGATGATCGCCGCGAAAGGAACCCCGATCCTCGCCGCGTACTTCATTTTCTGTTTCATACCCTTGCTCTGGCAGTACACATCCGCCGGGATGCCCGCGCCACGGACCGCCGAAGCCGCCGTAAGTGCCGCACCGAGCTGCTCGTCGCCCATCGGGATCACAAGGCAACGTGCAAGACAGCCGCTGCCTGCAGGGATCAGCCCGTTCTCCTTGAGCTGGTAGAACAGTCTCGTAAGTCCGATGCTGATGCCGATACCCGGAAGTTTCTGGTCCGTATAGTACTCGGCAAGGCTGTCGTAACGTCCGCCGGAGCATACGCTGCCCATGCTCGGATAATCGTTAAGCATCGTCTCAAACACCGTGCCGGTGTAGTAGTCAAGTCCTCTGGCGATCGTGAGATCGATGATGAACGCGCTCTCCTCAACGCCGAACAGGCGAAGGTACGAAACTACCGTCGCGAGTTCCTCCACGCCCTGCTTGTACAGCTCATTTTCAATATTCTGCGCGCGCAGCGCCTCGATCACCTCGTCGTTGGAACCGCGGACCGCGAGGAACGAAAGGATCCTCTCCGCGTCTTCCGCCTTCACACCGAACTTCTCAAGTTCCTCCGTGACCGCTTCGCGGCCGATCTTCTCGAGCTTGTCGATCGTGCGGAGGATGTCGCCGATGATCTCCGAATAGCCGAGCTCCGCAAAATAACCGTTCAGCACCTTGCGGTTGTTCATGCGGATCGTGAACGAGCCGAAAGCGAGCTCCTTGAACACGTTGTAAATGACCGCAGGCATCTCGGCATCGTAGACGATGTCCAGGGAATCCTGTCCGATCACGTCGATATCACACTGATAAAACTCGCGGAAACGGCCCTTCTGCGGGCGCTCGCCGCGGAATACTTTGCTCATCTGGTAGCGTTTGAACGGGAACGTCAGCTCCGGCGCGTGCTGTGCAACGTAGCGCGCCAGCGGCACGGTCAGGTCAAAGCGAAGCGACATGTCGGTGTCGCCCTTCTGGAAACGGTAGATCTGCTTCTCGGTCTCGCCGCCGGCCTTCGCGAGGAGCACCTCGGAAAGCTCGATCGTCGCGGTGTCGAGCGGCAGGAAGCCGTAGCGCTCGTATACTCTGCGGATGGTGTCGTACATGCGGTTGAACGCGATCTGATCCTCCGGCAGCAGCTCCATGAAGCCCGGCATGATCTTGGGCTGTACTTTATTGCGGTTCATATATCTGTCCTCCTGTGATTATGTCGTAATCTTCTGTGCCGCGCCGGCCTTCGCCGCCTGCGCCGCCTTGCCGTCCTCCAGGGATCGGTCGATCAGCTTGCGGATCTTCTTGAATTCCTCGCTGTACACGACCGAGAGGAATGCGAGAAAAACGCGCATGTCATAGTCCTTCACGTCATCGATCATCATCTCCACCGCAGTGTCGACGGAAAATGCGGATCGGTACGGGCGGTTGCTCACCAGCGCCGCGAAGACGTCGCACACGCGCAAAATGCGCGCGCCGTACGGAATGTCCTCCCCTTCCAGATGGTTCGGATAACCGGTCCCGTCGTAGTTCTCGTGGTGGTTCGCGATAAAGGAGATGATCTCCTCCGAGTACACGCCCTCCTTGCGGAGCACGTCGATGCCCAGCGTCGGATGCATGCGCACATATTTGGAACGCTCGACTGTGAGGATGTCGTCGCGGTGCCCATAGATGACGTCGGCCAGCTCAAGCTTGCCGATATCGTGGAGCATTCCGGCCACGCGGATCTCGCGGCAGAACTCCTCGGACTCGCCGAGCGCTTTCGCGACCTCGCCCGCCAGACAGCTGACGATCTCACCGTGATCGCAGAAATCCCGAAGATCCTGCTCCACCGTGAGCTTCCGTCCCATGCGTCCGATTAATTGTCGTTCCCTGGTCAGTTCCATTCGCTGCACATCCTTGTTTCTGTCACCGTTCTTCCGGCGCCGCCCCGCGGCACCGCCGTCAGTGTATCCTGTCGCCGCTGTACTGTTCGGCGATAAAACTTCTCTTTCGCTCGATCATCTCGTCGATCCGGCCGATGTAATCGGTCAGGCTCTTGACATTTTCCACACGCTCGATGCGGTCCTCGTCGTAGTAGACGAACTTCGACATCGCGCCTGCGCCGGCCGCGAGGATCGTCTGCTTCTCCTCCATGATGAGGATGTTGTAGATGCCTTCCTTGCCGTACCGGGCGTAGCCCACATTTTCCAGATTCTCGGTCATGTTCTTCTGGCGGTAGAGGTAGTACGGAAGATAGTCATGCTCTCTTGCGTACCGGATGCTCTCCGCGAGCATCTCGCTCACGCCGTGGGCTTCCATCCCCTCGTAGAGTTCCTTTTGCGTCGTCAGCCGGGCCGCCCGCTTGCGCGCGAGCGTGTGCACCGTGAGCGCGTCCGGCGACAGTTTGTCAATCTCCGCGAGCGTGTGCCGCACGTCCTCCGGCCCCTCCCCGGTCAGCCCGAGAATGATGTCCATATTGATATTGTCATGTCCGGCCTCGCGCGCCATCCGAAATGCCGTAACGACCTGCTCCACCGTATGGCGCCGGCCGATCAGGTCGAGCGTCCGCTGGCTCATGGTCTGCGGATTGATGCTGATGCGTGTCACGCCGGACTCTTTCAGCAATTGCAGTTTGCGCATCGTGATACTGTCGGGGCGTCCGGCCTCGACCGTGTACTCGACGCAGTGCTCCATCGGCAAATGTTCCCCGATCATCCGAAGAAGCCTCTCCAGCTGTTCCTCCGACAGTGACGTCGGTGTGCCGCCGCCGACGTAGACCGTCTGCAGCTGACGTTTTGGAAGACATCCCCCGAGAAATGCGATCTCCTTCTCCAGCGCGTCAAGATACGCGTCCGTGAGCGCGCCGAAGCGCTCGAGGGGATACGATGTGAAGGAGCAGTAATGGCAGGTCGTCGGGCAGAACGGGATTCCGATGTAAATGCTGTATCCCGCGCGGTAGTCCATGCCCGTCAGGATGTCCATCTCCCGCTGCGCGACCGTAAAACTCGTCTCGATCTTCTCCTCGCTCACGAGGTACTCGGTGCGAAGTCTCTCGCGGATGCTCTCCGCCGCCTCGCCTTCCGCAAGCCCCTCGTAAACCAGCTTCGTCGGCCGCACGCCCGTGAGGATGCCCCACGGCAGCGTCGTGCCCGTCTCCGCCGAAAGAATGCGGTAAATCTCGCGCGCCACGCGGTTCCGGTACGCCTTGCGCTCCGGATCAACGCCGTCCGCGTCCGCCCGGCCGATCAGCTCGCCCTCGCGGTACACGCGGATGCGGAACCAGTCCTCCATCAGGATGCACGCGAAGGAATAGTCGTAAGCCGCATTTGCCGCCAGAAGGTGCTTCGGCTCCTCCGCGCAGAGGATGCGCATCTCCTCCTCTTCGGCCTCGCAGAGATTGACCTCAAACTCCGCCTTTTGGAAAAATGCCTTGATCAGGGGCCGAAGCTCCTGCTCATAGTCGCGTCCGTAGAGATTCAGTTCGATCAGACCGTTCATCGGCATTTATCCCCTGTGTATCAGTCCTTCACTTTCGGAGGCTCCGGCTTCTTGCGGCGCAACAGCGGCGGCACCGCCGCACGCTCCTTCTTCTCCCAGGTGAAGATGTTATATCGTTTCTCATATTCGATGTTGGTCGCGGGACCGTGTCCCGGAAAGACGAGGGTCTCGTTCGGGAGCTGATACAGCTGCGTGCGGATTGCCTCAATCAGCGTCTTCGCGTCCCCGGTGGGCAGGTCCGTCCGCCCGACGCTCTCCATGAAGAGCGTGTCGCCGCAGAAGACGATCTTCTCGGTCGGGAAGAAATAGCTTGTCCCGCCGACCGTATGCCCGGGCGTCGCCAGGCACGTGATCGGAAATCCCGCGTACTCGACCAATTCCTCCGGTTCGACATAGCGGTCGATCCGAAAATGAACCCTGCTCGGTTCCACCATGTCCTTCGCCATGCTCGGGATCATCTTGTCATCGTCGCCGAACACTTCCGCCTCGTCCCGCCCGGCGATCACCGGCACGTCATACCGCTCGATGAGCGGCTTGACCGCGCATATGTGGTCAAAATGCCCGTGCGTGAGAAGGATCGCCGCAGGGAGCATCCCCGTATTGCGGATCTCGTCAATGATCGCCGGCGCGTCTTCCCCGGGATCGATCACCAGAAGCTGCTCGGTCTCCGGATTGCACACCAGATAACAGTTGGTCTCCAGCGGACCGACATGAATTGTCTTGATCACTCGCATAGTCTCACCCCGTTTCGCGAGCCGTGCGGGCTCAGCCCGTCGTACGCTCCACATCAACCACGTACTCGACCTGGCGGATACGGTTCATCATCGAATTGAGCTGGTTCGTGCTGTGCACGTCGAACGAGATCGTGATCGTGCTGATGTCGTTCTTGCCCGGCCGCGCCGTCGTAGAGTTGATGTTCAGGTTATTTTCATTCAGGATGCGGATAACTTCCAGAAGCGCATCCGTCTTATGCTGGTTGTTGGCGAAGACCCGGAGCTCCGCATGGTACACGCGGTCCGGTGCCTCCTCTGCCGTGCTCGACTGCTCCCACGACGCCGTGATCAGGCGCTGCTTGTCCTCGTCGGGAAGATGCTGCATGTTCACGCAGTCCGCCCGGTGGATGGACACGCCGCGGCCGCGGGTGACGTAGCCGATGATCGGGTCTCCCGGCACCGGCGCGCAGCACTTCGAAAAATGAACCGAGACGTCGTTCGATCCCTGCACGATGATGCCGCCGCCCTGCTTCGTGCGGGCCGGCTTCGCGCGCTCCTCGGAGAGAAGCATCTCCACCTGCTCCTGCGCGGTCATGTTCTTGACGCGGGCGCGGTTCCACTCCTCATGCAGCTTGTTGACGACCTGGCCTTCCTTGATCGTGCCGTGGCCGACCGCCGCCATCAGCGATTCCCAGTCACGGAAACCGTATTTGACGAGCGCCGCCTCCTGGAACTCGGGCTTCGTGATGTCCGAGAGGTTGATGCCTTTGGTCTTTGCAAACGCCGCGATGGCGTTCTTTCCCTTTATGATATTGTCGTCCTTGAGTTCGGCCTTGAACCACTGGTTGATCTTGTTGCGGGCCTGCGCGCTCTTGACGATCTTGAGCCAGTCACGGCTCGGTCCCTTCGCGTTGGGGGACGTGATGATCTCGACACGGTCGCCGTTCTGGATCTCGTAATCGATGGTCACGAGACGGTCGTTGACGCGCGCGCCGATCATCTTGTTGCCGACCGCACTGTGGATGCTGTACGCAAAATCCACCGTGTTCGAGCCAACCGGCAGGGTCTTCACTTCGCCCGTCGGGGTGAAGCAGTATACGCTGTCGTTGAAGAGATCGAAGTCGCTCTTTAAGCTGTTGAGGAACTCCTTGTTGTCGGACATGTCGCGCTGCCACTCGAGGATCTGACGAAGCCACGCCAGCTTCTCGTCCTCGCCGTTGTCGATGCGCTTGCCGTTCTGGGATTCCTTGTATTTCCAATGTGCAGCGATACCGTACTCGGCGATGCGGTGCATCTCCTCCGTGCGGATCTGGATCTCCACGGGCGTGCCGCCCGGGCCGATCAGCGTCGTGTGCAGCGACTGATAGTTGTTCGCCTTGGGCATCGCGATATAGTCTTTGAAACGGCCGGGAACCGGCGTGTACATATCGTGGAGGATGCCGAGGGCCGCATAGCAGTCACGGACATTTTCCACGATGATGCGCACCGCGAACAGGTCGTAGATCTGCTCGATCGACTTGTTCTGGTTGACCATCTTTCGGTAAATGCTGAAGAAGTGCTTCGCGCGTCCGTCGATCTCCGCGCGGATGCCAGCCTCCTTCATCTTCGCACCGACCTCCTCGGAGATCTTCTGCACAAACGCCTCGCGCTCCGCGCGGGTCGCCTTGATGTCCTCCGAGAGCTGCTTATACACGTCGGGCTTTAAATATTTCAGGGACAGGTCGTCCAGTTCCTTCTTGATCTTGCTGATACCGAGCCGGTGCGCAAGAGGCGAGTAGATCTCCATCGTCTCCTTGGACTTCTCCACCTGCTTCTCCGGCGTCTGGTACTGCATCGTACGCATGTTGTGCAGACGGTCCGCGAGTTTGATGACGATGACGCGGATATCCTTCGCCATCGCGATGAACATCTTGCGGAGGTTCTCGGCCTGCACCTCGATCTTATCCTGCGAATAATTGAGCTGTGTCAGCTTGGTCACACCGTCCACGAGAAGCGTCACCTCGCTGCCGAAGAGTCTCGTCAGCTCCGCCTCCGTGATGGTCGTGTCCTCAACGACGTCGTGGAGGATACCCGCCACGATCGTCTCCTTGTCCATCTCCAGCTCGGCCAGCACGATTGCCACCGAGAGCGGATGGATGATGTAAGGCTCGCCGCTCTTTCTCTTCTGATTGCCGTGCGCATCCCTCGCAAGCTTGTACGCACGCTCGATGATGGAAAGGTCCGTCGTCGGACGGTACAGGCGTATGGTGTCGATCAGTTTTTGATACAGCACTTCGGGATCGCTGAAATCCTCGGTCGCGCCGATGCCGGGTTCATTTTCCGCCGCTGTCACCGTGGTTGCCGCTGCTTCCGCGGGCTTCGTCTCTTCGGTGAGCTTCAACGTTTCGTCCGTCATAACGGTTCCTCCTTTCCTTGTGGGATATTGAGTCCGGGTATTCTCGGGACCCACTTAAAATGTAATTATAGCATTTTCCGCGTTCCGTGACAAGAAAAAACTTGACGCAGCAGGCCCCCCGCCGCATCGCGCGACAGGGGGCCGTGGTTTGGTTCGTATTTCGTTGTCGTACGCTTACTCCGCGGTGTCCTTCCGGTAGGTCACAAAGGTGTATGCGAGATCGTGGTATGTCTCCTCCTCGGCCACGCTCACGACCTTCCACTCCGGCATCTCATCGAGATTCGGAAAATACGTGTCCGCGTCGTACGCGTAATCGATCTTCGTGATGTACGCCGTGTCGCAGAACGGAAGGAACTGCCGGTAAATGCTCGCTCCGCCGATGACATACACATCCTCGGGATCGTAAGCCTTCGCAGCCTCCGCCGCCTCCTCGACACTGTGCACAACGATCGCATCCGGAATATAAAGCTTCGGGTTTCTCGTCACGACGATGTTCACGCGGTTCGCAAGGGGCTTTCCGCCCGGGAAACTCGCGAGGGTCGCGCGCCCCATGATGACCACCTTGCCGGTCGTTTTCTCACGGAAGAAGCGCATATCCGCAGGGATACTGACGAGCAGCCGGTTACTCTTTCCGATCGCCCAGTTTCTGTCTACTGCCGCTATACATTTCATATCGAATCATCACCCCCTGTCAGCGTCGGTACGGTTTGATTGTAGCACAGGCATGCCGGGGTAGCAACCATTTTCCCATGTTTTCTGTTGCATTTTACGGCGGATGGGGTTATTATACATTACAAAGTTCTCAAGCCGCGCGAAGCGGCGGATAGGAGTTACTATGTTAAATATCCGTTATGAGCTCACGAAGAGCCCGAAAGCTAAGCCGGCAGCGGATGACCCGCTGCGTTTCGGCACAATCTTCACGGATCACATGTTCGTTATGAACTATGAGACCGGCAAGGGCTGGTTTGACGCACGCATCGTTCCTTACGGCGAGATCAGCCTGGATCCCTCCGCGATGGTGTTCCATTACGGCCAGGAGATGTTCGAGGGTATGAAGGCATATCGCACCGAGGACGACCGCGTCCTTCTGTTCCGTCCGTTCAAGAACGCGGAACGTGCGAACAACTCGAACAAGCGTCTCTGCATGCCGCAGATCCCGGAAGAGGATTTTGTTGAGGCCTGCAAGGCACTCGTCAAGGTGGATCAGGACTGGATCCCGACGAAGCCCGGCACCTCCCTTTACATCCGTCCGTTCATGATCGCGACGGATCCGTTCCTCGGCGTTCGTGTTTCCGACACCTATCTCTTCATCGTCATCCTTTCGCCGGTCGGCCCGTACTATGCAGAGGGTCTGAACCCGGTTAAGATCTGGATTGAGGATGAGTATGTACGCGCCGTTAAGGGCGGTATCGGCGAGGCGAAGACCGGCGGCAACTATGTTGCTTCTCTCGCAGCGCAGGTTAAGGCTCACGACGAAGGTTACTCGCAGGTGCTCTGGCTTGACGGCCGCGAGCGCAAGTACATCGAGGAAGTCGGCGCCATGAACATCTTCTTCAAGATCAACGGCACGATCGTTACCCCGATGCTGAACGGTTCCATCCTTCCCGGTGTTACGAGAAACTCGGTTATCGAAGTTTGCAAGGGCTGGGGTCTCCCGGTTGAGGAGCGCCGCATCTCGGTGGAAGAGCTTGTTGAGGCAGGCCGCACCGGTGCTCTTGAGGAGTGCTTCGGTTCCGGTACCGCAGCGGTTATCAGCCCGGTAAGCCATCTCCGTTACGAGAACGAAGTGTTCAAGATCGGCGACGGCGGCATCGGCCCTGTAAGCCAGAAGCTGTACGACACCATCACCGGCATCCAGCTCGGCAAGATCAAGGATGATCGCAACTGGACGGTTGAAGTCAAGTAAGAACGTAACGGCTGAATACTGATAAAGACAAAGACAAAGAGCGAGCCCCCGCCGATCGGCGGGGTCTCGCTCTTTCCAACTCTACATAGAAAGGAGTCCTAATGACTACTGAACATTCGTCATCGTCACTGTCCGTACATCAGATGGCCACCGGAATCTTTCCGATGGGCTCACCGTACGTATAGTCGGTCAGTTCCACGTCATCCTTTGTAAAATCATAGAAATTTTTGATCTCCGGATTCAGCTTAAACTTCGGCGCCGGGTACGTCGGTCTCGCGATCAGCTCCTCGATCAGCGGAACATGCCGGTCGTAGATGTGCGCGTCCGCGATCACGTGCACGAACTCGCCGACCTGCATGTCGCAGACCTGCGCGATCATGTGTGTGAGGACCGCGTACTGGCATACGTTCCAGGCATTTGCCGCGAGAACATCGTTCGACCGCTGGTTCAGGATCGTGTTGAGCACCAGCTTGCCCCCGTCCTTCGCGCTCGTGACATTGAATGTCATACTGTACGCGCACGGATAGAGGTTCATCTCATGCAGGTCCTGATGGACGTAGATGTTCGTCAGGATCCTTCGGCTGAACGGCGTGTGCTGCAGGTCGTAGATGACACGGTCGACCTGGTCGAACATGCCTTCCCTGTACTGATGCTTCACGCCCATCTGATAGCCGTAGGCCTTGCCGATGGAACCGTCCTCGTCCGCCCAGGCGTCCCAGATGTGCTGGCCGAAATCGTGCACGTTGTTGCTCTTCTTCTGCCAGATCCACAGAAGCTCGTCCGTCGCCGACTTGATCGGCGTCTTCCGAAGCGTCTGCGCCGGAAACTCCTTGGAGAGATCATAGCGGTTCACAACTCCGAACCGCTTGATCGTGTATGCCTGCTCTCCGTCTTCCCAATGCGGGCGAACCGCTTCGCCCCGCGTGTCGGTCCCGTTGTCGAGAATATCCCGACACATCCGGATAAAAACATCATCCGCGTAACTCATATGGCCGACACCTCCGAATTACTGTCCCGAATGCTCGTTGACATAGCGGCGGATGTTGGACGCGTTCGCGTATTTTTCGACCTTGTCCTGATCCAGAACCACAAGTGTCGGTGCCTGCATGATGCCGTACTTCATCGCAAGATCGCTGTTCTCCTCAGCGTCGATTACCTTGTAATCCACACCCTCGAGGAACTCCTTCGCCAGCTTGCAGTTCGGGCACTTCTGCGTCGTGAACAGGAGAAGCTCGCCCTTGCCGTCCGTAACGATCTCGGTCTCAACCGCCGATTCTACAGCAGTAGCACTTACATTCTCAACGGTTTCCGCTTTTGCTTCAGCAACTTCTTCGCCGCCGATCACACCGGCAACATTGTACTCAAGACGATCTTCGTACTCCTGGAGTTTGCCGGGATTCCAGTTCTGAACCGGACGATAGTAGCCGGTGATACGGCTGTAAATCTCGGTCTTCTTTCCGCAGTGCGGGCAGGTAGCGACTTCGCCGGTGATGTATCCGTGCTCGCTGCATACGGAGTACGTAGGCGACATCGTATAGTAAGGAAGCTCATAGTTCTCCGCGATCGTGCGAACGAGCTTCGCAGCTGCCTCCCAATCCGGCAACTTCTCACCGAGGAAGCAGTGGAACACGGTACCGGACGTGTACAGAGTCTGCAGCTTGTCCTGGATATCCAGTGCGGAAAATACATCGTCCGAGAAACTTACCGGAAGATGCGAGCTGTTGGTATAGTAAGGCGTCTCACCCGGCTTGCCTGCCGTGATGATGTCCGGATAATGCTTGCGGTCGTGCTTTGCAAGACGGAATGCCGTGGACTCTGCCGGCGTTGCCTCGAGGTTGTACAGATCGCCGTACATCTCCTGGTAATCGCTGAGGCGCTCGCGCATATGGTTGAGCACGCGAACCGTAAAGTCCTGCGTCTCCTTGTTGGTCAGATCCTTGCCGATCCACTTCGCGTTCAGGCCGGCCTCGTTCATACCGATCAGACCGATCGTCGAGAAATGATTGTCGAAGGTTCCGAGGTATCTCTTCGTGTAAGGATACAGACCCTCGTTGAGAAGCTTCGTGATGACGGTTCTCTTCACCTTCAGGGAACGTGCCGCAACATCCATCATATGGTCGAGACGCTTGAAGAAATCGTTCTCATCTGCCGCAAGGTATGCGATACGGGGCATGTTGATCGTAACAACGCCGACGCTGCCGGTGCTCTCGCCGGAACCGAAGAAACCGCCGGTCTTCTTGCGGAGCTCGCGAAGGTCAAGGCGCAGACGGCAGCACATGGAACGAACGTCGCTCGGCTGCATGTCGCTGTTGATGTAGTTGCTGAAGTAAGGCGTGCCGTACTTCGCGGTCATCTCGAAGAGAAGACGGTTATTTTCCGTATCGGACCAGTCGAAGTCCTTCGTGATGGAGTACGTCGGGATCGGATACTGGAAGCCGCGGCCGTTCGCGTCGCCTTCCACCATGATCTCGATGAAGGCCTTGTTGACCATATCCATCTCTTTCTTGCAGTCCTTGTAGCAGAAGTCCATCTCCTCGCCGCCGATCAGGCAGGGAAGCTCGGCCATATCCGCCGGAACCGTCCAGTCGAGCGTGATGTTGGAGAACGGAGCCTGCGTGCCCCAGCGGCTCGGGGTGTTCACGCCGTACACGAAGCTCTGGATGCACTGCTTGACTTCCTTGTAGGAAAGGTTGTCGATCTTAACGAACGGTGCAAGGTACGTGTCGAACGAGGAAAATGCCTGAGCGCCTGCCCACTCGTTCTGCATGATACCGAGGAAGTTGACCATCTGGTTCATGAGCGTTGCCAGATGCTTCGCCGGCGAGGACGTGATCTTGCCCGGGATTCCGCCGAGACCTTCCATGATCAGCTGCTTCAGGGACCATCCCGCGCAGTAGCCGGTCAGCATCGACAGATCGTGAATGTGGATGTCCGCTTCCTTGTGCGCCGTGCGGATCTCATCATCGTAGATCTCGGAGAGCCAGTAGTTGGCAGTCACGGAACCGGAGTTGTGAAGGATCAGACCGCCGACGGAATACGTAACCGTGGAGTTCTCCTTTACACGCCAGTCTTCCTCGTGAACGTAGCTGTTGACGATCTCCTTGTAATCAAGGATCGTGGACTTCATCTCACGGAGCTTTTCTCTCTGCTTGCGGTACAGAATGTATGCCTTGGCAACGTCGGTGTAGCCGGTCTGCTCAAGAACCTGCTCAACGCTGTCCTGGATATCCTCAACGCCGATCACGCCGTTCTGCATCTTGCTCTGGAACTGTGCCGTTACGCGAAGCGACAGAAGGCTGATGATCTCTGCGGTGTATTCTTTGTTCGTGGCCTTGAAGGCCTTCTCGATCGCGGCATCGATCTTATGGAGATCAAATTCCTTTAATTCCCCGTTACGTTTTGCTACCTGAATCATAATTTCTTCCTTTCTCCTTTGCTATCCGTTGTCCCGGCGGTCTTCCCCGACCGGGCGATTGTCTACATGATAGCACACATTCCGCCGCCGTGTCAACACCGGAATCGCAAAATATTGGAAGATTTTTTCGTTTCAATACTATATCTTGTGGTTTAAACCGCTGTTCACAATTCCTACAAAAAGCTCCCCGGCGCGTAAATCCGCCGGGGAGTTGCCTTGTTTTCCCTTATTTTCGGGCATTTTCCGTGATCTGTGTCTTG
>JBGUPV010000058.1:0-5790 GCA_045130455.1 Lachnospiraceae bacterium | reverse complement strand
TTCCTGAATTACTTTGTTCGCTTCCGTTTCCAGAAACTTTTGTAAAGAATTTCAAGGTTGTTTCACTGTTCGGTTTTCAAGGTTCATAGGCTGTTGCTCTCGCGACAGCTTGATTAGAATATCACAAGCCTTCGCATCTGTCAACACCTTTTTTGAAAACTTTTTTAAGAAAGTTTTCGAGCGGAGAAAGAGGGATTTGAACCCTCGCGCCGCTTGCGCGACCTACACCCTTAGCAGGGGCGCCTCTTCAGCCTCTTGAGTATTTCTCCGAGCTGAAATCCCTGTCAAAAATGATCCTTCCGACACGCGTTGGCACCGGAGTAATCGTCGCTATGCAGAAATTTCGCACCTACCGACGCAGACTCACGGGAAGCCTCACGAAGAGTGGTGCATTGATTACTATATCAAACCGCACTACCTTTGTCAAGCGGTTTGTTTCGGAAAATCCACAGGAATTTGTCTGTTGTTTTGCGGATAAATACAGCGATTCCGGACGCAGAAAGGGCGGGCCCGAAGACCCGCCCTTTCTGCGCTGGCTTGATACTATTTTTTACTCGGCAGGTTCTTCGGAAGCATTTTCCTCCGATTCTTCTGCCTGGAGTTCGTCACCGGTGTTCGTGTAGTCCTCGCGCTCCGTCTCGCATACCTTCGCGAAGTTGGCAACGCGGATATCGCTTTCGGCGTCGACATTCATGCATTTTACGCCGGTCGCGTTGCGGCCGTTGATGCTGATCGTCGAAACCGGGATCCGGATCAGGATGCCTTCGTTGGTGATCATGATGACATCGTCGTCGTTGTCGACCATGCGTGCACCGACAACCGGACCGGACTTCTCCGCGATCTTGTAACAGCGCATACCCTTGCCGCCGCGGTGGTGCAGTGCGAATTCGGACGGCGCGGTACGCTTGCCGAATCCATTTTCCGAGATGAAGAGAAGATGCTCGCCCTCGGATACGTCAACCATCGCAACAACCTCATCGTCCGGCGCAAGACGCATACCGTACACACCCATACCGTTTCGGCCGGTCGAACGAACGTCCTCCTCGCGGAAGCGCGTCGCCATACCCTGCTTGGTGATGAGCATCAGCTCCGCGTCTTCTGCGGTCGCCTTGACCTCGATCAGCTGGTCGTCGTCACGAAGCGAGATCGCGATGATGCCGACCTTTCGGATGTTGGCAAATGCCTGCAGCTTCGTCTTCTTGACGATACCGCTGCGGGTTGCCATGAACAGGCAGCCGTCGTTGCCGATGTCGCGGATCGGAATGATTGCGGTGACACGCTCGTCGGGCATCAGCTGGATCAGGTTGATCACGGCCGTGCCGCGCGCGGTGCGCGATGCCTCCGGAATCTCGTATGCCTTCAGGCGATAAACGCGGCCGAGGTTGGTGAAGAAGAGAAGATTGTGATGATTGGTCGTCATCATCAATTTCTCGATGAAATCCTCCTCGATCGTCTGCATGCCCTTGATGCCCTTGCCGCCGCGGTTCTGCGTGTGGAAGTTCTCGGGGCTCATGCGCTTGATATATCCCTTGCGGGACATTGCGATGATCGTAGCATCGTCGGGGATCAGATCCTCGGCGTTGAAATCAAATTCATCGTAGCCGATCGTAGTGCGGCGGTCATCGCCGTAACGGTCGCGGATCGCAACGATCTCGGTGCGGATCACGCGGAGAAGCTCACGCTCGTCGGAGAGGATCAGACGGTACTCGGCGATCTTCGCCTCAAGTGCCGCAAATTCTTCCTCGAGCTTGCTGCGCTCCAGACCGGTGAGCTGACGCAGACGCATATCAACGATGGCCTGTGCCTGAACGTCGTCAAATTCGAACCGATCCATCAAACGCTGCTTTGCTTCCTGCGTTGTCTTCGAAGAACGGATGATCGCGATGACCTCGTCGATGAAATCCAGAGCCTTGAGCAGAGCTTCCATGATGTGCTCGCGCTCCTCGGCCTTGTTCAGATCGTATTTGGTCCTTCTCGTTACGACCTCCTCCTGGTGAAGGAGATAGTACTGAAGCATTTGCAGAAGGTTGAGGACCTTCGGCTCATTGTTCACAAGCGCGAGCATGATCACGCCGTAAGTATCCTGCAGCTGCGTGTGCTTGTAGAGATGATTCAGAACGACCGTCGGGTTCGCTTCCTTCTTCAGCTCGATCACAACACGCATACCCTTTTGATCGGACTCGTCGCGGAGATCGGTGATGCCTTCGACGCGCTTGTCCTTGTGAAGTTCCGCGATCTTCTCGATCAGACGGGCTTTGTTGACCAGATACGGAAGCTCCGTCACGATGATGCGGTGCTTGCCGTTGTCCATCGGCTCGATCGTCGATACCGCGCGAACGCGGATCTTGCCGCGGCCGGTGCGGTACGCTTCCTCAATGCCGCGCTTGCCGAGAATCTGGGCACCGGTCGGAAAATCAGGTCCCTGAATGATCTGCATCACATCCTCGATCGTCGTCTCGTCACCCTCGATCTTGTCATCGATGATGCGGACTACCGCGTCGATCGTCTCACGCAGGTTGTGCGGAGGGATGTTGGTCGCCATACCGACGGCGATACCGGTCGTACCGTTGACCAGAAGGTTCGGGTAGCGGGCGGGCAGGACCGCGGGCTCCTTCTCCGTGTCGTCGAAGTTCGGGAGCATGTCGACGGTGTCCTTGTTGATGTCCGCGAGCATCTCCACGGAAATCTTCGAGAGGCGTGCCTCGGTGTATCGCATTGCCGCCGCGCCGTCGCCGTCCATGGAACCGAAGTTTCCGTGACCGTCCACGAGAGGGTAGCGGGTATTCCAATCCTGCGCCAGGTAAACCAACGCGCCGTAGATGGAGCTGTCGCCGTGAGGATGGTATTTACCCATCGTGTCACCGACGATACGCGCGCACTTACGATGCGGCTTGTCGGGGCCGTTGTTGAGCTCGTTCATCGCGTGCAAAATACGTCTCTGAACGGGCTTCAGGCCGTCGCGCACATCGGGCAGCGCACGGGAGGCGATAACCGACATGGCGTACTCGACGAAGGATTTCTCCATCATTTTTTTCAAGTCGACGTCATCAATCTTGTCAAAGATATGATCGTCCATAACATTGATATCGTCCATGAATTGTCCTCAGTTTCTTTTGTTATTACCGGTGGGGCATGAGATTTCTGATACATTTTCGAACCATTCGCTACGGTTCGCAATCAGATCAACTCCCATTCGCAAAAAACGACTTTGGAAAAGCTCGGGTTGTCGTTTTTTGCTCATGTGGCCGCGGTGACAGTCATCACCGTGGCCATGTGCGCATCGCTCCCGATGATCGAAAGGAAGCTTTCACATCGGTTCGCGCTGTGCACATACGGTTCGAAAATTACCTTAGATATCCAAGTTTTCCGCGTATTTCGCATTTTCCTCGATGAAGACGCGGCGGGGTTCGACTTCCTCGCCCATCAGCGTGGTAAATGTGAGATCCAGTTCACTCAGGCTGTCCTGATCCATATTGACCCGGCGAAGGATTCGATGCTTCGGATCCATGGTCGTCTCCCAGAGCTGGGAGGCATCCATCTCACCGAGACCTTTGTATCGCTGGATCTTGTTGTTCTGATCGCGGCCGATATCGGTGAGAATCTTGTTCAGCTCGTCGTCGCTGTAAGCGTACCAGGCCTTGTTTCCGCGCTCAACCTTGTAGAGCGGCGGCATTGCCAGGTACACATGGCCCTGCTTGATCAGCTCCGGCATGAAACGATACAAAAACGTCAGCAGAAGAGTACTGATGTGCGCACCGTCGACATCGGCATCGGTCATGATGATGATCTTGTGGTAGCGCAGTTTCTCGATGTTGAAATCCTCGTGGATGCCGGTTCCGAACGCCGTGATCATCGCGCGGATCTCATTGTTCTCGAGAACGCGGTCGAGGCGGGCCTTCTCAACGTTGAGGATCTTGCCTCGAAGCGGCAGGATTGCCTGGGTCGCGCGGACACGCGCGGACTTTGCGGAACCGCCTGCGGAGTCACCCTCTACGATGAAGATCTCGCACTTGGTCGGATCTTTCTCGGAGCAGTCCGCCAGCTTTCCGGGAAGACTCTGGCTTTCGAGCGGAGACTTCCGGCGTGTGAGGTCGCGCGCTTTGCGCGCCGCGTCGCGGGCTCTCTGGGAGAGGACGGATTTTTCGACGATGATCTTCGCAACCGCGGGATTCTGCTCAAGATAGTAGGTGAGCTGCTGACTGACGAGCTTGTCGACCGCCGTGCGGGCCTCGCTGTTGCCGAGTTTCTGCTTTGTCTGGCCCTCGAACTGCGGCTCGGGGAGCTTGACACTGATGATGGCAGTGAGACCCTCGCGGATATCCTCGCCGTCAAGGGCAGGCTCGTTGTCCTTGATCAGTTTGTTGGTGCGCGCGTAGGCGTTGATGGTCTTCGTAAGCGCGTTACGGAAACCGATCAGGTGCATACCGCCTTCGGGCGTCGTAATGTTGTTTACGAAACTGTAGCAGTTGTCGTTGTATGCGTCGTTGTGCTGCATCGCAACCTCGACGTACACATCGCCGACCGTGCCTTCGCAGTAAATGATATCATCGTACAGTGCGGAATTTCCCTTGTTGAGATACTGGACGTACTCCTTGATACCTCCCTCGTAGTGGAATTCCTTTTCCTTCGCCGGATCCTCACGAAGATCGCTCAGCGTGATCTTCAGACCCTTGGTCAGGAACGCCATCTCGCGGAGACGCTGCTTTAAGGTGTTGAAATCGAAAATGATCTCATCGAAGATCGTCGCATCCGGGAAGAACGTAACGGTCGAACCGGTGCGGTCGGAATCACCG
This sequence comes from Lachnospiraceae bacterium, assembly GCA_045130455.1. Lineage (GTDB taxonomy): Bacteria > Bacillota > Clostridia > Lachnospirales > Lachnospiraceae > ISDg. The sequence goes on along the minus strand of JBGUPV010000058.1, from coordinate 997 downwards.
ATCCGCGTAAGCTCGGTCACCGGCTTGCCGCGCTCATAGCGCTGCTCGTACTTGTGACCCTCACGCTCGACATCAACGACGAGCCAGTCGGAGAGAGCGTTAACGACGGAAGCGCCTACGCCGTGAAGACCGCCGGAAACCTTGTATCCTCCGCCGCCGAATTTGCCGCCGGCATGAAGGATCGTGAAGACGACCTCAACCGTGCTGATGCCTTTTTTCTCATTGATCTCCACAGGAATGCCGCGGCCGTTGTCGCGCACCGTCACGGAACCGTCCTTGTTGATGAAGACATTGATCTCCGTACATACGCCTGCCAGAGCCTCGTCCACCGCGTTGTCCACGATCTCGTAGACCAGGTGATGCAGGCCTCTTGCGGATGTCGAACCGATGTACATACCGGGACGCTTGCGCACGGCTTCCAGACCCTCGAGGATCTGTATCTGTTCCGCACCGTATTCCTGATTCTGATTATCACTCATGTTTGAAACTACCTCCTAAAGCCGGTTCCCCGGCGGTTTCTGAATCTATTGTCAGCCGGTCCGTCCGCCGCACGCTTGGTGTGCCTTCGGACACGACCGAATCTTCTTCGGAAAATGAGCCGTCATATCGCGGCTTTCTTCTCAACCGTTCCTTCCTGCACGTAATAGATGCTGTCTTCCGTGGAACGCCGGTCGACAAATTCCTCCATGCCCGTGCAGGTGACGATGGTCTGTATATCCCGGATCTCCGAGAGCAGTTGCAGCTGCCGGTTTCGATCCAGCTCAGAGAGCACATCGTCGAGTAGGAGCACCGGGGATTCCTTGACGCTCGCACGCACCAGTTCGATCTCCGCCAGTTTCAGTGACAGCGCCGTCGTGCGCTGCTGTCCCTGGGAACCGTAGAGCCGGACGTTCCGTCCGTTCACGGAAAATTCCACGTCGTCCCTGTGCGGTCCGTTGCCGGTCGCGCGCAGGAAAAGGTCATGGGACAGGCTCTCCGCGAGCTTGTCCGCAAGATC